>JBKDYO010000093.1:0-11098 GCA_046305855.1 Paracoccaceae bacterium
GGGCAAGGGCGTCCGAAGTTCTGCTCCGCAGCGCGTCGGCCTCGGCGATCCAGTCGAGGTCGTCGGCCGGAAGGGGCGCGGCAGGCCCACCTTCATCTTCCCAGCGTGACAGTGCTTCGAACTTGGTGCCCGCAAGCGGAGCCTCGGGCACGGATGCGCTGCCGTGCCTTTTGCCAAAAACCAACCAGGCCAGACCCACACCGGCCAAGACGGCGGCCATCGGATTGGCTCGCACCGCTCCGTCCAGCGCACGGGCGTAAGGCGCCATGTTTGCCTGTGCATACTCCAAAGCGTCGCCAACCAGCGCATCAAGCGACAGGCGGTCCCGGAGACCGTCTATGTTTGCCGTGAGCTCGCTGCGTTCCCGCTCGAGTGCGGCGGCGATCTCGTCAGGGGTCAGGTCAGTCGTGTCATGCCGTTGCATCGCGTTTCACCATGGTCTGAAGGGTTTCCACGTCTCGCTTGATCGAGGCGCTGCTGCGCTTTGGGCGGGAGCCCGCATCGCGCAGAAGTCGGGCGGCGTGTTGCGAGAAGCCCAGGGCAAGCAAGAGAAGGATGCCGCCGACAAGGGTCGAAGCCCAAACCGGGGCCAATCCCATGGCAACCAAGCCCGCAATGGCGGCTGTCGCCAATACGTTGATCGCGGTGATGCCCAGCACCACCGCAATTGCCACCTGGATCGCTGCCTGACGCGCAGAATTCAACCTTTCGGCCGCTTCCGCCCGCGCCAACGCCAATTCGCCTTGCACCAGTCGGCTGATCCCCGCCAGCACATCGGCCATCATGGCACCCGGACCGCGGCCCGGGTTGCTACCGTTCTCAGGTCCGGTCATCCACGCTGTCCTCCGTCAGTGGGGTGACCAAGCGTATCGACCGTGCGGCGCGCAGCGTCGCGGTAAAGCCGATCCGTCGCCTCGGCGGCCCGCGCTTCTGCCGTCATCCGCGTGCTCGAGGCGCGCAGGAACCGGGCCAGGGCAAACCCCGCGACGGCGGCTCCGACGGCGAACGTTCCCGGGTGACGCCGCGCGTAGCCGTGTGCATCAGACAGAAGATCGCCCAGCGTGCGACCGCGCAGGCCATCCGTCACGGTCGCGACGCCGTCGGCCAGCCCGCCCAGAAGACGCGAGGGAATGCCCTCCACCGCTTGCGCCTCGGTCTCCAGTGTCTCGGCCAGCCGGTCTCCGGCGTGGACGAGCGTATCGCGGGCAGCCTCGGCCCGCTCTCCGGCCGCTTCACGGACAGTGTTCAAGGTCTCCGCTGCCTGCGCCTTGACTTCGGTCTTCACCGTGCGCCCAGCCTCGCTTGCCACATCCATCGCTGCTGCCGCAGTTTCCCGGGCTTTGTCGGCAGTGGCAGCCAGCTTCTCTTTCAGATCGGTCGTGTTCATTTTGGTCTCCATTGAATTGTAGGGAACGGGAGTTTTCCCGGGGGTTGGTTCAGCCCAGATGTTGGGTTTCGGCCAGAAGCCCGGCCACTTCGGCCCGCATCAAGCGAAGTTCGTCGGCAGCGCCCACACCGGCCTGTTCAAGTATGGCATCGTCAAAGGCCTTCAGAACCCAGTCTTCGCCGCTGCGCACCTGGTCCATGACATCCTCATCGATGTCGTCGAAGAACGCGCGGAACGTCACGACAGCCTGATTTACAGTGCCCATCATGGTGCCATCGGCTTCAGCCTCGGCCCCTATCTCGGCAAGCAGCCGCGCCAAGCTGTCTGCATGTCGCGCATGCAGCGCGCGAAATCGCTCGGCCGTGTCGCGGAACGCGGGCTCCGCCTTCTCGACCATCGTCGCATAGCCCGTCACTGAATCCACAGTGCGATCGTACAGCGCCATCAGCGCCTTGGACTGATCGCGCTCTTCATGCCCGTCACGCGGGTCTGCCAGGGAAAAAGGGGGAACCATTGGTTGCATCGTCAGTCCTTCTTGCGGCTGCCACCCGTTCAGGGGCCAAGGTGAGTTCCATGCCGGTTGAACGTCCAAACCCAAGGGCGGGTTCCCTGCCCGACACCCGGAACCGTCTGCAATGGTCTCCCGTTCAACCGGCACGGCGGACGCCCGCCAGGCCGTCGCAGCACAAGGGTCTTGGCCACGATTGCGGTCGCGGCCACCGACTTTCGGGCCTAAGCCGCTGCCGCTGCGAGCCTTGATCTCGCCGGTCTGCGCGGTGGCCGCTTTTTCGGCTCCGGCAAGGGTTTCGGAGCTTCCTCGGCGATGGCCATCGTCATCGCCTCATCCATCGTCGTGGCAACGAAGTCCGCCCCGATCTCGTCAAGCTCGCGCATGGCAACGCTTGCTGTGCGCCGCGACGGATGCGAAAGGCCAACAGTCTCTTGCAAGGCACTCGGCATCTCCCAGATCACCGCACCAACCCTGAGGCCGGGAATGGCGCGCTTGATCCGCCGGACGATCAAGAGCGAGGCCCGGGACGGGTTCGGGTCAAGGAAACTGAGCACGAGGCATTTCGGCTTCGGCATGTCTGTGCTCAGCACCGTCAGGGCCATCAACTCGGCCCGCGCCACGGCCGTGACACCCGCACCCTCGGCGGACAAAGCATGGCCAAGCATCTGGGCGGCGACGTCGTCAAGATTGCTGCGCCCGCCCGCCACGATGATCCTGACCGGCTCGTCGTCTTCTCCTTGCGCCGTATCGCTCTCGGCGCGTTCTTCGGCCACGGTAGGCTCGAGGGCCAAGACGAACCGTTGGGCTGACCTGGCGATCCCTTCTTCCTGGGTTTGCGAAAGCACACCGCGATCATAGTCGGTCTGTGCCAACAGAAGCGCCGGAATTCCGACCGACTGGTAATAGTCCGCCAGAAAGCCCGTTTCCAAGGCCTCTTCGGCGCGCGTCACCGATTCCACCGTGTCGCCGGCAAGCAGGCGCTGGTACAGCCGCGAATGCGCAGACAGCACAGGCTCGTTGCCAAAGAGGATGTCGAAGACCTCGAACTGCGGCAGATAGCGCCCAAGGACCACCAGGACGACGGTCATCGGCGTCGACATGATCAAGCCCATCGGCCCCCAGATCCAGGTCCAGACCATGGCCGATATGATGACTGCCAACGGCGACAGCCCGGTTCTCGACCCATAGAGGCGGGGCTCGATAGCATTAGAGGTGACCATCTCCACACTGACGAACAGCGCGGCGGTCCACAGAACCATCGACCAGTCAGGTGAGGCTGCAAAGGCCAGAAACAAGGGCAGCGCCGCAGCAATGACAGAGCCGATGTAGGGCACAAAGCGCAAAACCAAGGTCAGCAGGGCCCAAAGGATCGGGTTCGGCACCCCGATGATCCAAAGGCCGATCCCGATCGGCACGGCATAGATGACATTCACCAGAATCTGGGTCAGCAGATAACTTGCAACGCGCGAGCCCGCGTCTTCCAGCATCTCGGTTGTGCGGTGAAGGTCGTTCGCACCGGACAGCCGGATGAACCGGTCGCGAAGTTCTTCACGCTCCAGCAGCATGAAGATCACGACGACAATGATAAGACCGGATGTCACAAGCGGGCTGATGATCGGAAACACGACGTCCTGCAGCATCGCCCAGATGCTTTGGTTTTCGACCACCGCGACGGAAACGGGCTCCCCTGCCCCGGTGCCCTGCTGCGACGAGCCCTGACCAGCTGTCAATGCGCCGCTGATCTCTGTGTTGATCTGGGACATCATCTCCACAATACGGCCCAGAACGCTGGATGACCCTTGCTCCGGCGACCATGTGTTTAGCTTCGCGATGATGTTGGACTGATAAGCCGGAAGGCTTTCGACAACGAGGCTGACCTGACTGGCCATCACGGCGAGAACCGCCCCAAGGCATAGAAATGCGACCGTTACTCCGGTCAGGACCGCAAGGATGCGCGGCAGTCCGCGTTGGCGCAGTCTCGAAACCAGCGGCGACAGTGCAAAGGCGATAAGCGTCGCGATGGCCAGTGGCAGAAAGATCTCTGCACCGAAATGCAGGATTGCCGCACCAAGGCAAATCGAGATTGCGGTTGCCCAGTTCACGCGCCGCGCCTGGATTACGCCTTCAACTCCCAAAAAGCCCTTCGGCGCGCCTGTGTCGTTCATCCTGCCCCGCACTCCCGATCACATGAGCCCGTGCGCCAACAGAGCAAGGCCCAATTGAACGCCAACGCCGAGGGCCAATTGAGGGTTCCCGATCGGCCCGTAGATTTCGGCCCGTCACGCAAACTGGCAGATGACCAACGTCACGCGTCAGGCCAAAAACTCTTGGATCCGGTCAAATCCCGCTCAAGCGTGATGATGTTCAGCAGTTCTTTCCGCCTGGTCCTGTGTCCGGGGCGCAGGTTGTCTAACGCACGGGAACCAGACCCCTTCGCCCCGACACCCTCTTTGAACCCTGCTGCATGACGGCCGCGCCGCTTCATCCGGTTCATCAGAAATTTGCTGCCAGGCGATCTACAAATCCAGGGGTACTTCATTTGGCCGAAGGCTCACCGCCTGACCGGTCCTGGCACTTTGCTGGGCCGCCAGTCCCATGGCGACAGCCCACCAGCCATCTTTGAGTGAAACGTCTGGCTCCTGCAGACCCCTCGCCGCCTGCTGAAAGCCTTTGTGCTGGAAGAAGGTCGAACCGTTGTGGTCCCCTGCGGCCAGCAAGGTGGGGTCGACGGGAATGTCCAGTTCCACCGGACCGGCAGGACGGCGCGGGCTGACAACGACCTTGGGCACCGGGGGTGCACCCAGATGGGCAGGCCAGAAGCGGCCCGGCCCGGGCACGAGGCATTCGATCTTGCCCTTGGCCCCCACGGCCGAGATCTCTTCCTGATAGCGGCTGCCTTCGGCAAACATGCACAGTTCCAGCATCGCCCGCATGCCGGACTCGAAGTCGACGATGACATAGGCGTGGTCCCAGATGTCGGACCGCTCGCCGTCATAGACCTCGTCCAGATGGTTCACCGCCTGCCCGCCACTGGCCATCACGCGGATCGGGTTGCAGCCTGCAACCAGCCGCATCAGATCGAAGAAATGGCAGCACTTTTCCACCAGCGTCCCACCAGAGTTTCGGTTGAAGCGGTTCCAGTCGCCGACCTTCTGGAGGAACGGGAAGCGGTGCTCGCGGATCGTCAGCATCCTGACCCCGCCCGTCGCCGCCTGCGCTTCCCGCAGCAGATGCGCCACCGGGGGCATGTAACGGTATTCCATCGCCACCCATATCGGCGCCGGATAGGCCGCGCGAAGGGCTGGCAGCCGGGGGGCATCGGCGGGGTCGGTGAACAGCGGCTTTTCGCACAGGACCGGCAGCGGGCGGATACGGGCGATCTCTTCCAGCTGGCCAAGGTGCAGGTGGTTCGGGCTTGCGATCAGCAGGCAATTGACCTCGGGCACCGCCAGCACTTCGGCCACCGATCCCACCATCCGGGCACCCGGCACCAGCGTTGCCGCTGCAGCACGCATTCCCGGATCGGGTTCATAGATCGCAGCGACGGAGACGTCCTCCAGCAGGGCGATGTTGCGCAGGTGCTCTTGCCCCATCATTCCGCAACCGATGATCCCGTAGTGCAGCATGAGAGTGGTCCTATTTCAGGCGCGCGACATAGCGCACGGTTGCGGGGTCATACCAGGTCAGCGAGGCTTCGACCGAGCGGCCGTCCTGCGCCCAGCTGATGCGGGTGATCAGCGGCAGCGGCGTGCCGGGCGGGTGCGGAAACTCGGGCGGGGCCCAGTCGGGCAACGGCCCCTGGCCAATGCTGTCCTCGGCCCGGGCAATCCAGATGCCCAGACGCTGCCGGTAGTAAAGGTACAGCGATTCCGACAGGTCACCCGGGGCAATCCGGTCGGCCTCGGCCCCGTCCAGCCAGATTTCCTCGACCGCCGCGACCTGACCCGACAGGAACCGCAAGCGTCGGATACGGTGGCCTTCGGGGCTCGCGCCGAACGGCGGCAGCGCGGGGTTCTTCAAGGCGCGCTCAACGGACAGGACGCGCGCCGTAGGCAGGCCGCCCCCTTCCACCCGCTCCAGCCGGAACAGCGCATAGACCGAAGCCGCGTCCGCCTTAGCCCGGATATAGTTGCCCGACCCCTGCACCCGGTCCAGAAGACCCTTTTCTGTCAGGGATTTCAGTGCCTGCCGCAGGGTGCCAACCGCAATCCCCATGCTCAATGCCATGTCCCGCTCGGGCGGCAATCGCTCGCCATCAATCAGGCGACCAGCCGCGATGTCGCGGATGAGAAGTTCGGCGATCTGCTGGTAAAGCGGCAGCGATCCAGGGTGAGCCATTCCGTCGCATCCAGAATTGATACATGATTGATCTACATCAAAGCCGGTGCTACGCAAGAGGAAAGCAACCGCCGGAGACACAGAATCATGTCGGTCGTCCCGATCACCTCGCCCGACCTGGACGCCTGCGAGGTCAGCTGGTTTGCCGCCCTCTGCTCGGACGACTACCAGTTTCTCGGCGTGCCGGACGGCGACCTGCGGTCCAGCTGGGAGCATTGTTCGGACATCGTGAAGCGGGCGGAAGGCCACGGGTTCCGCAACATCCTCTGCCCTTCCTCCTACCAGGTAGGGCAGGACACGCTCTCGTTCGTCGCGGGGTGCGCGCCGATCACCGACCGCATCAACTTCCTCGCCGCGATCCGCTGCGGCGAAATGCAGCCGGTCATGCTGGCCCGCACAGTCGCCACCTTGGACCACATGCTGCAGGGCCGGCTGACGTTGAACGTGATCTCCTCCGACTTCCCGGGTGAGGTTGCCGACAGCGCTTACCGCTACAAACGCAGCCACGAGGTCGTCGAGATCCTGCGTCAGGCCTGGACGCGGGACCACATCGAATATGCGGGCGAAGTCTACCAGATTTCCAGGATCACGACCGATCCGGCCCGGCCCTACCAGCAGAACGGCGGGCCGCTTCTGTACTTCGGCGGTTATTCCCCCGACGCGTTGGAACTGTGCGGCGCGCAGTGCGACGTCTATCTGATGTGGCCGGAACCGATGGATATGCTGGCCAAACGGATGCAGGACGTCCACGCCCGCGCCGCCGCCCATGGCCGGACGCTGGACTACGGTCTGCGCGTCCACATGATCGTCCGCGACACCGAAGCCGAGGCGCGGGACTATGCCGACTACATCGTCTCTAAACTCGATGACGAGTACGGCAAGCTGATCCGCGACCGGGCGCATGACTCGATCAGCCTTGGTGTGGCCCATCAGTCCCGGGCGCGGGAACTGGCGGATCAGTTCGGCTATATCGAGCCCCACCTCTGGACCGGGATCGGTCGGGCGCGGTCGGGCTGCGGGGCGGCGCTTGTCGGATCGGTCGATCAGGTTATGTCCAAGCTTGAAGATTACCAGAAGATGGGCATCCGGGCCTTCATCTTCTCGGGCTATCCGCACCTCGATGAATGTGACCATTTCGGCACCAAGGTGATGCCCCAGCTGAAGACCTGCTCGCTGCCTCACGCTTACGGCCGGGTTCCGGCCACAACCCCCGCCACCCCGCTTGGCACTGGAGTGCGCCGCTGATGACCATGGAACGTGTTACCCTTGGCCCGATCACGATATCCCGTCTCGTCTATGGCATGTGGCGTCTGGGCGATGACCCGGACACCTCGCCCGGCCATGTGCAGGCCAAGATCGAGACCTGCCTTGCGCAGGGCATCACCACGATGGACCAGGCCGACATCTATGGCGGTTACGCGGCCGAAGCTTTGCTGGGCGCCGCCCTCCGCGCGACCCCTGCCCTTCGCGACCGGATCGAGATCGTCACCAAATGCGATATCGTGGCCCCGGTCGGCCGCCACTCGGCTGCACGGGTCAAATATTACGACACCTCCGCCGCCCATATAACCGCCTCGGTCGAGGCGTCGTTGCGCGAAATGGCGACGGACCGGATCGACCTTCTCCTGATCCACCGCCCCGACCCCCTGATGGACCACCACGAGACCGGCCGGACACTGGACGGGCTTGTTGCGTCTGGAAAGGTGCGGGCCGTCGGCGTGTCGAACTTCCGGCCCTGGGACTTTACGCTGCTGCAATCGGCGATGACCTCTCCCCTGGTCACCAACCAGATCGAGCTGTCGCTGAACTGCCGGGACCCCTTCACCAACGGCGATCTGGCTTTCCTGCAGGAACGCGGGATTGCCCCGATGGCCTGGAGCCCGCTGGCCGGTGGCCATCTGCGCGCCGAGGCGAACGACGGCCTCAGCGCCCGGATGGACGCCATCGGCAAGGCCGCGGGCACCGATTGGACCGCCGTTGCCGTGGCCTGGCTCTTGCATCACCCGGCAAAGATCATCCCGGTTCTCGGCACCAACACACTGTCGCGCATCGCCACGATCTCCGACGCGCAGCGCGTGCCGATGGACCGCCAGACCTGGTTCGAGCTTCTGACGCTCGCCCAGGGGCACGAGGTCGCGTGATGGCGGATGGGGGCATCCAGCAGGTCGGGATCGTGCCGGACGCCGCCAATGCGCGGGTGTTCCGCGATGCCTTGGGGCGCTTTGCCACCGGCGTGACCGTGGTCACAATCGCAGGGCCGGACGGGCCGATGGGCTTTACCGCCAACAGTTTCGCCAGCCTGTCGCTGGACCCCGCACTTGTGCTGTGGTCACCCGCCAAGGCCTCGCAGCGCTACCCGTTCTTTGCCACTGCCCGGCACTACGCCATCCATGTCCTCGGGCAAGACCATGCCGACATTCCCGCCCGGTTCTCGAAGGGTGGCCCAGGCTTTTCGGGTCTCGACTGGCATCTGAATGCCGAAGCTGTGCCGGTCTTGCCGGGCGCAATCGCCCGCTTCGACTGCGCCCAGCATGCTACGCACGACGGCGGCGACCATCTGATCATCGTAGGACAGGTCCTGCGGCTGGCCCTGGAGGAGGGCGAGCCGCTGGTCTTTGCGAAAGGCAGGTTCGGAAGCTTTACGGGCTGAATCGCCCCCGGGGAGAGGGGCACGAAGGGAGGAAACGTGACTGCACTTCTGGCCATCTGCAACGGCCTTGGCCTGCTCAACAGCGCACTACTGGCGCTAGGCCGCTGGATCGGGGCCATCGGCATGGGCCTGATGGTCGTGGCGATCCTGACTCAGGTACTCTTCCGCTATGCCCTGAACAATGCCCTGCCCTGGCCAGAAGAGGCATCGCGCTTCCTGATGTTATGGTCCACGGCGCTGATGGCCCCAACCGCGTTCCGCCGCGGCGGGTTCGTGGCCATCGACATGGTCGTCCGCCTGTTGCCTCGCCTGGTGGCGACCGGGCTTTCGGTCTTTCTGATGGCCGTCACTATCCTGGTCCTCTGGATCGCCCTTGGCATCGGCTGGTCCGAAGTCACGGGTCTGGGCGGTCGATTCGAGACGGATTCCCTCCGCGTTCCGGTCAGCCTCGACCTCTCGGTCTGGATGAAGGTGCCGAAGTCCTGGATGATGGCTTCGCTTCTGGTGGGCGTCGCGCTCTTGCTTCTGGTCGCGGTAGAACTGGCGCTCCGCAACCTCTACGCACTGATCCGCGGACCCGAGGGGCTGCGCGACATTCCCGATACCGTCATGCTTGGATCGGGGGCCGAATAGATGCTCAGCTTCTTCCTCCCCCTCTTCCTCGTCTTCCTGATGCTGGGCCTGCCCGTGGTCTTCGGCCTGCTGGCGGCCCCTGCCCTGCTGCTGTGGCTGAACGGACAGGAACGCGACATCGTCCTCCTCTACCGCAACGTCTATGAGGGGATGAACTCCTTCCCGCTGATGGCGATCCCCTTCTTCATGCTGGCGGGAGAGCTGATGAACCGCGGCGGCATTTCGGCCCGGATCGTCGGGTTTGCGCAGGCGATGGTTGGCCACTTCCGGGGTGGCCTCGCGCAGGTGAACGTCGTCGACTCGATGCTGTTCGCCGGTATCTCGGGGTCGGCTGTGGCCGATGTCTCGGCCCTTGGGTCAATCATCATCCCGCAGATGGAGAAAAAGGGCTACCCCAAGCCCTTCGCCGCCGCGATCACCGCCGCAAGCGCGATCATCGGACCGATCATCCCTCCCTCCGGCATTATGATTATCTACGCCTATGTGATGGGCGAAAGCGTCGCCGCGCTGTTCCTGGCCGGGATCGTGCCCGGCATCCTGATCGGCATCGCCCTGATGATCACCATCAAGCTGATGGCCAACCGCTACAACCTGCCCGAAGCCCTTCCCCGTGCCAGCTGGCGCGAGGCGGGCAGCGCCGGGGCATCCGCCTTCTGGCCGCTGATGACCCCGGTCCTCCTGATGGGCGGCATCCTCTCCGGCGTCTTCACCCCGACCGAGGCCGCGGCGGTCGCCGTCGGCTACAGCTTCGTCATCTCGATCTTCATTCTGAGGACCCTGACCTGGCGCGACGTTCCGGGTGTGCTGACCCGCGCCGGGATCACCAGTTCCGTCGTCATGCTGCTGGTCGGCGCGGCGATGGCCTTCAAGACAGTCGCGGCCCTGGCCCATACGCCGGAATTGCTCGCGTCGACCTTGCTCAGCATCACCGAGAACCCGCTTCTGCTGCTGCTTTTGGTGAACCTCCTTTTGTTCATCGTTGGCATGTTCCTCGACGCCGGTCCTGCGATCATCATCCTCGGGCCGATTCTGGGGCCAATCTTCGCCTCGCTTGGCGTGGACCCGGTGCATTTCGCCATCGTGATGGTCGTCAACCTGACAGTGGGTCTTTTGACGCCGCCGATGGGACTGGTGCTGTTTGCCACATCGGCCGTATCCGGCCTGCGGGTTGAAACCATCGCCCGCGCGGTCACGCCTTTCCTGCTGGTCGAGTTCGCGGTGATCCTGCTGATTACCTTCGTTCCGGCCATTCCCCTGACGCTGCCCCGCCTTCTGGGGTTTGTAGACTGACAACTAACCCAAACTAGACACCAAACGGGAGGATACGATGTTGAAGAAAACCCTGAAGTCGCTGGTTCTGGCGACACTGCTGGCAGGCACCGCCAGCATGGCGCTCGCGCAGGACATCATGCTGCGCGCCACCGCCAACTCGAACGAACAGGACGAGGACTACGACGGTCTTGTCGTGTTCAAGAACTATGTCGAGAACGCCTCGAACGGCGCGATCGGCGTGGAAATCTTCATGGGTACCCAGATCTGCGCCAAGGGCGACGAATGCCTTGCCGGCGTGGCTGATGGC
>JBKDYO010000094.1:0-9852 GCA_046305855.1 Paracoccaceae bacterium
GCGTGCGCAAGATCGAAGAGCTGATGACCACTGACAGCCAGTTGGCCGACGATCTGCAGCTTCTGCGTCGCCTTCTGCAGGGTTAAGCGCAGGGGCCGCTCTTGACGGCCCCGGCAAAGCCTTTCACAGTCCCATCCAACAGTTGTGCACCGGTGGAAACCGGGTAAATTCGTTGTCCCTTCAAGGGGACGACAGGGGGAAGTCAGATGAAGCTCTCGATCGAACGCGCTACGCTTCTGAAGGCGCTGGCGCAGGCACAGTCGGTGGTCGAACGCCGCAACACGATCCCGATCCTCGCCAACGTGCTGATCGAGGCGGAAGGGTCGCAAGTGTCGTTTCGCGCGACCGACCTCGACATCGAAGTGGTGGATCGCGCCCCGGCGATGGTCGAACGCGCCGGGTCGACGACGGTCTCGGCGGTGATGCTGCACGAGATCATCCGCAAGCTGCCCGATGGCGCGTTGGTCAACCTGACCGAGGACGCCGCGGCGGGCCGCCTGACCATCGCGGCGGGCCGGTCGACGTTCAGCCTGGCGACCCTGCCGAAGGAAGACTTCCCGGTCATGGCGACGTCCGAGTATTCGTCCAACTTCTCGGCCCCCGCGCTGGTGCTGCGGCGGCTGTTCGACAAGGCGAAGTTCGCGATTTCCACCGAAGAGACGCGGTATTACCTGAACGGCGTCTACATGCATGTCAGCCAGGGCGAGAGCGGAAAGGTCCTTCGCTGCGTCGCCACTGACGGCCATCGCCTCGCCCGCATTGACGCACCGCTGCCCGAAGGCGCCGACGGGATGCCGGGCGTCATTGTGCCCCGCAAGACCGTTGGCGAGTTGCGGAAACTTCTCGACGATGACGACGCGACGATTGCGGTCTCGGTTTCCGAAACGAAAGTTCGCTTTGCGACCCCGCTTCTGACCCTGACCTCGAAAGTCATTGACGGGACCTTCCCGGACTACACCCGCGTCATTCCCACTGGGAACACGCGCAAGCTGGAAGTCGACGCTTCCGAATTCGCCAAGGCCGTGGACCGGGTGGCGACGGTGTCTTCGGAACGTTCGCGCGCTGTGAAGCTGTCGCTGGAGGAGGATCGGCTGATCCTGTCGGTCAATTCGCCCGACTCTGGCGCTGCCGAGGAAGAATTGGCCGTGGCTTACGGAGACGAGCGGTTGGAGATCGGCTTCAACGCCAAGTACCTGCTGGAAATCGCCAGCCAGGTCGACCGCGAGAATGCCGTCTTCCTGTTCAACTCGGCTGCCGATCCGACCCTCATGCGCGAAGGCAACGACACGTCCGCTGTCTACGTCGTCATGCCGATGCGGGTCTGATCCCGCCCAAACGCCTGGTCTGAAAGGGAAAACCGGTGGGCGGTCTGGCGATCGAAACCCTCGCGCTCACGTATTTCCGCAGCCATCGCGCCGCGCGGCTGGCCTTTGACGGCCGCCCCGTTGCCATCGTCGGCCCGAACGGTGCGGGGAAGACCAATATCCTCGAGGCTGTATCGCTCCTGTCTCCCGGGCGCGGTCTGCGGCGTGCAGCAGCCGAAGACCTAGCCCGTCGTCCCGAAGCGCTCGGGTGGAAGATCACGGCCTCGGTCCAGGGCCTGTCTGCCGCTCATGAGCTGGAGACCTGGGCCGAACCCGGCGAGGCGCGGCAGGTCCGTATCGATGGAAAGGCCGCCACTCAGGCCAGCCTCGGCCGCGTGCTGCGGGTGCTCTGGCTGGTCCCGGCGATGGACCGGCTGTGGATCGAGGCCGCCGAGGGCCGTCGTCGCTTTCTAGACCGGATGACGCTCAGCTTCTTCCCGGAGCATTCCGAACAGACGCTCACATATGACAAGGCGATGCGCGACCGGAACCGGCTGATCAAGGATCAAGTGAGCGACGCCCATTGGTATGCAGCCCTTGAGGCGCAGATGGCCGAGGCCGGCGAGGCGATCACCGCGCACCGTCGCGCCGCAATCGCCCGCATCGCGGCGGCTGCCGACCCTGCCAGCGCCTTCCCCTCCGCCGATCTGACGCTGACCGGACCAGAGGGGGCGACAGAGCCCGATGATCTGGCGCTTGCCTTGGCCGAAGGCCGCCGCCGCGACATTGCAGCAGGCCGCACTTTGGTTGGGCCGCACCGCGCCGACCTTCGCGGGCGCTACACCGCCAAGGACGTGCCCGCCGACCAATGCTCGACCGGCGAGCAGAAGGCCCTGCTGATCAGCCTGATCCTCGCCAATGCCCGCGCCCTTGCGCAGGACCTGGGACGTGCGCCGATCCTGCTGCTGGACGAGGTCGCCGCCCATCTTGACGCCACCCGCCGTGCCGCGCTTTACGATGAAATCTGCGCCTTGGGCGCCCAAGCCCTGATGACCGGCACCGAACCCGATCTCTTTGCGGCGCTCGCCGACCGCGGTCAGACCCTGCATGTCGCGGATCGGGACGGCAGCTCAGAGATACTGCCATGACGGTTGAAGCAATTCCTGAACACTTGCTCATAAATCCAGACGATGCCCAGATCGCCCGGCTGCTCGCCCGCTGCTTCACGACCGACTTCGGCGGCCGCAGCTTCTTTCAGACCCGTCCTTCATGGCGTCATGTGATCCGCGACGACGGCCGGATCATCTCCCATCTGGCCGTCCAGCTGCGCGCCGTGCGGCTTGGTGAGGATCTTCTAACCATTGCGGGCATCGCCGATGTTGCGACCGACCCGGAACACCGCGGTCAGGGCCACGCCGCCACATTGCTGCAGGCCGCACTCAAGACCGCCGATGACTCACCGGCCCGGCATATCCTGCTTTTCGGGACCGCGAAACTTTACCCCGCTGCCGGCTTCCGTCCCACGGCCAATCCGCTCACCTACCTTGATCTGACCGACGCCCGAACTGGCAAGCTTCACCGCGACCGACCAATGAGTGACCTGCAAGTGCTTGATAAAAAGGGCTACAGATGGGACGAACATAAGTCTCTCGACCTCCTCGGCGGGCTGTTCTAAAGCTGCCGCATGACCGTCTCCCTTCACGAGCTTCTTCTCTACGCGCTTGGCATGGCGGGCCTCTGGGCGGTTCCGGGCCCGGTCTGGGTTGCCCTGACCGCCCGTGCGCTGTCCGGCGGGTTTGCGGCTGCCTGGCCGCTGGCCGTCGGTGTTGCGATCGGCGATCTGGTCTGGCCCCTGGCCGCGATCCTGGGCCTGTCCTGGATCGAAAGCGCCTATGGCGACTTCCTGGCCGTCCTCCGCTGGATCGCCGCGGCGATCTTCCTTATCATGGGGGTCCTTCTCATCCGCAAACCCGCTGCCACGATGAATGCCGACAGCCGCCTCACCCGCCCCGGCATATGGGCGGGCTTTACGGTCGGGGTTGCGGCGGTGATCGGCAACCCGAAGGCGATCCTCTTTTACATGGGCGCGCTGCCGGGCTTCTTCACGCTTGAGGCACTGACCGCCCCCGACATCGTCGTGATCATTGCGCTTTCCGCCCTGATTCCGATGGCCGGAAACCTGGGTCTTGCCCTGTTCCTGGACCGGGCGCGGCAGCTTCTGTCCAGCCCGGAGAGCGTGCGGAAACTGAATGTCGGCTCGGGCGTCCTGCTGATCTGCGTCGGGCTGGTGATCCCCTTTCTTTAGCTACCAAATCTTGTGGCCAAGGGGTGACATTGCCACCCCAAAACGCTATAAATCGCGCGTAACGATCAGGGTTTCCCACGCATGGCTGACCAGCCCAAGAACATGGCCGAATACGGCGCTGATTCTATTAAAGTTCTCAAAGGGTTGGAGGCGGTTCGCAAGCGCCCCGGCATGTACATTGGTGACACCGACGATGGCTCGGGCCTGCACCACATGGTGTACGAAGTCGTCGACAACGGAATTGACGAGGCGCTGGCCGGTCACGCGACCGAAGTCGTGGTGATCATCCACGCCGATGACTCGGTTTCGGTGCGCGACAACGGGCGCGGCATCCCGGTTGACATGCACCAGGAGGAAGGCGTTTCCGCAGCCGAGGTCATCATGACCCAGCTGCACGCCGGCGGAAAATTCAACAACACCGACGAAGGTGGCAACGCCTACAAGGTCTCGGGCGGGTTGCACGGCGTTGGCGTCTCGGTCGTCAACGCCTTGTCCGAATGGCTGGAGCTGACGGTCTGGCGCAACGACATGGAATACCGCGCCCGGTTCGAGGATGGCGATTGCACCATCCACGTGCACGAGGCGGGGCCGGCCCCCGGTCGCAAGGGCACGCAGGTGCGGTTCCTGGCCAGCGCCAAGTCCAACCGTCCGGAAGGCACGTTCTCGAACCTCGATTACAGCTTCAAGACGCTGGAGCATCGCCTGCGTGAACTGGCATTCCTGAATTCCGGCGTGCGCATCGTGCTGGAAGACGAACGGCACGCCGAACCTCAGCGGATCGAGCTGTTCTACGAAGGTGGCGTGCGCGAATTCGTCAAGTATATCGACCGTTCCAAGACCAGTGTCATGGCCGAGCCGATCTACATGGTGGGCGAAAAGAACGGCATTGGCGTCGAAGTCGCGATGTGGTGGAACGACAGCTACCACGAAAACGTACTTCCGTTCACAAACAACATCCCGCAGCGCGACGGTGGCACGCACCTGGCCGGATTCCGGGGGGCGCTGACCCGCACAATCACGGGCTATGCCCAGTCTTCCGGCATTGCCAAGCGCGAGAAGGTGGATTTCACCGGCGACGATGCGCGTGAAGGGCTGACCTGCGTTCTTTCTGTCAAAGTGCCGGACCCGAAGTTTTCCAGCCAGACCAAGGACAAGCTTGTTTCGTCAGAAGTCCGCCCGGCGGTGGAAAATCTGGTCAACGAAAAGCTGTCTGAATGGTTCGAGGAGAACCCGGGCCCGGCCCGCATCATCGTCGGCAAGATCATCGAGGCCGCCTTGGCCCGCGAAGCTGCCCGCAAGGCCCGCGAACTGACCCGCCGCAAGACTGCGCTGGACGTGGCGTCGTTGCCTGGAAAGCTGGCCGACTGCCAGGAACGCGATCCCTCCAAGTCCGAGATCTTTCTGGTCGAGGGTGACAGCGCCGGTGGTTCTGCCAAACAGGGCCGCAGCCGCAGCAACCAGGCCGTCCTGCCCCTGCGCGGCAAGATCCTGAACGTGGAACGCGCGCGCTTTGACCGGATGCTCGGCAGCCAGGAGATCGGGACCCTGATCACTGCGCTTGGCACTGGCATCGGCCGCGACGAATTCGACATCGGCAAGCTGCGCTACCACAAGGTCGTCATCATGACCGACGCCGACGTCGACGGCGCGCATATCCGGACGTTGCTGCTGACCTTCTTCTTCCGGCAGATGCCCCAGCTTATCGAAGGTGGCTACCTCTACATCGCCCAGCCACCGCTTTACAAAGTCGCCCGCGGCAAGTCCGAGGTCTACCTCAAGGATCAGGCCGCGCTTGAGGACTACCTGGTGGATATGGGCACCGAAGGAGCGGTTCTTCGCCTGACCGACGGGACCGAAATCGCCGGCAACGACCTGGCCCGGGTTATCGAAGGTGCCCGCCAGTTCCGCCGGGTGCTCGACGCCTTTCCGACGCACTACCCGCGCACCATTCTGGAACAGGCAGCGCTGGCCGGGGCCTTCGACCCGGGTCGCGCCGACGCCGACTTGCAGGCCGTCGCCGATGTCGTCGCCAAACGCCTGAACATGATCGCTCCCGAGTTCGAGCGCGGCTGGCAGGGCCGCATCACGCAAGACCACGGCATTCGCCTGTCCCGCATCCTGCGCGGGGTCGAAGAGCTGCGGACGCTGGACGGCGCCGTTCTGCGCTCGGGCGAGGCGCGCCGCCTGTCCCAGGTCGCGGGCACCTATCGCGACATCTACCGCGACCCCGCCCGTCTGGTCCGCAAGGACCGGGAGCAGGCGATTCATGGGCCAATCGACCTTTTGAAGTCCATTCTGGCCGAGGGCGAAAAGGGCCTGACCCTGCAACGCTACAAGGGTCTGGGCGAGATGAACCCGAACCAGCTGTGGGAGACCACGCTCGACCCCGAGGCGCGGACGCTGTTGCAGGTCAAGGTCGATGACCTGGCCGAGGCGGATGACATCTTCTCGAAGCTGATGGGCGATGTCGTCGAACCCCGGCGCGAGTTTATCCAGCAAAACGCGTTGTCGGTCGAACACCTGGACTTCTGACAGGACTGGTCGCTTTGGGCCGCTCGTGGCAATGTCTGCATGACCACGGGCGGAAAGGGTAGGCCATGGCTTCTGGACGTCGTGATTTCCTGGGCATCCTGGGCGCTGCGGCGACCGCAGCAGCCGCAATCGTCTATTTCGGTCTGGGCGGCGACATCAAGGCCCTGCTGCCCGGTGCTGCGGGTGAGCCAGTCGAGGTGCGCATCGCCTCTTCGGTGACAAAGAAGGCCTGGCTGGAAGCCGCCGTGGCAAGCTTTGCCGAGACCAGGGCAGAGACCGGCTCGGGTCGCCCGATCACGGTCAAGGTCACGTCGGTCCTGTCCGGCGAATCCATGCTGCAGATCGCCGAAAGGACGCTGCAACCAACGGTCTGGAGCCCCGGCGAGGCCGCCTGGGTCGATCAGCTGGCACAGAAATGGGCGCTGAGGAACCCCGCGCCGATCACATCGCAGAACTGCGCGCCGACAGTCCATACCCCTGTCGGTCTGGCGATGTGGCAGCCGATGGCAGAGGCTCTGGGATGGCCGGACAAGCCGATCCGGATGGCGCAACTGATTGATCTTGCGAACAATCCAGATGGCTGGGCCAGCCTTGGCCACCCGGAATGGGGCAGGCTGCGGCTGGGTCACACGCATCCGCAATACTCCAGCGCGGGGCTCCTGTTCCTGGCGCAGGTGATCTATTCGGTGACCGGCAAGACCCAAGGGATTACCCCCGCCGATATCTACTCGACCCCGGTGCAGACCGCGCTGGGAACCCTGGCGGGCAACACCTCGAAATACGGCATGGTGACCACCGATCTTCTGAACGCGATGGCCGCGCGCGGCCCGGCCTTCCTGCATGTCGCTTCGGCCTTCGAGGAAGGCACCATGCGGACGAATGCCGAGAAAGGCGCGCAACTGCGCTGGCCGCTGGTCTTCGTCTTCCCCGCCGACGGCACCTTCTGGAGCGACCATCCCTACTGCGTGCTGGACGGCTCGGGCTGGGTCACCCCGGAGGAGGCCGAGGCGGCCAAGCTCTTCCTGGCACACCTTGCCTCGCCCGCCGTGCAGGCCGAGGCTGCGAACTACTTTGTCCGCCCGCTCGACGGCGTGATCGCCCCGGAAAGCGCCCTTGGGCGGATCGGCGGCACCGATCTTGCGGCCTCGCCCGCGACGATCCCGAACTTCGCAATACCCTCGCCCGAGGTCTCGGATGCGATCATCGACCAGTTCTTCAACACCAAGCGCAAGGCAACCGTTGTCCTGACGCTCGACGTCTCGGGGTCAATGTCGGGCGAGGCGATCCGGGCTGCGACGGAATCGACAGCCGAGTTTCTGGACCGGCTGCATCCGAAGGACCGCGTCGGCCTGATCGCCTTCAATCAAACGGTGCAGGAACTGACGCCGATTTCGCCGGTGTCGAACGTGGTCGAAGGGTTGAAGCGTCAGGTGCTGTCGTTGCCCGCCGACGGCGGCACCAACTTGCACGGCGCGGTCTGCCGCGCGGCAGAGCTCTTGCGTGCCGAACAGGCCGCCGATCGCGCAGCAGGGGAGAACCGGCTTTACGGCATCGTTGTCCTGTCGGACGGGAAGGACACCACAGGCGAATTTTCCGCCAACCAGATGCTGGCAACCTGCCTTGCCGCGAACAGCGAAGCGGACGAAGGACCGCGGGTCTTTGTCTTGGCTTTCGGGACCGAGATTGACGGCCCGCTCATGGACAGGCTGGCCCGCGATACCGGCGGGATGCGGTTCGATGCGGCCGCCGCATCGGTCGGCAACGCCTACCTGAAGATCTCGGCCGAGCAGTAGGCATGGCTCAGGGACAGGAGACCACCCTGCCGCTTCGCCGGCGCCTGCGCCGTCGCCGGATACTGGATGCGCTGGCAGACCGGGGCGCGGCTCTGGCCCTTGGGGCGGTCCTGGTGCTGGTCGCTGCGGCCTATGTCCTTGGGGTTCGAGGTGTTCTGGCACCCGTGGCCTGGCAGGCCGGCCTCGGCGCGGGTATGGCCTTCGTCCTGTTGCGCGCGCTTCTCGGGCTCTTGCGTCGCGGCGACGACCCGGCGGTCTTGCGCGAGGTGCTGTCCGCGCATTTCGGCGAGGAAATCCGGGCTGACCCGGACGTGACCCGTCTTGCGCGGCAAGCCATCGAACAGCGGCTGCAATTGGCCTCCGCCCGGGCCGCCGCACCCGCCGCGCTGGCTCGGGCCATCGACGCGTTGGTGCCTTCGCTCGACCGTCGTCTGGACACCATCGCCATCGAAGCCCGCGCTGCCGCCTCGCGCCGGGGCGCAGCGCGGTTTCAGGCCGGAATGGCCCAGATGGCCCGCCAGCGCCTGACCGAAGTGACCCGCATCGCGGATGCCGCCGCACCGGACGTCGCCGCAACGGCGCGCAAGGCCGCTGACGGTCTGTCGGCGCAGGTCGCGGCCTCGGGCGGTCTTGTCACGCATGCCGAGGATCGGCTGATGGCGCTGGACCATGCGGTCGCCGAATTCGGGACCTTAGTGGCGCAGGCACTTCTGTCCCTGTCCAAGGCAGACCGCGACGCGCTGGAGCTTCTGGGCCGGGACCTGAAGGCCGGCTTCGTCGCGCACTAGGGCGTGGTTGCCGCAAGCCATCCCAGCGGATGCGCCGAGAACCCATGGCAGGCGGACCCGTCAGGAAAGTCGATCGACCAGTTTTCCGGCGTGGTCGGTCTACCTTCCTGCACCCAGCGCCCCCAGCGGGCAGCGATGATCGCACGGACGTCCTCGCTACGGCCAAGCCGTTGCAATGCCTGGAAAAGATAGTGGTGCATGAACGGGCTGGCGAGGGTGGGTTCCTTCGGCCCATCGTCCAGGTCAAGCGAACCGGCGACGATCCGGTCGGCCATTTGCTTAGAGTCCTCGGCCAGCCCAGTCAGGATCAGGAAGGCCATCCCCAACTGGCTTACCGGGGTGCCACCGGGGCTTTCGCGCCAACCATCTGCCGCCCGGTGACCCTGCAACGCGAGGGCCAACCCCTCCGCCGCTTCGGCCCAGTCCGCCGTCCGCCCGACCTTCTCTGCCATCCCCGCCGCCAGCCAAAGCGCATGCAGATAGCGCAGGTTCAAGGTCAGGTTCGGCTCCGCCCGGCTCATCGGCGACCAGTCGAGGAACAGCCGCCGCCCCGAAGGATTGCGCAACAGACCGTCCGGCCCCCGGAACGTCGCCATCCGCTCCAGCATCCGGGTCAGCGTGCCCCAGTGCCGCTGCCACACGGCCTCCGGGTCTTTGATCCCCGGGTGGGTCGCACAGCCTGCCAGCAATTCCACCCAGCTGAAGTTGTAATCCGTCACCGAATAGGCTGGAATCTCCCCTGGCAGGACCGAGGGCAGCAACCCCTCCGCATCCGCCCCTTCCGCCGCCATATCGAAGGCAAAGAGCAGCGGGCGGGGATCGTCCGAGATCGCCCTGAGCGCCCAGTCCTGCGCCACGGCATCGCCAAGCCACAGGCTGCTTTCGCGCCAGACCCCATCGACAAAGCCGTCCTGCAGACAGGAAAGCGTGGTGCGGCGGCACATCTGCGCCACCTCGGAAAGTACTCCGCCCAGCCGGGGCAGAGGCTTCTCCAGCACCGGCGTCACCGGAAGGTGCGCGTGGAAGGTAGGCTCCGCCGCGACCCCACCACCCTCCAGCGCAAAGACCAGATACCGCGCACCGCGGGGGGTGAAACCCTCCACCAGCTGCCGGCCGGCGCGCAAAGTGAA
>JBKDYO010000095.1:0-32421 GCA_046305855.1 Paracoccaceae bacterium
CGCCGCCCTGGGCGTTGAGATCCGCCCGACCCCCTGGCGCATGCTCTTCCTCGTCGGTGCACGAACGATCCCCGCGATCCCGGGCCTCATCGCCGACCCGGCCGACCCGATCCTTCGCGTCACCGCCTGCACCGGGGCCCCAGCCTGCCCGCAGGGTCTGGGCGAGACCCGCGCCCTGGCCCGAGACCTCGCCACCCGCCTGCCGGATGGCGTTCAACTCCACGTCTCCGGCTGCGCCAAGGGCTGCGCCCATCCCGGCCCGGCCGAACTGACTTTCACCGCCACCGTCCAAGGCTATGACCTGATCCGGAACGGTTCCGCCGCCGACATTCCCAGTCTGACGGGCCTTTCGCCCCAGGCGATCCAAGACCACCTGAAGGCCCTCTATGCCCCACACGTATGAAACCGACGGTGCCGCGATCTACGTCCAGAGCTTCGCCATGATCCGGGCCGAGGCCGACCTCGCCCGCTTCACGCCCGAGGAAGAGATCGTCGCCGTCCGCATGATCCACGCCGCCGGGATGGTCGAGCTTGCGCCACACATCCACTTCACCCCCGGCATGGCCATCGCTGCGAGGGCAGCATTGGAGGATGGCGCCCCGATCCTGTGCGACGCACGAATGGTCAGCGAAGGCATCACTCGAGCCCGCTTGCCGAAAGGCAACGAGGTCATCTGCACCCTGCATGACCCGCAGGTCCCGGCACTGGCGAAAGAGATGGCCAACACCCGCTCTGCCGCCGCACTGGAACTCTGGCGCCCCCACCTTCAGGGTGCCATCGTCGCCATTGGCAACGCCCCGACCGCGCTCTTCCACTTGCTGAACATGCTGGAAGACCCCGCCTGCCCCCGCCCCGCCGCGATCATAGGCTGCCCCGTGGGCTTTGTCGGAGCGGCGGAATCGAAGGACGCGCTGATGGAGGCGCCGCCAGTCCCGGCCGTGATCGTCAAGGGCCGCCTCGGCGGATCAGCGATCACCGTGGCCGCCGTCAACGCGCTTGCATCCAGGAAGGAATGACCATGGGCCGCGTGATCTGTGCGGGCCTCGGCCCAGGCGACCCCGAGCTGATGAGCCTCAAGGCCGCACGCACGATCGGGACGGCCCGCCACATCGCCTATTTCCGCAAGGAAGGCCGGGCCGGTCAGGCCCGCCGGATCGTCGAGGGAATGTTGAACCCATCCGCCGTCGAGTACCCGATGGAATACCCGGTCACCACGGAACTTCCGTTCGACAGCCCGGGCTACATCGACGCGCTGGCGCATTTCTACGACGATTGGGCGGATCGCCTCGCCACCCTCGCCGCGACCGAGGACGTTGTCGTTCTCTGCGAGGGCGACCCATTCTTCTATGGCAGCTTCATGCACCTCCATTCGCGCCTGCAGGGCCGCGTCCCGGTCGAGGTGATCCCCGGCATCACCGGCATGACCGGCTGCTGGAACGCCACCGACACGCCGATCACCTGGGGCGATGACGTCCTGACTGTCCTGATGGGCACGCTGCCCGAGGATGATCTGGTTCGCCACATGCAGAACGCTGACGCGCTGGTCGTGATGAAGACCGGCCGCAACCTTCCCCGTGTTCGCCGGGCGCTGGAGCGGGCCGGGCGGCTGGACGGTGCCTGGCTCGTCGAGCGTGGCACCATGCCGAACCAGCGGGTTGCGCGGTTGGCCGAGGTCGACGCCGCCGACTGCCCCTATTTCGCAATCGTCCTGGTCCATGGCCATGGCCGGCGGCCGGAGCTTCCGGAATGAGCGGCTGGCTTTGCATCGCGGGCCTCGGTCCGGGGGATGACCGATTGGTCACGCCCGAAGTCTCCGCCGCGCTCGCAGAAGCCACCGACGTGGTCGGCTACATTCCCTACGTCGCCCGCGTCGCGCCGCGCGCGGGCCTGACCCTTCACCCGTCCGACAACCGGGTCGAGTTGGACCGCGCGCGCGCCGCGCTGGAGATGGCCGCGTCGGGAAAGCGCGTAGTGGTGGTCTCGTCGGGCGACCCCGGCGTCTTTGCGATGGCGAGTGCGGTCTTCGAGGCGCTGGAAGGGCGCGCGGACTGGCAGTCGCTGGACATCCGCGTTCTACCCGGCATCACCGCAATGCTTGCCGCTGCAGCGGCTGCGGGGGCACCCTTGGGCCATGATTTCTGCTGCATCAACCTGAGTGACAACCTCAAGCCCTGGGAGATGATCGAAACCCGCCTCCGCCAAGCGGCCCGCGCCGATTTCGCAATGGCTTTCTACAACCCGCGTTCGGCCAGCCGCCCGGAGGGATTCGTGAAGGCACTTGCAACCTTGCGCGAGGAATGCGGGCCGGAGCGTCTGATCACCTTCGCCCGCGCCGTCAGCACACCCGAGGAGCGTTTGCTGACGGTAACGCTTGGCGACGCTACGCCCGAGATGGCGGACATGCGGACCGTGGTGATTGTGGGAAACTCTGCAACCCGCCGCGTCGGGCGCTTTGTCTATTCACCGAGGAGCGCGGGATGAACCGGGCCAAAATCCTTCGAAGGATTTTGCCGGACTTTTCGAAAAGTCCGCGTCCCGGCCTAGCCGTTCAGCCAGGCCATGACATCGGCCACGCTGTGCACCACGCGGCGGGGCGGGATAACGGGCCGGTCGATCATCACCACTGGAAGTCCAAGCGCCCGGGCCGCAGCGATCTTGGCCACCGCGCCCTTGCCGCCCGCGTTCTTGGCCACGACGATCTCGGTGCCGTGGTCTTGCATCAGCGCCACGTCCTCTGCCACGCCAAAGGGGCCGCGCGCGACCACTACCTTGGCCTGCGGCAGGGGGAGGGAGCCGGTCGGGGCATCGACCAGCCGCAAGAGGTAGTCGTGCTGGGGCTGGGCCGCAAAGGCGTCGATGTGCTGGCGGCCGATGGCGAGGAACACCCTGCGGGAAGGTCCGACCAGAGCTACGACGGCAGAAGGGATGTCCGGCACATGGGTCCAGCGGTCGCCTTCACCCGCAACCCAAGGCGCGCGTTCGAGGGCGATGAGGGGGATGCCCTCGGCCTCGCAGGCGGCGACGGCATTCGTGCTCATCTGCGCCGCGAAAGGGTGGGTGGCGTCGATCACATGGGTGATCCCTTCGGCCTTCAGATAGGCGCGCAACCCCTCGACCCCGCCAAACCCGCCGACCCGCATATGGATCGGCTGACCCATCGGCGCTTCGGTCCGCCCGGCGTAGGAATAGACGCCCGCCAGACCTGCCTTGGCAATCACCTGGGCCATCAGATTCGCCTCGGTCGTGCCGCCCAGAAGGAGTATCCGTGTCATGCGTGATCCCTGGCTGACCCTGATCGGCTTGGGCGAAGATGGACCGGCGGGCCTGTCGGCTGCAAGCCGCGCTGCGCTGGATGCCGCCGAGGTCATCTTCGGCGGCCCCCGGCATCTGGCCCTGATCGGCGCCGGAGACAAGGGCCAACCCTGGCCTGTCCCGTTCGACGCCACCCCCGTTCTAGCCCACCGAGGCACTCCCACGGTCGTCCTCGCCTCGGGTGATCCGTTCTGGTTCGGGGCGGGGGGTAGCCTGATGGCGCATCTCTCCGCCGGTGAGTGGGTGTCGCATCCCGCGCCATCGACCTTTCAGCTGGCGGCAAACCGGCTGGGCTGGCGGCTGGAAGAGGTGCACTGCTTTGGCCTTCACGCGGCACCCTTTGCGCGCCTGCGCCCAGTGTTGGGCCGGGGAGTCCGCGTGATCTGCACCCTGCGGGATGGGGCGGCATTGGCGGAACTTGCGGCTTGGCTGGCAGCGAACGGCCACCCCAACGCGCGCCTGACCGTGCTGGAGCGTTTGGGCGGGCCAAAGGAGCGGGTCACCGATGGCTTGCCGAGCGACCCGATCGGGGCCCCGGTCTCGGCGGCCATCGAGGCCACCGATCCCGGGCTGCCGCGGGCCTCTGGCTTGCCGGACGATCACTTCCAGCACGACGGCCAGATCACCAAGCGCCCGGTCCGTGCGCTGACACTATCGGCTCTTGCGCCTCGGGTAGGGGAAGTTCTCTGGGACATCGGTGCCGGGTCGGGCTCTGTCGGCATCGAATGGCTGCTGGCTGGGGGTGCGCGGGTCGAGGCGCTGGAGGCTGATCCGTTGCGGGCTGCACGCGCGCAAGGGAATGTCGACGCCTTTGGTCTGGGCCATCGCCACCGGCTGCATCAGGCCGAGGCACCGGAGGGGCTGGAGACATTGCCCCGCCCGGATGCGGTGTTTGTCGGCGGCGGCGCTTCCGAGGCTCTGCTCACGCGACTTTGGGAGGTGATGCCAGCGGGCACCCGGCTGGTCATGAACGCGGTAACGATCGAAACCGAGGCGCTGGTGCTGGACTGGTCCGCCCGGCATGGCGGCCAGCTTCTGAAGATCGAACTGTCCGAGCCTGTCGCCATCGGTCGCAAGCGGGCGTGGCGCGCCGCGTTGCCGATCCTGCAATGGAGCGTCATCCGATGATCGTCGCGGGCTTCGGGTTCCGGTCAGGTGTCACACTGGCCGCGCTGCAGGACGCCTTGCTGCGCGCCGGTGGGCCCGAGGGCCTGACCCATCTTGCCACGCTGGCCGCGAAGTCAAAGGGGCTGGAACCGCTGGCAACAGAACTGGGGCTGCCACTTCTGGCACTGGAACCCGAGGTCCTGCAGGGGCAAGTGACGCTGACGCAGTCCGGGCGTGTGGACGCGCTGTTTGGCACCGGCTCGGTTGCCGAAGCGGCAGCGCTGGCGGCGGCGGGGCGGGGTTCGGTCCTGCGCGGGCCGCGCGCGGTTTCGGCGGACGGGACAGCGACGGCGGCGATTGCGGAGGGCGCGGGGTGAGGGGCGCGAGTCAAAATGAGCGCCTTACGGCGCAACCCTCTTGTCTCGCCTCTGCGCGCAAAGGGCGCGCAACCGGCTCGGACGCGCCTCCGGCGGGAGTATTTGGGAAAAGGGCAATTTCAGGGGAGGTGCAGCCGTGACCGTCCATTTCATCGGAGCCGGGCCGGGTGCGCCGGACTTGCTGACGCTGCGGGGGCGGGACCTGATTGCGGCCTCTCCGGTTTGCCTTTACGCAGGCTCGCTGGTGCCCGAGGGTGTGCTGACGCATTGCCCGTCGGGCTGCCGGATCATCAACACCGCGCCCTTGTCGCTGGACGAGATCATCACCGAGATCGCCGCCGCGCATGAGGCCGGGCAGGACGTAGCGCGGCTTCACTCGGGGGACCTTTCGGTCTGGTCTGCGATGGGGGAACAGCTGCGGCGGCTGCGGGATCTGGGGATCCCCTACGACGTGACGCCGGGTGTGCCGTCCTTCGCGGCGGCAGCGGCGGCCCTGGGGGTGGAATTGACGCTGCCGGGGCTTGCGCAGTCGGTCGTCCTGACCCGTACCGAGGGCCGGGCGACGCAGATGCCCGAGCGCGAGACGTTAGCCGCCTTCGGCGCAACCGGGGCGACGCTGGCCTTGCACCTGTCGATCCATCTGACCGAGAAACTGGTGGCCGAACTGGTCCCCCATTACGGCGCGGACTGCCCGGTCGCGGTGGTCTGGCGTGCAAGCTGGCCGGACCAGCGGATCATCCGGGCAACGCTTGCAACCCTTGTCGAAAGCGTACCCTCAGAGGTGGAGCGTACGGCGCTGATCCTTGTCGGGCCGTCGCTGGCGCAGGAGGGCTTTGAGGAAAGCCGCCTCTACGCCGGGGACTATGACCGCCGCTATCGCCCGGTCGGTACGCATCCGCGCTTTCCCGGCACCGGCACGTGACCCCCGGCCTGATCATTGCCGCCCCGGCCTCGGGCACGGGCAAGACCACGGTCATGCTGGGGCTTCTGGCTGCGCTGCGCTCGCGTGGGCTGGTGGTGCAGCCCTACAAGAACGGGCCGGACTACATTGATCCAGCCTTCCACCGGGCAGCGTCGGGACGAGAGTCCTTCAACCTCGACAGCTGGGCCATGCCGGGGGCCATGCTGGACGGGATGCTTGCGGCCCCGGACCCGGCGGACCTGATCCTCGCGGAAGGCTCGATGGGGCTGTTTGACGGGGTTGCGGCAGCCGGTGCGGCGGGGATCGGCGCGACGGCGGATCTTGCCCAGCGGATGGGCTGGCCCGTGGTGCTGGTCATCGACGCCAGCGGACAGGCGCAGACGGCAGCGGCCGTGGCACTGGGCCTGTCCCGTTTCCGGTCTGGCGTGACCGTGGCCGGGGTGATCCTGAACCGGATCGCAAGCCCCCGGCATGAAGCGTTGGTGCGGGTGGGGATGGCCGAGGCCGGGCTGCCGGTGCTGGGTGTCCTGCCCAAACGCGCTGCCATCGCAATGCCGGAACGCCATCTGGGTCTGGTCCAGGCCGAGGAGCAACCAGCGCTGGCCGCGCTGATCGCCGAGGCGGCCCAGCTGATGCGCGAGGGCGTGGACCTTGACGCGCTGGTCGCGGCGGCGGGAAGCCATGCCAATGCGGCCCACGGGCCGAAGATCGCACCACCGGGCCAGCGCATTGCACTGGCACGGGATGCGGCGTTCAGCTTTGTCTACCCGCATCTGCTGCATGGCTGGCGCGCGGCCGGGGCAGAGGTCTTGCCCTTTTCGCCGCTTGCCAACGAAGCGCCGGACACAGGTGCCGATATCTGCTGGCTGCCGGGCGGCTATCCGGAACTGCACGGAGCCACGCTGGCTGGTGCCGACCGCTTTCGCAGCGGCCTTCGCGCCTTTGCCGAGACTCGTCCGGTCCATGGCGAGTGCGGGGGCTATATGGCGATGGGGGCGGTGATCGTCGGCAAGGACGGCACGCGTTTTCCAATGGCGGGGCTTCTGGGTCTGGTGACCAGTTACGAAACCCGGAAGATGCATCTTGGCTACCGGCAGGCCCGGCTTCTGCAGGCCATTCCCGGTCACCCTGCCAAGACCGCCCTGCGCGGTCACGAGTTCCACTATTCCACCATTCTGGAGCAACCCGACGCACCCCTGGCCGAAGTGACCGATGCCACCGGTGCTGCGGTTCCCGAGACCGGGTCCTATCGACTCCAGCCCGGCGGCGGGCTATCGACCGGCACCTTCTTCCACCTGATCGCGGGCGCCTGATGACCGGCTCTGTCACTTTTGTCTCTGCCGGTCCCGGTGACCCGGACCTTCTGACTGTCAAGGCGGTGAAGGCGCTGGCGGCAGCCGATGCGGTCCTGTTCGACGACCTGTCGTCCGGTCCGATCCTGGCCTTGGCGCGGCCCGGGGCCGATATGGTGGGCGTCGGCAAGCGGGCTGGAAGGGCGTCGCCCAAGCAGGATCATGTCAGCCGCCTGCTGGTCGACTACGCCCTGACCGGTGCCCATGTCGTGCGGCTGAAATCCGGTGACAGCGGCATCTTCGGGCGGCTGGAGGAGGAGTTGACCGCCGTCCGTGCCGCCGGGATCCCGTGCGAGATCATCCCCGGCGTGACCTCGGCCTCGGCCGCCGCTGCTGCTGCCGGTATCCCCCTCACAAGACGCCAGCATGCGCAGCGCGTCCAGTTCATCACCGCAGCCGATACAACCGGTAACCTGCCGCCCGGCCTGAACCTGCCTGCTTTGGCCGATCCCGGGGCAACCACGGTGATCTACATGGGCAAGCGCACCTTCCCCGCCCTGGCCCAGGCGCTGATCGCCCACGGCCTGCCGCCCGACACCCCGGCGCTTCTGGCCGAGGCCGTCTCGACACCTGACCAGCGGCTGATCCGTTCGACCGTCGCAGCGCTTGCGGCCACGCTGGCCGAGGACCGCTCGACGCTGCCCGGTCTCATCCTCGTCGGCAATCTGGCGTTGGGCGCATGACCACGCTTTGGCTGATCGGCATCGGCACTGGCAATCCGGACCACGTCACCGGCCAGGCGATCCGCGCGCTGAACGGGGCGGACCTGATCCTGATCCCGAAGAAGGGAGAGGCGAAGTCCGACCTAGCCGACCTCCGCCGCCAGATCCTGTCGCAGGTACTGACCGCCCCGGTCCCCGTGGCCGAGTACGACGTTCCGCATCGGGCCGATCAAGACGATTACCTTGGCGCGGTGAACGACTGGCACGATGCCATCGCGCGGGTCTGGGCCGGGACCATCGCCGCGTACCCCGGCGCAAACGATGTCGCGCTGATGGTCTGGGGTGATCCGTCGCTTTACGACAGCACGTTGCGCATCGCGGCGCGTTTGCCCGACGTTTCGGTCAAGGTGATCCCCGGCATCACGTCGCTTCAAGCCCTGACTGCCGCCCATGCCATCCCGCTGAACACCCTTGCCGCGCCGCTGACCATCACCACTGGTCGCCAGTTGCGTGACCACGGCTGGCCCGAGGGGGCGGTGACGCTGGCGGTCATGCTGGACAAAGGCGGCGCCTTCACAGCCATCGATCCTGCCGGGGTGACGATCTGGTGGGCCGCCTATGTCGGCATGCCGGAGGAAACCCTGATCCACGGTCCGCTCTCGCAGGTCGCCGAAGAGATCATCGCCACGCGCGCCCGTCTGCGGGCAGAGCATGGCTGGATCATGGACATCTACCTCCTCCGTCGGGGCGGCGATGTCTGACGTGATCGCCCGGGCGCTGCCTGTCTACGACCTGCCGCCCGATACGCCGCTGACCCTTCTCAACCGCTCGGAAAACGAGACCTGGCGGGCCGGGGACCTGATCCTGCGCCTGCACCGCCAGGGCTACCACACGAAGGCCGAGATCGCCTCGGAGCTTACCTGGCTGACTGCGCTGCAGGATCTGCCCGGCCTGAACGCCGTCCGCCCAATTGCTGGCGCGCAGGGACATGTTACCGAAATCGACGGCCGCTTCCTTGTGGCCTTTGCCCCGATCCTCGGGCAGGAGCTTCAGCCCGGCGATGACCTTGCCCGCTGGTTCGTCCCCCTGGGGGAGATCACGGCCCGCCTCCACCTTCACGCGCGCCAGTGGACCCCGCCGCCAGATTTCACCCGCAAGCGCTGGGACGTGGAGACGATCCTTGGCCGCAAGCCCCACTGGGGCCACTGGCGGCAGGCGCAGGGGTTGAACTCGGACGGCGAAGCCATCCTCGCCCGCGCGACCACGGTTCTCGCAGCCAGACTTCAGGCCTATGGCACCGGGCCCGAGACCTTTGGCCTCATCCATGCCGATCTGCGTCTCGCTAACCTGATGGTGAACGGTGATACCCTGACTGCCATCGACTTCGACGATTGCGGCTTTGGCTGGTGGACCTATGACCTCGCCTCGGCGCTGAGCTTCATCGAGACCGACCCGCGCCTGCCAGTCCTCATTGCCGCTTGGGTCGACGGCTATAGCCGCATCGCCCCCCTGCGCCCGGATGACCGCGCGATGATCCCGTCGCTCATCTTCCTGCGTCGGGTGCTGCTGACCGCCTGGCTTGCCACCCGCGCCGACAGCGACACCGCGCAGGCGCTGGGCGGTCCGGCCTACACGCAAGGCACCGTGACTTTGGCCGAGCGCTACTTGGCAGATGGTCTTTCCGCCTTCCGGGCCTGAGCTATTCTTTCAGCAAAAGTCCCAGCGCAAGCCCGGTCATCGCCACGCCCACCAGCACCAGCCCCGGCGGCACCGCGCCGTGCAGGACGATCTCCCACAGGATCACCCAGCTTGGGACAAGGTAGGTATAGGCCATCACCTTGGCCGCTGGCAGCCGCAGGGTCGCGTATTGCAGAAGGACAAAGGTCAGCGCGCTTGCGGCGACGGCAACATAGACCAGCGTGACCCAGACCACCCCTGGCAAGGCCGCCCAGTCCGTTGCCAGCACCGCGGGCCAGGCATAGACCGCCAGAAGCAACGTCCCTGCCACCATCATCCCGAAGGTGAAGACCACCGCAGGCTCGCCCCGGTTCAGCTTGCGCACCAAAGGCGCGTAGGCGGCATGGGCAATGCAGCCTATGAAGTAGATCGCCTCGCCCTTGCCGATCTCCAGCGCCCAAAGTGCTGTAAGGTCGGCGCGGAAGATCACCCACAGCGCGCCGATGCCGCCGATGGCCAGCGCCAAGGCCATCCGGCCCGTCAGCCGTTGGCGCAACGTCAGCCAGCCGAACCCGGCGGCCATGATCGGAGTGAGCGTGAACACCGCAGCCGCTGACACCGGCGGGGCAGTTTTCAGCCCCTCGAACATCAGCACGAAATAGGTGGCCAAAAGCCCGCCCAGCACCAAATAGCGCCACGGCGCGACCCAGGCCTGTCGCGGAATGCCGGTCGTCGCCAGCGCGGCGGCCCCGACCAGCACCCCGGCCAGCACGAAGCGCACGACAGACAGGGCCCCGGGGTCGATGTGCGGGGCGGCAAGCACGCCAAGCGAGAACGACCCCGCGACCAGGGCGGAAAAGGTCAGCATCGCCAGATGCCCGCGCATGGGCTGGGACAGGCCCGCCAGCATCAGGCGCAGAACTTCCACTCTTTCGCGGCATCTTTCAGGTGGGTCAGGAAGGCCTGCACCTTCTTTGTCCGGTGCAGGTCGACATGAGTCACGATCCGCAGGGCCGATTCCCAGTCCGGGCGCGACGGCAGGATCTCTACCAGGTCGGGGTCATCCGCAGCCCGCAGCGTCATGATGAAGCCCATTCCCGCCCCCTGCCGCACGGCATGTTCCAGCGCGGCGGGCTCGGTCGCGGCATAGACGATCTGATCCGGGTGCACGGTCGCCCGCAGCCAGCGATGGAAAGGCGCGCGCGTGGCCTCGTTGTCGCTGCAGACAAACCGGTGTCCTTCGAACTCGGCCTCGGACCCGGGCTTGCCGAAGCGTTCGACATAGGACCGCGACGCGTAAAGCCCGGCCTTCATCCGGGTCAGCGGCTGCACCACATTGTCCGGCTCTTCGGGCCCGTTGCCCGCGCGGATCGCGACATGCGCCTCGCCGTAGTCCAGCCGGAACACCCGCATGTCGGTCAGGAACCGCACCCGGACATCCGGCCACTTGACCTGAAAACTGGTTATCACCGGAGTCAGAAGATCGGCGATCCCGGCAATCGAGGTCACCACGAGTTCGCCCGAGACTGTCTCGCCCTGACCCTTGATCCGGCTGACCAGATGGGCGAACTGCTCTTCGGTAGTCTGCGCGACCGCCAGAAGATCGCGGCCCGATTCCGTTGGCGTATAGCCGCGGGCATGGCGCTGGAACAACCTGACCCCCAGCCGCTTTTCCAGGGCGTCGATGTGACGGATCACGGTCGCATGATGCACGCCAAGCACATCCGCAGCTCCCGACACCGTGCCCAGCCGCGCCACCTGAAACGCCGTGCGAATTTCGTCCCAGTTTTCCATGCCTGCCTCTCGTCCTGTGCACAGATGCACATCAGCCGGTTTTGGCGCGCCACGCAAGGGTCCGCGACCCGGCCTCTGCCGCCTTGACTTGGACTGCAAGACTGTCGCTTTTGTCCGAAAGGCAAAGCGAAAGGGGCAAGCAGTGTTCGAGCAGCGCGCGATCTACGGTCATATCCGGTTCTCGTTCTACGGGCTTACCGATACGCGCACTCAGCCGGACGACGACGGTGCCGCGCTTGCCCGGCTTTACGACGAAACCCGCATGGCCCGCCGTTTCTTTTTGTTCGAGAACCTGACCCTGCCCAGCCTGATCGCCCAGACCGATCGCGACTTCCGCACGGTGATCATGTCGTCCGAGGTGATGCCCGACCGCTTCAAGGAGCGGCTCAGCGCGCTGGCAGCAAAACTTCCGGGCGCGGTCGTCGAGTACTCGCAACATCAGCGCGGCGACCTTGCATTCAACAAGTTCATGGTCGAAGCCTCGGGCTACAAGGGCCGGGCGAATTCGGTGCATTTCCGGCTGGACGACGACGACGCCGTGTCGGTGAACTACGTCTCCCGCCTGCGTGAGGTCAGCCGGATCCTGTCGCCCTCGACCCATATCACTTTCCCCACCGGGGTCTTCGTCTTCCCGACCAGTGCGACCGAGCCGGTCGGGGTCTCGATGGTCCAGCAGCGGTTCCTGACTGCCATCGGCCTGGCCACAGTGAATGGCCCCAGCTTCCAGAAGAACCCGTTCCAGATGCAGCATGGCAACGTCTGGACTCGCTGGCCCGTCGTGTCTGACCCCAGCTTCTGCGCCCATATCCGCAGCCAGCATTTCGAGAACGACTCCGGCGCGATGCAGGACCGCATCCTTGCGGCCGTGCAACTGGAACGGAACAGCCGCCGTGGGCGCAGGCACGCGTCCGTCGTGGATCGGCGCTTGGCTGAGACCTTCCCCTGGATTGACCGCGAAACGCTGGATGGCCTGATCGGGCGCTGCGAAGCAGTCAAAAGCCTGGCCGATCTGCCACCTGTGACCTGACCAACCGCTTGACTCGGCCGCGCTGCGGGCGTATCGCCCCGCCTGAATTCCCCGGAGGCACCAGCTTCCGGTCCCTTGGGCATTTCCCGGGATCGCCATCCGTCAGCGCGTCTGCGCCCACGGGTGCGCTTCTGCTTTGCGCCTTGGGTTCGCCGCCCCATATCGGGGCAAATGTCAGATGAGGTGACGCGATGTTCGAAAGTCTTTCCGAACGCCTTGGCGGCGTCTTCGACCGTCTGACAAAGGCGGGCGCGCTGTCCGAAGCCGACGTCATCACCGCGCTGCGCGAAGTGCGTGTCGCTCTCCTTGAGGCCGACGTCTCGCTTCCCGTGGCCCGCGACTTCATCAAGCGCGTCACCGAAAAGGCCACCGGGGCTGCGGTCACAAAGTCGATCACCCCCGGCCAGATGGTCGTGAAGATCGTCCATGACGAACTGATCCGCGTGCTGGCCGGGGACGGCCCGGCAGACGCGCTGAAGATCGACAACCCGCCTGCGACGATCCTGATGGTGGGTCTGCAGGGTTCCGGCAAGACCACGACCACCGCCAAGCTGGCCAAGCGGCTGAAGGAAAAGAACGGCAAGAAGGTCCTGCTGGCGTCGCTTGACACCAACCGCCCCGCCGCGATGGAGCAGCTGGCGATCCTCGGGACGCAAATCGGCGTCGACAGCCTGCCCATCGTAAAGGGCGAAACCGCCGTCCAGATCGCCAAGCGCGCCAAGACGCAGGCCAACCTCGGCGGCTATGACGTCCTCTTCCTCGACACCGCAGGGCGTCTGCATATCGACGAAGTCCTGATGGACGAGGTGCAATCCGTCCGCGACATCGCCCAACCGCGCGAGACGCTGCTGGTCGTTGACGGCCTCACCGGCCAGGACGCCGTCAACGTCGCCACCGAGTTCGACGGCAAGGTCGGCATTTCGGGTGTCGTCCTGACCCGGATGGACGGCGACGGTCGTGGCGGTGCGGCGCTTTCGATGCGTGCCGTCACCGGCAAGCCCATCCGCTTTGTCGGCCTTGGCGAAAAGATGGACGCGATCGAGGTCTTCGAGGCCGAACGCGTCGCCGGCCGCATCCTCGGCATGGGTGACATCGTTGCCCTCGTCGAACGCGCGCAGGAAACGTTCGAGGCCGAACAGGCCGAACGCATGGCCAAGCGCTTTGCCAAGGGTCTGTTCAACATGAACGACCTGAAGATGCAGCTGGACCAGATGCTGAAGATGGGCGGGATGCAGGGCCTGATGGGCATGATGCCCGGCATGGGCAAGATGGCCGGTCAGGCTGAGGCTGCGGGCATCAACGACAAGATGCTCCACCATCAGATCGCCCTGATCAACTCGATGACCAAGAAGGAACGCGCGAACCCAGACCTGCTGGCCGCCTCTCGCAAGAAGCGCATTGCCGCCGGTTCGGGCCTCGATGTAGCCGATCTCAACCGCCTGCTGAAACAGCACAAGCAGATGGCGGACATGATGAAGAAGATGGGCAAGGGCGGCATGATGAAGAACATGATCAAGCAGTTCCTTGGCAAGGGCGGCATGCCCGACCCGTCGAAGATGTCTCCCGAGCAACTGGCCGAAATGGCCAAGGGCATGCAACAAGGCGGCGGCCTTGGCGGCATGGGTGGCGGTCTTCCCCCCGGTATGGGCGGCCTTCCGCGCGGGATCACCCTGCCTGCGGGTCTGAGCGGATTGATGAAGAAGAAATGACCCCGGCTGAGCGCCTCTCAGCGATCCGGATCGCCAAGGTCAATCACGCCGGTGAATACGGCGCGATTCGAATCTATGCGGCACAGATCGCGATCAGTCGCTGGTTCTGGCCTGGCCTGGCTGACCGGCTAGCCGAGTTGAGGGCACACGAGATTACCCATTGTCGCCTCTTCGCGCAGGCACTTGCCGAACGCGGCGGACGCCCCTGCCGCGCAATGTATCTTTGGAGCACTGGTGGCTGGGCCCTGGGTGCTGCCTCCACTCTGTTTGGTCCAAACATGGTCTGGGCTTGCACCGAGGCGGTCGAGGACACAGTCCACCACCACATGACAGATCAGCTGTCCTTCCTCCAAAGCCGTGATGTCGGGCTGCATCGGCTGGTGGAAAGCATCCGCGCCGAAGAAGAAGGCCATCTTTCTCTCGCCCGGCAAGAGAAGACTCGCACCAATTGGCTAACTCGCGTCTTCGAGACCTTCGTTCGCTACAGCATCGAGGTGGTCATTTGGCTCTCGACATGGGGCGAGTCCACTCGGATGCGCCGCGATCTATCGGGGGCCGCATGACCTACGCGATGCCCTTGGCCATCCCGACCCTGACGACCGACCGCCTGACCCTCCGCGCCCCGCGTGAGTCGGACTTCCCCGCCATGCTCGTGTTCAACGACAGCCCGCGTTCCGGGTTCGTTGGCGGTGGAGGTGACCGGCAGAAGGTCTGGCGCGCGCTGCTTGCCAACATCGGGCACTGGGCACTGCGGGACTATGGCTTCTATTCGGTCGACACCAAAGCCGGCGACTTCATCGGCCGCATCGGCGTGATCTATCACGACGGCTGGGACGAGCCCGAGCTTGCCTGGCATCTCTTCGACGGCTTTGAGGGCAACGGCTACGCGATGGAGGCCGCCCTTGCCGCCCGCGCCGACTACCACGCCCGGATCACCCAGCAGCCGCCGATCAGCTACATCGACGTGACCAACACGCGCTCCGAAGCGCTGGCCAAACGGCTTGGCGCCTCCATCGAGCGGACGCTGAACGACGAGAAGGGCCACCACCACGTCTACCGCCACCCTTCCCCTGAGGCGCGCGCATGATCGCCCTGCCGCACGAAATCCCCCCGGCGCCCGGTCCGCTGGCCGACCGCGCCGCTTTCCTGCGGGACGCGCTGCCGGTGCTGACCACTCCCCGCCTGCGGCTTGACGCTCCGGACCTGAACGACTTCCCCGCCTGGGCCGAGATCCTCTGCAGTCCGCGTGCCCGTTACATGGACGGCCCCTACAGCCGCGACGACGCCTATACCGAATTCGCCGCGATGCTGGGTACCTGGGTCCTGCACGGCCATGGCGTCTTTGCCATGCGCCCGTCTGCCGGGGGCACGGCCCTGGGCTTCGTCTGCCTGAACATGGAACCCGGCGACCAGGAGCCGGAGCTTGGCTTCTTCGTCTCCGAGGCCGCCGAAGGCCGGGGACTGACCGCCGAGGCCGCTGCCGCCGTGCGCGACTGGGCGAGGGGGCAAGGACTGACCTCGCTCGTCAGCTATGTCGACCCCGCCAACCAGCGGTCGGTCCGCCTTGCAACTCGGCTTGGCGCTGTCCGCGACCCGGTGGCCGAAGCCGCTTATTCTGACACGCCGGATGCCGGCACCGCCGTATTCCGACACTGGGGAGTGCCCACGTCATGACGACCGAAAGCGCCGCCATCCGCGCCGCACAGCTTCTGAAGGACCACCGCGCCTCGATCGACCGGCTCGATGCGATCCTCGTCTACACCCTGGCTGAGCGCTTCAAGCAGACCCAGGCCGTGGGTCGCCTGAAGGCCGAACACAACCTGCCGCCCTCGGACCCGGACCGAGAGGCCCGGCAGATGGCGCGGCTGGATCAGTTGTCGAAAGAGGCCGACCTCGATCCCGATCTGGCCAAGAAATTCCTGACCTTCATCATCAGTGAAGTCATCAGGCATCACGAGAAACTACAGAAATAACAGGGGCTTGCCCCGTTGACCCGCCATTCAAAGGAGAAAACCAAATGGCTATGAAAATCCGACTCGCGCGCGGTGGTTCCAAGAAGCGCCCGTTCTATTCCATCGTCGCCACCGACAGCCGCATGCCGCGCGACGGTCGCTTCCTGGAAAAGCTGGGGACTTACAACCCGCTCCTGGCGAAGGACGACGAAAAGCGCGTGGTGATGAACCTCGAGCGCGTGCAGCACTGGCTGTCGCAGGGCGCCCAGCCGACCGACCGCGTCGCCCGCTTCCTCGAAGCCGCTGGCGCTCGTCCGAAAGCCGCCCGCAACAACGCCAAGGCTGGCACCCCGGGCAAGGCAATGGCCGAGCGCGCCGCCAAGAAAGCCGCCCGCGCCGCCGCTCCGGCTGATGCGGAATAATCCGGTCCGGGGATGATCCCCGGGCTGGGCCTCCTGCGCCGCGCCCTGACGCTTGCCCTCATGGGGGCGGCGTTCTGGGCGGGGCTGCAGATGGGGCGCTCGACCCAGGTCGACGCCTGTCTGGACGCCGGAGGCCGCTGGAACGACCGAGGCTACTGCGAAGGGGGATCGCCGTGACAACCGACCTGATCTGCATCGGCGCCATCGCCGGGTCCTTCGGCGTTGCGGGCGAGGTCCGGATTAAATCCTTCTGTTCGAACCCTTCCGACATCGGCACCTATGGCCCGCTTCTGTCCGAAGACGGCCTAAGGGAATACCACATCACCCTGACCCGTCCCGTCGCGGGCGGCCTTGGTGCGCGTGTTCACGGCATCACCAACAAGGAGGCTGCCGATGCGCTGCGCGGCACAAGTCTCTATGTCCCCCGCGACCGGCTGCCAAAACTGCCGGATGACGAGTACTACCACGTGGATCTGATTGGTCTTTCCGCCTTCGACCCCGGCGGCGTAGAGCTTGGCAAGGTGACCGCGGTTTACAACCATGGGGCGGGTGATATCCTCGAAATATCGCCCGCTGGTCATAAATCGGCCCTGCTTTTGCCCTTTACGATGGCAATCGTGCCCAATGTCGATCTGGCGGCAGGGCGTATCGTCGTTGACCTGCCGGAAGAGACCGACTGATCCCGGCGCCCTGCAAGGTCGCGGGCTGGTGAGTAGGAGGGTGAGGGACATGTTGACCCGCATGCGCCTGGTAAAGGGTGCGACGGCTCTGCTCTATATCGGGCCGCTGATCGCGGGGCTCTGCGGCTTTGGCTGGAGCATGGCAGCCCCCTTCATCGGAATCTTCGTCGTCTGGCTGATGATCCTGCGGCCCGAACAATGGCCCTCGACGCCCGAGGAATGGCTGACCGCACCGGCCTGGCTGGCCGCACTGGCGCAGGTCCTGTCACAGGTGGTGCTTGTCGCCGTCCTGTTTGGCGTCGGACGTGGGCTTGGCGGGCTGGCCGACATCGGCGCGGTCAACGTCAGTTCGATGCTGCCGCTGTCGATCTCTTTCCTCTCGATCCCGCTGTGCCGCATGCTCTGGGATGCCGACGAGGCCGCAAGCCTGGGCTATTACCTGGATGAAGAGGCGGAATTCGCTTATGCCGATAACGCAGCCGGGCAAGCCGCGACAGCGATCGTCCCGCTTTTGAACCTTCCCGACACCGCACCTGACGCACTGGTCGCCCGGGCGGTTGCCACAGCCCTGGACGTGCCCGCAGCCGAGCTTCGCCTCAACGCCCTGACGGCCGCCCTTTCCCACCCGAACCGCAGCCATGCCGCCCTGCGCCAGGCTCTGGTGGTCTGGGCCACCGAACCTGAAATCGTCGCACCAGCGCTGGTCTCCGGCAGCATGGCCAGCGCCTTCAGCATTGCCGGGGGCAACTTCGATCTTCTGCGCCTTTACGTGCCGCGCGCGATGGCGCTGATCGGGGCTTTCCCGAATCGCGCAGCCGATTTCCCGCATCCCACAGCGCTGATTGAGGCCGCCGATTCGACCCCTGAATCGGACCTGCCCGCCCATCTGCAGGCCGACCTGCGTGACGGCCTGCGGGCGCTTGCCCGTTCGGTCGAGGCAGCGCTTGCCGGCGTGCCCGTGCCTGCTGCGGCCGCCGACCCCGAACCCCTGCTGGCCCCGGTCCGGCGCACCGCCTGACGCAGGGCTTTTCCGCCCCGGCGTTTCGCGTTAAGTGCGGCCTATGTCCGATATCGCTGACACACCGAAAAGCCACGGTCGCCTGTCGATCCGCGCCAGCCTGAAGCCCCGCGACCTGATGGAGGAACCGCGCCAGGTGAAAGGCGCCTGGGTGGCCAAGGTCATCACCCTGTTCCCCGAGGCCTTTCCCGGCACGCTTGGCCTGTCGTTGACGGGCAAGGCGCTGGACTTCGGGCTTTGGCGGTTGGACGCCATCGACCTGCGCGAATTTGGCGAGGGCAAACACCGCAATGTCGATGATACTCCCGCAGGCGGCGGTGCGGGCATGGTCCTGCGGGCTGATGTGGTGGATGCAGCCTTCCGCCACGCCCGCGAGGGCACCCCGATGGACCGGGCCCGATGGCCAGTGATCTACCTGTCCCCCCGCGGCTCCCCCTTTACCCAAGCCACCGCCCGCCGCTTCGCCGCTGCCGACGGCATCACCCTCCTCTGCGGCCGCTTTGAAGGCGTCGACCAGCGCGTCCTCGACCACCACCAGGTCGAGGAAATCTCCCTTGGCGACTTTGTCCTCACGGGGGGAGAGATCGCCGCACAAGCCATCCTCGATGCCACCGTCCGGCTGATTCCGGGCGTTCTGGGGAATGCAGCCTCGACCGAGGAAGAAAGCTTCTCCGACGGCCTTCTCGAACACCCCCAATTCACCCGCCCCGCCGTCTGGGAAGGACAAGAGATCCCCGCCGTCCTGCAATCCGGCAACCACGCCGAGATCGCCAAATGGCGCCGTGCCGAAGCTGAAGCGCTGACCCGGACCAGACGGCCGGATCTGTGGGAGAAGCGGCGCAAGTAGCCCGACTCTGCCCCACGCCCCTTGACCGGAACCCCCCTTCCCCCTATACGCGCCCGGTCCGGGGTCATCAGGCCCATCGGACCCGAATCCCTTTGCCTGCCTGCCTTCTTCCGCAGGGTCATCGCATAGGGCGCGGATCACACAAAGCAGGCGCCACCTGCGGCGGGCTTCCTGGGCAACCAGGGGGGACCCGGACGAAGACCGGAAGCTCTGGCGCGGCATCACCTCTGCGGGAAACACCGCAGGCAAGAAAGGAACCGCGCATGAACCTCATCGCGCAGATCGAGGCGGAGCAGATTGCTTCCCTCGGCAAGACCATCCCCGACTTCAAGGCCGGCGACACCATTCGCGTCGGCTACAAAGTGACCGAAGGCACCCGTTCGCGCGTGCAGGCCTATGAAGGCGTCTGCATCGGCCGCAAGGGGGGGGCGACCATCTCCGCCTCGTTCACCGTCCGCAAGATCTCGTTCGGCGAAGGCGTGGAACGCGTGTTCCCGCTGTACTCGACCAACATCGACTCGATCGAGGTAGTGCGCCGCGGCAAAGTCCGTCGCGCCAAGCTGTACTACCTCCGCTCGCGTCGCGGCAAATCGGCCCGTATCGCCGAAGATGCCACCTACAAAGCCAAAGCCGAATAAGGAGCGGGATGATGAAAGCCGATACCCACCCCGAATACCACACCATCACCATCAAGATGACCGATGGCTCGACCTACGAGACCCGGTCGACCTGGGGCAAGCCGGGCGACCAGATGTCGCTCGACATCGACCCGCTGGCGCATCCGGCCTGGACCGGCCAGCAGGCCAAGCTTCTGGACACCGGCGGCCGCGTGTCGAAGTTCAAGAACAAATACGCCGGCCTGGGCTTCTAAGACCCGTCGACGTTTGGACCGAAGGGGCGCGTGGCAACACGCGCCCTTTTCTTCATACAAGGGCGACCCGGAGTTTTCGAAAACTCCGGACCGGAGCCTTCAAAGGCTCCGCCACGATTTCTTTGAAGAAATCGCTCACCCGCCCTCGGCGAAATCCCGCTTTCCCCCCGTCCGTGCAGCGCATAGAAAGCGCCCGGGACTAGGACAGGGGACAGCATGGCGCGGATCATCGTCGTCGGGAACGAGAAGGGCGGCTCGGGCAAGTCCACCACCTGCATGCATGTCGCAACTGCGCTGTCCCGGCTGGGCAAAAAGGTCGGGGCGCTGGACCTTGACCTGCGCCAGCGCTCGTTCGGTCGCTACATTGAGAACCGCCGCGCCTATATGGCACAGGCCGGTCTGAACCTGCCGACCCCCGACTACCGCGAACTGCCCGAGATCGACCCCGCAACCGTGGAGCAGGGCGAGAATTCCCAGGACCTGCGCCTGTCCCGCGCGATCGAGGCGATGGACGCCGAGATGGACTATATCGTCATCGACTGCCCCGGCAGCCACACGCGTCTGTCTCAGGTGGCCCACACCCTTGCTGACACGCTGATCACCCCCCTGAACGACAGTTTCGTCGATTTCGACCTTCTGGCGCGGATGGACGGGCTGACTGGCAGGATCAAGGGACCGTCGATCTATTCGGAAATGGTCTGGGGCGCGCGGCAGATGCGGGCGCAGGCGGGCCTTGTCCCCATCGACTGGATCGTCGTCCGCAACCGGCTGGGCGCGCAGGCCATGCACAACAAGAAGAAGGTTGGCGCGGCGCTGGAGGAGCTGTCACGCCGCATCGGCTTTCGCGTACTGAACGGCTTTTCCGAACGCGTGATCTTCCGCGAGCTTTTCCCGCGGGGTCTGACCCTGCTGGATCTCAAGGATACCGGCGTCGATCAGCTTAACCTGTCGAACATCGCTGCCCGACAGGAACTGCGCGACCTTATGACTGGCCTCAGACTTCCGTCTCTGGCTGTCGGCTTTTGAACACCGGACCGCCAAGGCCATGCTGGTTGACCACGCGGATGCGAGTCACCTTTTTCAGGCGCTTGTCGAACGGAGTGTCAGCCTCAGTCTTGCGCGTGCGGCCAAGACCCAATTTCTTCAGAATGCGGATCGTTTTATTCATCTTGGGTGTCCCTTGATCGATGCCCGATTCTGGAAAGCAAGCAGGGCAGGACTAAGGCATGCTACGACAAATGCTGCGTCGGGTCTGTGCTCATTTGACGACAGATTGTATCCGATTTCGCCACATATAGGGCAATCTAGGGTTGAATGTCATAGGGATCGTAGTTGAACCCAGTCCATCCAGGCCTGGCGCGACCCCGCGAAGACGTTGATATCGACCCGCCCGGCGATCCCCGGCACCACCCCGGTCGAGGTGTATTGCCAGAAGCTCCAGGCCTTGCCGTCATAGACGCCATGCGGGTGATCCGCGACCGACCGCAGCCAGAACTCGACACCGGACAGCCGCCAAAGTTCGGTGTCTTCGAAGAAATCGACTGTCGTGTAGATCAACGGACGCTGGCCGTAATGGCGCTCCAGGATGTCGATGAAGATCATCGCTTCACTGCGGATTGTGGCCCCATCGCGGCGCAGGGTGCAGGTCGGGCTCGTCGGTGTCCATTCCATATCCAGGACAGGAGGTAGGGCCCCGGAAGTGCGAGGGACATGCCGGATGAACCAGCGCGCCTGCTCGGCCGCCGGACGGCAGTGATAGAAAAAGTGGTATGCCCCCCGCTTTACCCCAGCCGTGCCTGCGCCGCGCCAGTGGCTTTCGAACATCGGGTCGACCAGATCTCCGCCCTCGGTCGCCTTGATGAACGCGAAGTTCACGCCGTTCACCCGCGCCTCGGCCCAGTCGACGCCGGTCTGGAACCGCGACAGGTCAATCCCATGCACGGGATAGCGATCAGGCGAACGGCCGGGCCAATCCGTCGGATCGCTGTCGTCGAAGTTTGCGCTCATCACGGTCACTTCGTCCGGGACCGCTGCGGTCGCATCCGCACGGTCCGAACGACTGCCACAGGCAGCCAGGACCAGGCAAACCAAAGCAAAGGATAAAGGGCGAAGGCACATGTCCGGAATTTCTCACGCCGGGGCCGGTCCTGTCATCAGGTCCAATGACCCCGACGGGGAAATCCGCTGACCTCAGCGACCGAAGTCGTCCTCGGTGACTTTGCCATCTTCGTCACGGTCCATCATGGCGAACCAGTCTGTCGTTCGCTCGACGAACTCCTCGCGGGACACGAAGCCATCGCCATCAGCGTCGTTGAAGCCGCGCATCATGCCGCCTTCCGCACCCATCATCCCGGGCCCCTTACCCATGCCTTTGCCCATGCCCTTGCCTTGGCCCATACCCTTGCCATGGCCCATGCCGCCCCCGGCCATCTCTCCCATCTCTTCCCGCATGGCTTCCTGATCGGCGGCCCGCATCTCGTCAAAGGCGGCATATTCCTCGGGTGTCAGCTTGCCGTCCTCATCGGCATCGAATGTGGTGAACAGATCACCACGTTTGGTCTCCGCCTCGACCAGCGAGACGATTCCGTCGCCATCCTGATCCCAGTTATGTATGAAATGCGCGCCGGGATTGCCCTGCTTGGCAAAGGCCCCGCCCGAAAGCGCCAGAGTCAGAGCGGCGAACGTGAGAGTCGATTTCATCATTTTCATTCCTTCAAAGGTTTATAACTATAGAACGTTCGAAGGCATGATTTCCGTCGCAGGCTCAGGCGGCGGCAAGTTCGTCCCAGCAGGCCAAGGCATGTCCGGCATACATCAGCCCCGGCCCGCCCCCCATCTGCATCGCCATCGCCAGCACATCACCCAGTTCTTCCCGGGTAGCGCCAGCTTTCATCAGGGCTTCGACGTGAAAGTTGATGCACGGCTCGCAGCGCAGGATGATCGACATCCCCAAAGCGACGAATTCCTTCTCCTTCACGCCCAGCGGACCGTTCTCCTTGACGCCCTTCGACAAGGCGCCAAAGCCCTTCGCGGCCTCAGGGACCAAAGCGTTCAGCGCGCGCAATTCGCGGCGCATTTCGGTGATCTTCGTGGCATAGATCTCGGTCATTGCAGACTCCTCTTGCGGTCCCCGGATCGCACGGGGGCAAGGGTCCGCGCCTTGACGTGGGTCAACCGAAGCGGGCGGGCGCGAGCTGGGCCACCAGCCCAGCGTCAAGCTCGGGGCTGCGCCCCCCGATCAGGTCAGCCGCCAAGCGGCTGGCCGCCGGGCAGGACTGGAAGCCATAGCCCCCCTGTCCCGCCAGCCAGAAGAACGACGGTTCCCGCACATCCGGCCCGATCACCAGCACCCGGTCCGGCGAGAACGTCCGCAGGCCCGCCCAGCTTGCCAACAGCCGCGTCACGGGTTCGGTCACCATCTCTTCATACCGCGCCAGCCCCTCGGCCAGCACCATGTCATCGGCCCAGGCATCATGCGGTTCCATCAGGTCTTCTTCGGCGGGGCTGACGATCAGCGCGCCCGCGTCAGGCTTGGCGTACCAGTCCTCGCCGGGGCCGAACATCATCGGCCATTTGCTTACGTCATGCCCGCCGGGTGCGGGAATTCGCGCCATCGACCGGCGGTAGGGCGTGAACCCCAACGGTCGCACGCCCGCCAACGCCGCCACCTGATCGACCCAGGCCCCCGCCGCGTTGACGATCATCCGCGCGGTGAACTCACCCGCAGCCGAAGTCACGCGCCACCCCGCGCCGTCCTTCGCAATCGCGCTGACCCGCGCCTTGGTCAGCACCTGCGCCCCGCGCCCCTTTGCCTCGCGGGCAAAGCCCTGAACCAGAAGGTCGGTGTCCACGTCCTCGGCATGCGCCGCGTACCCCGCCATCGCCACCATATCCGGGTTCAGGATCGGCACGATTGCCCGCGCCTCGTCGACGCTGATCCGGTCGAAGGCCATGTCCACAAGGTCATGCTCGAAGGCCGCGGCCCCATCGGCTTTTCCCACCAACAAGAGCCCTCGCGGGCTCAGCACCCCCGGAACGCTGCGGAAGTAAGCCTCGGACGCCATCGACAGCCCCACCACCGCAGGCGCGCCATAGCGTGGCTCGAACAGCGCCGCCGAACGGCCCGAGGCATGGTGTGCAAGCGCATCCTCGGCCTCCAGCACGATGACCGACCCGAGCTCCGACATCCGCGCTGCCGCAGAGATCCCGGCGATCCCGCCGCCGATGATCAGAAAGTCTGCGTCCAATCTTGCCTCCCGCTCTTTCCGCCCGTCAAACCACTCCCGCCCGACGGTTTCAACCCGGTCCTTCTTCGCTGCGGTCAGTCGCGGGTGGCGGGGCAGGCACCAAGGCGGAAACTGCAGCGTGCAGCGCCGGGTCCAGCCGCAGGTCTGCGGCAGCCAGCGCCGGGGCCAGTTGCACAGCATCGCGGGCCGAGACGATGGGCACCACCCGCGCCGGATGCGCCATGACCCAGGCCACCGCCAGTGTTACCGGATGCAGTCCCGCCTCGGCTGCCAGCCGAGCAAAGGCTGCGTCCGCGCCCTGCGGGACACCGGCATGGCGCTGGGCATAACGCGCGTCGGTCGTCAGTCGCCCCTGTCCGCCCGCGGCATACTTGCCGGTCAGGAACCCCCCGCCCAAGGGAGAGTAGCTGTAGACCGCAAGCCCCTGATCCTGCGCCATCGGCAGAAGCTCGACCTCGACCTGCCGTTTCACCACTGAATACATCGGCTGGATCGCATCGATCCGTCCGCCCATCCCGGCGGCGATCCCTTGCGCCTTCATCACCTGCCACGCTGCAAAGTTTGACACCCCGACCCGCTGCGCCAGACCCTCTGCCTTCACCTCCAGAAGCGCCGCCACCGTCTCATCCAGCGGCGTCGCCGGGTCGAAACGATGCAGGTAGAACAGGTCCACTGGCAGGGCGATCCGGTCCAGGCTTTCCGACAGCTGCGCCCGAAGGTTCGCGCGCCCCGCCCCGCCGAAGTAGCCCGCCTTGGTCGCGATCCGCACCCCTGCAACCCCGCGCAGCAGCTGGCCCAGGATCCGCTCGGACGCCCCGTCGCCATAACCATACGCCGTGTCGAAATCGCGGACGCCCGCGGTCAGGCAGGCCTCGACCATCGTCGCCGCCGCACGCGCGTCCGCCGTGGTGCCGAACTGCATGGCCCCGAAGGCCAGCCCTTGTGAGATTCCGTTCATGGCAGCACCCTGCCACAGGGACGGCGCATGAAAAAGGCCCGCCGAAGCGGGCCTTTGGTCACCAGCTAGGCTGATGGATCACTGCGGGATGTCGCCGACAATGCCTTCGACGTAGAAGTTCATCCCCAGAAGGTCGCCGTCGGGGGCCGTCGCACCCTCGGCCAGCCAGGGCGAGCCGTCCTGCTTGTTGATCGGCCCGGTGAACGGGTGATAGGTCCCCGCCGCGATCGCGTCGCGCATGGCTTCGGCTTCGGCCTTCACTTCGGCCGGAACCGCTGCCGTGATCTCGCCGATCTCGACTTCACCGCCCGCGATGCCTTCCCAGGCGTCCTGCTGCGCATAGGTCCCGTCCAGCAGTGCACCGACGCGCTTGATGTAATAGGGCGCCCAGTTGTCGATGATCGACGACACACGCGGCCCGTCCTTGTATTCCGCCATGTCCGAAGCCTGACCAAAGCCGATCACTGCGCCATTGGTCTTTGCAGCCTCGGCAAGCGGTGCGGTCGAGTCGGTGTGCGACGCGATCACGTCCACGCCCTGATCGATCAGCGCCTTGGCCGCATCGGCTTCCTTGGCCGGGTCGAACCAGGTGAAGGCCCAGACGACCGACAGCTCGACGTTCGGGTTCACCTTCTTGGCGTGCAGGTAGTAGCTGTTGATCCCCATCACGACCTCGGGGATCGGGAACGACCCGATGTAGCCGATCTTGTTCGACTTGGTCATCTTGCCCGCGATATGGCCCTGCACCGCCCGGCCTTCATAGAAGCGCGCGTTGTAGGTCGACACGTTCGCATGGTCGCGCTTGAAGCCCGTGGCATGCTCGAACTTCACATCCGGGAACTTGGCCGCGACGGCGTTCGTCGGGTCCATGTAGCCGAACGAGGTCGTGAAGATGATGTTGCAGCCGCCCAGCGCCATCTGGGTCAGCACGCGCTCGGCGTCAGCACCCTCGGGCACGTTCTCCTGGAACTGGATCTCGACCTTGTCGCCATAGGTCTCCTGCACGGCCAGGGCACCTTGATGGTGCTGGTAGGTCCAGCCGCCGTCGCCGATCGGGCCGACATAGACGAAGCAGGCCTTCACCTTGGCATGAGCTTCCGCAAAGGCTGCGCCGCTGGCCAGCATCAGCCCCATTGCGGCGGTTGCCAGCAGATTTCTCCGTTTCATTCTCTTACTCCCCTTGGTGGCGAGGCTTTTTCGCCCCGCAGTTATGTGCCTCAACGCGAGGCGTGAAAGTTTTGGCCAAGTGCCGCAGGCGCGCCATTCGCCTTGCGCCCCGCCGACATGATGACCAGCACAAGGATGGTTATCAGATAGGGGGCCATGGACAAGTACTCGACCGGGATGCCCGACCCCGCGACCTGCAGGTTCAGCTGCAACACGGTGATGCCGCCGAAAAGATAAGCACCGATTAACACCCGCCAGGGCTTCCAGCTGGCGAAAACGACGATGGCCAGCGCAATCCAGCCCGCCCCCGCCGTGATCCCGTCCACCCATTGCGGCACACGCGCGAGGCTCACATAAGCCCCGCCCATCCCCGCCATCGCCCCGCCAAAGGCGATGCACATCAGGCGAATGCGGTTGACCTTGTAGCCCAGCGCATGCGCCGCTTCATGGCTTTCGCCGACCGCACGGATGATCAGGCCAATCCGCGTCGCCTTCAGCACCCACCACAGCACCGCCGTCATGAAGATGCTGAAATAAACCATCCAGTCGTGACCGAAGAGGATCGGCCCCACCACCGGCAGGTCCGCCAGCGCATCCGGCAAAAGCTGCGTGGTCGGCGGCGGCTTGATCCCGTTGTAGCCTTGCCCGCCAAGGCTGGAGACCCCCAGCCCGAACAACGTCAACGCCAGCCCCGTCGCGACCTGGTTCGCCAGGAACACCTGCGTCAGCATCGCAAAGATCAGGCTCAGCACCGCCCCCGCCACGGCCCCTCCGATAAAGCCCAGCACCGGGCTCCCCGTCTCGACCGCTACGATGAACCCGCCCAGCGCGCCTATGACCATCATCCCCTCGACGCCCAGGTTCAGCACACCCGACCGCTCCACCACCGTCTCGCCCAGCGCCGCCATCAGGATCGGCACCGCCGAGGCCATGAGGGTCGCGATCAGGATGACCGGATTGATACCGCCAAGATCCATCTCAGTGCGCTCCCACAGCCAACCGGAACCGGTAATTCGTCAGCACGTCGACGGCCAACAGGAAGAACAGCAGCATCCCCTGGAACACCTGGATCGCCGCATCGGGCAGGCCCAGATTGGTCGAGGCCATCTCGCCCCCCACATAAGTCAGCGCCATCAGGAAGCCCGCCAGCACGATCCCCAGCGGATTGAGCCGACCAAGGAAGGCCACGATGATCGCCGTGAACCCGTACCCGGTGTTGAAGTCGATGCTGATCTGCCCCGCCGGCCCCGTCACCTCGAACATCCCCGCAAGCCCCGCCAGCGCGCCCGAGATTCCCATGCACATCACCACCAGCCGCGCCGGGTTGACCCCATGGAACCGCGCCGCCCTTGGGGCCTGCCCGGCCAGCTTGATCTGGAAACCGGCCTGGTGCCGGGTCAGCAGGATATAGGCCAGCACCGCCGTCACCAGCGCCGCAACCCCGCCCCAGTGCAGGCCCAGCGGCTCATAGATGAACCCGTTCTGCGCCGCCGGATAGCTGGAGAAGTTGCGGCTCCCCGGAAAGCCCATCCCTTCCGGGTTCTTCAGGAACCCGGTCGAGGCCTTGGCCAGGATCGTCTCAGCCACATAGACCAGCATCAGGCTGACAAGGATCTCGTTGGTGTTGAACCGCGTCTTCAGGATCGCCGGGATCATCGCCCAGGCCCAACCGCCGAAGGCTCCCGCCACGACCATGACCGGGAATATCCACCGGCTTTCCGTCGGGAATACCGCGAGGCCGACCCCGGCGCCGACGATGGCGCCCATAATGTACTGCCCCTCGGCCCCGATGTTCCAGATGCCCGCCCGGAACCCCAGCGCTAGCCCAATGGCGATCAGGATCAGCGGCCCCGCCTTCACCAGAAGCTGGCCGCGCAGATAGAAGGCGAACTCGCCGAACAGCGGGTCCCAGAAGATTGTCCGGATCACCTCGAACGGGTTCTTCCCCATCGCAGCGAAGAGGATGCCCCCCGCAATCATCGTCAGGATCACCGCGACCGGAGGCGTCGCATAAAGCCAGAACTTGCTTGGCGTCGGGCGCTTTTCAAGCCTCAGCATGATGCGCGACCTCCATGCCGTGGGCACCGCCCATCATCAGCCCGATCTGGTCCATCGTCAGCCCCTCAGTCGGTCGGGGCTTCGTCAGCCGTCCTTCGTTCAAGACGGCAAAACTGTCCGAAACCTCCAGAAGCTCATCCAGGTCCTGGCTGATCACCACCACCGCCGCGCCCTCTCCGGCCCGGTCGAGGATCGACTGCCTAATCTGCGCCGCCGCCGCCGCATCCACGCCCCAAGTGGGCTGGTTGATGACGATGACGGATGCCCCCTGCATCAGCTCACGGCCCATCAGGAACTTCTGCAGGTTCCCCCCCGACAGCGCCCGCGCCGCAACATCCGGACCGGGCGTCCGCACGTCATAGGCCGCGATGATCTCCTCGGCGAACTTGCGCGTTCCCGCCCAGTCGACAAAGCCGTTCTTCGTCAAGCCCATGCGCACTCCCGCCGTCAGGAAAGCGTTCTCCACCAACGACATGTCCGGCGCAGCCGCGTGGCCATACCGATCCTCCGGTGCTGCCACCAACCCGGCCTTGCGACGCTCCACCGGCCCCCGGTCGCCCACCGGCTGGCCAGCGATCCGCACCCGGTCCGACGCCGACTTCAACTCTCCCGACAATGCGAGCAAAAGCTCATCTTGTCCGTTTCCGGCGACGCCTGCGATGCCCAGCACCTCACCTTTCGCGACCGTGAAGCTGATCCCTTTCAGCGACGTCCCGAAGGGAATGGGCGAGGCCGCCGACAGATCAGACACCCCCAGCGCCACTTCGCCCTTCGTGCCCAACCGCCGCTCTGGCGTCTTCAGCGACTGGCCCACCATCAGCTCCGCCATCTCCCGCGCCGTCCGTTCGCGCGGGGTACAGGTGGCCACCACCTTCCCCCGCCGCAGGATCGTCGCCTCGTCGCAAAGGCTTTTGATCTCTTCCAGCTTGTGGCTGATGTACAGGATCGCAGTCCCCTCGCTGGACAACTGGCGCAGCGTCTTGAACAGGATTTCCACCTCCTGCGGCGTCAGCACGCTGGTCGGTTCGTCCATGATCAACAGCTTCGGGTCCTGCAGCAGGCACCGGATGATCTCCACCCGCTGCCGCTCGCCCGCGCTCAAATCCCCCACCATCCGCGAAGGGTCTAGCGGCAGCCCGTACTCCTCGGACACCGCCCGAATCTTCGCCGCCAGCTCCCGCATCGGCGGCGGGTTCTCCATCCCCAGCGCCACGTTCTCCGCGACGTTCAGCGCCTCGAACAGGCTGAAGTGCTGAAACACCATCGCCACCCCAAGCCGCCGTGCCTCCGCCGGCTTTGACGGCTGGTAGGCCGCCCCCCGCAGCGTCATCGTCCCTGTGTCGGGCCGCACCAGACCATAGATCATCTTGACCATGGTCGACTTGCCCGCCCCGTTCTCTCCCAGCAGCGCGTGAATCTCCCCCTCGCCGATCGAGAAGGTGACATCGCTGTTCGCCACAACCCCGGGATAGGCCTTGGTGATCCCCTCCACTCGCAGCAATTCCGGTCGCGTCATGCCCGCTTCTCCCTTGCCGCCGTCTTGGGCGCTTTCAACAGCTCCGCCACCACGCCAATTGCAATCGCCTGCGGATGCTTGCCCAGGCTTGGGTCGCCAATCGGACACCTGATCCGCGAGATCGCCGCCGCCTCATGCCCCAGCGCCTTCAACCGAGACCGGAACCGCCCCCACTTCGTCGCCGACCCGATCAGCCCGCAGGACCGGAAACCCCGCTGCAACAGCCGATGACACAGCTCCAGGTCCAACGCGTGGCTGTAGGTCAGCACCAGATGCTCCGCCCCCATCGGCGCATGATCCGCCACCAAAGCCGGATCAGAGGCCGGAACGACAGTGACCCCCTCCGGCAACACCTCCGGAAACCGCTCCACCGCGACATCCACCCAGGTCACCGCAATCCCCGGCAACGGCGCAAGCACGGACACCAGCGCCCGCCCCACATGCCCCGCGCCCCAGATCCAGACCTGCCGCTCCGCCTCCGCCACCGGCTCCACCAGCCAACCGGCCACCAGCCCCGGCGCAGGCCGCACCCCTTGCCCCCGCGCTGCCGCCAGCACCCGCTTCACTGCCAAGGGCATGTCCCCGGTCCCGCGAGCCACGACGCCTGCCACGCCCTCCGGCACCACCTCGAACACCTCGGTCCAAAGCACCACCGCCCCACCGCAGCACTGGCCCAGCGACGGTCCAAGAGCCACCCGCTCCACCGCGCGTCCGCCACAAGCCTGCATCGCCCTAGCCTTCGCCGCCGCCTCGAACTCCAGCGCCCCGCCGCCAATCGTCCCCGACTGCCCGTCCGCAAAGACCAGCATCGATGCCCCAACCTCACGAGGGCTGGACCCTTCGACCGAGGCAATCACCACCCGGGCCACCCGCACGTGAGCCTCCAGCGCCGCTGCCAATGCCCCCAGGTCAAACACGGCCTTCGACCCTCCGCACTGCCATCAGCACCCGCTCCGCCGTCGCAGGGGCATCCAATGCGGGGTAAACCGACCCATCCCCGCAGGCCGCCACCGCATCCGACAGCGCATACAAAGCCGAGATCCCCAACATGAACGGCGGCTCCCCCACCGCCTTCGACTTGCCCACCGCATCCTCCCGGTTTGGCTTGCCCCAAAGCGCCACGTTGAACACGTCAGGCCGATCCGAACAGGCCGGGATCTTGTAGGTCGACGGCGCATGCGTCGAAAGCCGCCCCTTCCCGTCCCAGACCAGCTCCTCTGTCGTCAGCCACCCCGCGCCCTGAACGTAAGCCCCCTCGACCTGCCCGATATCCAAAGCCGGGTTCAGCGAGGTACCCGTGTCATGCAAAAGGTCCGCCCGCAGGATCCGGTTCTCCCCCGTCAAACGGTCGATCACCACCTCCGTCACCGCCGCGCCGTAAGCGAAATAGAAGAACGGCCGCCCTGTCCCCTTCACCCGGTCCCAGATGATCTTCGGTGTCGCGTAATAGCCCGTCGAGGACAGCGACACCCGCGCCTGATAGGCCCAGGCCACCACCCGCGTCCAGTCGTAGACCTCGCCTGCGACCTTTACGGTCCCGTCCACGAACTTGACCGTAGACGGCTTCACCTGATGCTTCTCGGCAATGAACTCCGCCAGCCGCCCGCGAATGGTCTCCGCCGCCGCCTTCGCCGCCATCCCGTTCAGGTCCGACCCAGACGAGGCCGCAGTGGCCGAGGTATTCGGCACCTTCCCCGTATCCGTCGCCGTGATCTTCACCATGCCTACGTCCAGCCCAAAGACCGACGCCGTCACCTGCGCCACCTTCTGGAACAACCCCTGTCCCATCTCGGTCCCGCCGTGGTTCAGCGCGATGGAGCCATCCTGATACACATGAACCAGCGCCCCCGCCTGGTTCAGCCAGGTCAGCGTGAACGAAATCCCGAACTTCACCGGCGTCAGCGCAATCCCGCGCTTCAGCACCGGCGACCCGGCGTTCCAACGGGCAATCTCCGCTTTCCGCGCCCGGTAGTCCGACGAACGCTCCAGATCCGCCACCAGCTCATGCCCGATGAAATCCTCCACCGGCATGTGATACGGCGTCGTCTGCACCCGCCCATCCGGCGGCAGCTCATGTGAGCCCACTGGTCGCGCCGCACCACGCGATGTCAGGTCCGCATGGCCACCCGCACCTTTCATCTGTCCAGAAATATCCTCTGGGGGTCCGGGGGGCGAAGCGCCCCCGGGGGCTGCCATCGCGCGATAGAAGTTGGCCTTGCGCACCTCCAGCGGCTCCCGTCCCACGACGAAGGCCACGTGGTCCATGACCCGCTCGATCCCCACCATCCCCTGCGGCCCGCCGAACCCGCGATAGGCTGTGGCGCTGCAGGTGTTGGTCTTCAGCCGGTGAGATTCAATCCGGATGTGGGGCAGGTGATAGCAATTGTCCGCATGCAGCATCGCCCGGTCCGCCACCGGCAGGCTCAGGTCCTGAGACCAGCCGCAGCGGAACAGATGCGTGAACTCCAGCCCGAGGATGCGCCCTCCGGCACCCACCCCCGCCCGGTAGAGAATCCGCAGATCATGCCGCTTCCCCGTGATGACCATGTCGTCATCCCGGTCATAGCGCATCCGGCACGGCCGCCCCGTGGCCTTAGCCACCACCGCACAGGCAATCGCCAAAGCGTTCCCCTGAGACTCCTTGCCCCCGAACCCGCCGCCCATCCGCCGCACTTCCACCCGCACCGCACTCATCGGCAAATGCAAAGCATGGGCCACCTTGTGCTGCACTTCGGTCGGATGCTGG
>JBKDYO010000096.1:0-7262 GCA_046305855.1 Paracoccaceae bacterium
GCGATGCGGGCGGGGCCGGTCAGGGGCAGGGCGGTGGCGGGGCCGCTCAGCATGTCTTCGGGCAGGGCAATGACCACCGGACCGGGGCGGCCCGTAGTGGCGGTGATCCAGGCGCGGGACAGGATCTCGGGGATGCGGTCGGCGTCGTCGATCTCGACCGCCCATTTCGCCATCGTGCCGAAGACCGCACGGTAGTCGATCTCCTGAAACGCCTCGCGCCCGCGCATGTCGGTGCCGACCTGACCGACAAAGACGATCATCGGTGCGGAATCCTGCATCGCAGTATGGATGCCGATCGAGGCGTTCGTCACCCCCGGCCCGCGCGTCACGAAGCAGAGGCCCGGCTGCCCCGTCAGCTTGCCCCAGGCGGCGGCCATGAAGGACGCGCCGCCTTCGTTCCGGCAAAGAACGAAGTCCAGCTTGCCGGCCGTGTCGTGCAGGGCGTCAAGGACGGCCAAGTAGCTTTCGCCCGGCACGCCGAAGCCCTTGGTCGCTCCAAGGGCCACAAGGCATTCCACCAACAGCTGACCACCATTCCGCATCTGCGAATCCTGTCCTTCGGTGACGCCCGTCGTGCCAAATCCCGACGAGGGCCAAAACCAGCACGACCGGAAGTCGACTGGCTTGGCTTGTCAATCCCTTTCGGGACCAGGCCGAGCACCAACCGTCGCTGGATGGAAGATCAGGCGAGGCCGAGAAAGGGCCTTCCCTGACGCGACGCAGAGCGGCACCATGCGCGGGCGTGCGGGGAGGCTGCGGCGGATGGACCTGGGGCTGGGGCGGCAGGTGGTGATCGTCACCGGGGCGGCAAGCGGTATCGGTGCCGCCATTGCCCGCATTCTGTCGGCCGAAGGTGTGGGCGGGCTGATGCTGACCGACAGGGATGCCGAGGGGCTGTCCCGCGTCGCACACGGCCTGCAGGGTCCGGTCGGGACCATCGTGGCAGACCTTTCCGACAGCGCAGCGGCTGCGAAAATTGTAACAGAGACCATTGCGCGCTTCGGTCGGATCGACGGGCTGGTCAACGCGGCAGGGCTGACCACGCGCGGTTCCTTTGTCACGGGCAACGCTGACATCTGGGACCAGCTTTTCGCCGTGAACGCGCGCGCGGGGTTCCTTTTGATGCAGGCCGCCATCGCGGACATGAAACGGCGTGGGGCAGGGGGGGCCATCGTCAATATCCTGTCGATGAACGCCCATTGCGGCATTCCCGAGCTGGCGATCTACGCCGCAACGAAGGGGGCGATGGCGACGCTGACGAAGAACGCCGCCCACGCCCATATGGCCGACCGCATCCGGGTCAACGGCATCAACCTCGGCTGGGTCGCAACCGAGACCGAGCACCGGACACAGTCCGCCCTGCTGGGCGAAGAGTGGGAGGCGAAGGTCGCCGCCACCCAACCCCTCGTGCGCCTCGTCACGGCCGAGGAATGCGCCCGGCTGGCGGCGTTCCTATTGTCGGACGCTTCGGTCCCGATGAGCGGAGCATTGATTGATTTCGAGCAGAAAGTCGCGGGTGCGATATGACCGACCTGACCCCGCCCCGCGATTTCGAGGCCCTGCGCGCGGCCCTTGTCGCCCGGTCCGGCAAGCTTTCGAAACGCCTGTCGCAGGTGGCACAGTTCTTTCTGAACCACCCGGAAGAGGTGGCGGTATCCACCCTCGTCCACCTGGCCGACCTTGCCGATGTACCCCCCGCCACTATTACCCGATTTGCCAAGGAACTGGGTTTCCAGGGGTTTGCAGACCTTCAGCTGGTCTTCCGCGAACGGCTCCTTGGCCCGCGCCTGCCCTATGCGGAACGCCTCTCCGGGGTAGGGGACGGCGATCTTGACCAGCCGGGCGTGGTCTTCGGCAGCTTCGTGCACGCGGCGGTGCAGTCGCTGCTGCGGATCGAAGAGGCGCTGGACCGCGACCAGCTTGCGGCCTTTGTCGAAGTGCTGGCAGCGTCCGAAGTTGTGCATGTCGCGGCTGCCCGGGGGGCGTTTGGCCTTGGGGCCTACACGGTCTACGGGCTGGGCAGCATCGGGCGGCGGGCGCAGCTGGTGGACAATCTGGGTGCCATGCGGGCGATGCAAGTGGCCGCTATGGGGCCGGGCGACACGCTGCTTGCGATGACCTTCGACGACTATACGCCCGAGACAGTAGAGGTTGCGAAGCTCGCCGCCGCGCGGGGGCATCGGGTGCTGGCGATCACCGACAATGCGCTTAGCCCGGTCGCGGGGCTGGCGACGCATGTTTTGTATGTGAACGAGGCGCGGCTCGGCCATTTCCGCAGCCAGGTGCCCGCGATGGTGGTGGCGCAGGCGATGATCGTCGGGCTGGGGCGCAGGCTCGGCTCGGTTGAAACCGTTCAAATTCGGAAAAATGAAAACTCCGTTGCATCGACTCGGATCTTGGCCAAGGATGGCCGGGGGAGGACGTCATGATGCACAGCCGGTTCGACTTTGCCGGAGCGGAAGTCGTGGTCGTCGGCGCAAGCCGGGCCGGGATCGGGGCGGCGATTGCCCGGGCCTTTCAGGATGCCGGAGCAAAGGTGGGTATCACCGGGGCAGAAGCAAAACCCGCGCCCGAGGATGCAGCGCGCTTCGCCTATACCCAGCTCGACGTGACGGATGGTGCGGCAGTCAGGGACTTTGCCGCAGGGCATGACCGGGTGGACGTGCTGGTCAACTGCGCCGCGATCACTGCGCGGGGCGAAGAGATGGCGCCCGAGTTCTTCGCCCATGTCGTCGACGTGAACCTGCACGGCACCTTCCGCATGGCCGAGGCGTTTCATGCTCAGCTGAAGGCCGCGAAGGGCGCGCTGATCAACATCGCGTCGATGTACGCGATGTTCGGCAGCCCGCGGAACCCGGCCTACGGGGCATCCAAGGCGGCCGTGGTGCAACTGACGAAGTCGCTGGCGATTGCCTGGGCCGGGGATGGCATCCGGGTCAACGCGGTCGCCCCCGGCTTCATCGTCACTCAGCAATCCGCCCGAAGCCGGACCGATCCGGCCCATGTCGCGGCGGTGAACCTGCGGACCCCGATGGGCCGCTGGGGCCAGCCCGAAGACATTGCCGGGCCGGTGCTGTTTCTGGCATCCTCGGCTGCGGGCTTCATGACCGGCACCTGCCTTGCCATTGACGGAGGGTATTCAGTTGCCTGACCTTTCCACCCTCGGCGCGGCCGTGATTGGCACCGGCTTCATCGGCGCGGTGCATCTGTCCACCTTGCGGCGTTTGGGAATCCCCATCGTCGGAGTTCTCGGCTCCAGCGCCACTCGCGGGGCCGAACGGGCCAAGGCCTTGGGGGTAGCCAAGGCCTATGGCTCGCTGGATGAATTGCTGGCCGATCCGGCGGTGCAGGTGGTCCATGTCACCTCGCCCAACGTCGCGCATTACCCGCAGGTCAAGGCGATCCTGGTGGCCGGGAAGAACGTGATCTGCGAAAAGCCGCTCGCCATGACCTCGGCCCAATCGGCGGAGATGGTGGCGATGGCGCGCGCCTCGGGCAAGGTGGCCGCGGTCTGCTACAACACCCGCTTCTACCCTCTGAACCAACATGCCCACGGGATGATGCAGGCCGGAGACCTCGGCGACCTCCGCCTCATCACCGGGCATTTCCATCAGGACTGGCTGGCCAAGGAGACCGACTGGAACTGGCGGCTGGAGGCGGCCGAGGGTGGCCCCCTGCGCTCGGTCAGCGACATCGGCACGCATTGGGTGGACCTCACGAACTTCGTCACCGGTCAGAAGCCTGTCGCCGTGATGGCCGATCTTGCCACCTTCATCCCGGAACGTCAGAAACCCCTCGGCCCGGTGGAGACCTTCACCACGTCAAAGGGTGCAACCGAGACCCGGAAGATCGAGACGGACGACGCCGCGACCATCCTCCTCCGCTATGCCAACGGCGGGCGGGGGATGATGTCGACCAGCCAGATCAGCCACGGCCGCCGCGGCCTTCTCTGCTGGGATATCTCCGGCTCAAAAGCCTCGGCTGCCTGGTCCGCCGAACACCCCGAGGACCTCTGGATCGGCCACCGCGAGGCACCGAACCAGATCCTTCTCCGCGACCCGTCGCTGATGAACCCGACGGGGGCCGCCGCTGCCTTCATGCCGGGCGGCCACCCGGAGGGCTTCGCCGACACCTGGGCCGCCTTCTTCACTCAGGTCTACCGCGACGTCGCACGTGGCGGCCGCGGACCGGAGTCCACCTGGGCCACTTTCGACGACGGACATTACGAGATGCTCTTCTGCGACGCGGTCCTCGCCAGCGCCGCAAAGGGTGCCTGGGTCGACGTGGGATAGGGAGAAAGACATGCAGCTTGGCATCCTCACCGCACCGTTCCCCGACACGCCGCTGGAGGCCGTAGCCGACTATGCAGTCGGCGCCGGATTCGAGGCGCTGGAGATTGCCTGCTGGCCGCAAGCCGGAGGCGAAAAGCGCCGTTATGCCGGGACTGCGCATCTGCCCGTCGAGGATATGACCGCCGCACGGGGCGCCGAGATCATGGGGATGCTCCAGGCCAAGGGCCTCACCGTCTCGGGCCTCGGCTACTACCCCAATCCCCTCCACGCCGACGCCGCCCACCGCGAGGCTGTCATCGGCCACCTGAAGAAGGTGATCACCGCCGCCAGCCTGATGGGCGTGAAGGTCGTCAACACATTCGTCGGTGGCGACCGGACACTGACTGTCGATCAGAACTGGACCCGTGCGACCGAGATCTTCGCCCCCATCGTCGCCCATGCGAAAGCCAGCGGCGTGACGCTCGCTTTCGAAAACTGCCCGATGATCTTTTCGAACGACGAATGGCCGGGCGGGCACAACATCGCCTATGCCCCGCGCATCTGGCGACGCATCTTCGACACCTGGGGCGATGCCGTGGGGATGAACTACGACCCTTCCCACCTTGTCTGGCAGATGATCGACGCCAACCGCTTCGTCCGCGAATTCGGCCCCCGCATGGTCCACGTCCATGCCAAGGACCTGATGATTGACCGCGACGGTCTGTACAACCACGGCATCCTTTCCGCCGGGATGGGCTGGCAGATTCCTCGCATGCCCGGCCTCGGCGAAGTTGACTGGGCGGATTTCTTCGCCACCCTCTATCGCGCGGGCTATGATGGCCCCATCATCATCGAACACGAGGACCGCACCTTCGAAGGCACCGACGAGAAAATCAAACGCGGCTTCGCTCTGGCGAGGGACGTCCTGCGTCCTTTCGTCAAATAGAACGACCAACGATAACCAACGATCTGGGAGGATCACTATGAAACGACTGCTTCTGGGAACCGCCATGGCGCTCGGCCTTGCTGGGATGGCTGCGGCCGAATCGCACGGCGGCTACAAGATCGGCATCTCCAACACTGTGCAGGGCAACGGCTGGCGCGAGCAGATGGTCTGCGCGATGAAGGCCGAGGCGCTGGCTTCGGGCAAGGTCGAAAGCTTGAACATCGCCCACCGCAACACCGACGCGGCGGGCCAGCTTGAAGACATCCGCAACCTGATCCAGGCGGGCGTCAACGCCATCGTCGTCAACCCTTCGAATTCCGAGGGCATCAACGCCGCGATCAAGGAAGCGACCGATGCAGGCATCGTCGTCGTTGCCGTCGACCAGGCCGTGACCGAACCCTCGGCCTATATCCTGTCGAACAACCAGACCGAATACGCATACCTCGGTGCGAAGTGGCTGTTCGAGCAGATGGGTGGCAAGGGTGCGGTCGTCTACATGCGCGGGGCTGCCGGTGCGGGTGCCGACAATGACCGTGACGTGGGCTTCAAGAAGGCGATGGCCGAGTTCCCGGAAATCACCATCGCGCAGGAAGTCTTCACCGGCTGGCAGCAGGACCAGGGCAAGCAGCAGATCAACGACATCATTGCTGCAGGCGTGCCGTTCCAGGGTGTCTGGACCTCTGGGATCGACAACGTGATCGTCGATGCCTTCACCGAAAGCGGCGCACCGCTGGTGCCGATCGTCGGAGCCGACAACGCGGGCTTCGTGGGCCAGCTGTCCTCGGTCGAGGGCCTGATGGGCGCGGCGGTGACGAACCCCGGCTCGGTCGGTGGTGCAGGCGTGGCACTGGCGATCCAGATCCTGGACGGGAAGTTGCCAGCCGAGAAGACCGTGCTGGTGAACCCGGCGCTGTGGGAGAACGTGACCGACGCTGGAAAGGCGACGCTCGCCGCTGCCGCGAACCCCAACCTCAGCCCGGAATGGCCGGTCTCGGTGTCGATCGACGGCTGGACCAGCTACACGATGGACCAGATCATCGCCTGCAAGGGCCCGGGCGAATAAGCCTGCCCGGCTGATCCAATCCGGCCCCCGGAGGAATCCGGGGGTCGCCTTTCCTTGACCGAAAGCCTGACATGCCGGATGACGCCGTTCTTGACGCCACGGGCGTAGCCAAGCGCTTTGGCGCGGTGCAGGCCTTGAAGAACGCCTCCCTCCAGGTCGGTCGCGGCCAGGTCGTGGCCCTGATGGGGGCGAACGGGGCCGGGAAATCCACTTTCGTCAAGATCCTGACCGGCGTCCTGAAACCCGACGCAGGTCACGTCAGGATCAAGGGCCGCGACAGCACCGTAGCCAACCCCGCCGGAGCGCGAAAATGGGGGCTTGTTCCGGTCTATCAGGAACCCTCGCTGATCCCCGACCTTTCGGTGGCCGACAACTTGCGGCTTGGCGATACGGCGATGGAGCCGTTCCGGCACTGGGTGTCTGAACTCGGCCTGCCGGACCTCTCGCCCGACGAGATGATCCGCTCGCTGCCTTTGGCCTCTCTGCGCATCGTCGACCTTGCCCGGGCGCTCGCCATCGAACCCGATGTGCTTCTCCTCGACGAACTTACCGCCGCCCTGCCGACGGACCTTGTCGACCGCGTGCTGAAGGTCGTCCGTGCCCAGGCCGATGCCGGACGGTCGGTCATCTACATTTCGCACCGCTTCACTGAAATCGCTGCGATCTGCGACCGGGCCACCGTGTTGCGTGACGGTCAGACCGTGGGCGACATAAAGATCGAACCCGGGATCGAGGAACGCATCGTCGAGATGATGCTGGGTGGGGCCGTTGCCGCAGCTGTGTCCGAAGCACGCCCCTCAAAGCCTATCCCGTCTCAGACACCCCGTCTCAGCGTCCGCAACCTGAAGACCGGCACGCGCCTCACCGACGTCTCCTTCGACCTCCACAAGGGCGAAGTCCTCGGCGTCGTCGCGCTGGAAGGCCAGGGTCAGGACGAACTGTTCGACGTCCTCGCAGGGAACCGCAAGGCCAGCGCCGGGAC
>JBKDYO010000097.1:0-4391 GCA_046305855.1 Paracoccaceae bacterium
ACGTCGCCGATCCGTTGTTCCGACACGCGGATGTTCGAGCAGATGATCTGGTAGATCTCCTGATCCAGCTCGCCCTTCTTGAACAGCTTGACTGGTGGAATCCGCAGGCCCTCTTGCTCGGCGCTGATGGCACTGGCGGAAAAGCCCCCGGGCACCGCGCCCCCGGTATCGGGCCAATGCCCCGTGTTCGAAAGCCAGCAAAAGATCCGGCCGTCGCGCCAGACCGGCATCGCAAAGCGCACATCCATCAGATGCGTGCCGCCAAGGTAGGGATCATTGACGATGTAGATGTCGCCGGGTTGGGGTGGGGCGGTGAGACCTGCAGCAATCCGCTCCAATATGGTCCGGGTCGAAAACTGCATGACGCCCACAAAGACCGGCAAACCCTTGGACCCTTGGGCAATCAGACTGCCATCGGTCGCGGAATAAATGCCGTCCGAACGATCATTCGCCTCGGCAATGACCGGCGAAAAGGCGGCCCGCGAAAAGGTCAGATCCATTTCGTCACAGATCTGCTGCAGACCTGCCTGTATGACCGCTAGGGTGACGGGGTCGATCATGCCGCGACCTCCACAATCAGATTGCCTTCCCGATCCGAGACCACCCGCGCGCCGGGGTCCACCACGACGGTCGTGTCCATCTGTTCGATTATCACGGGCCCCTTCAGGTCAATCTCCAAAGGCAAGTGATCGCGCCAGTAGACTGGCGTTTCGTGCCAGCCTTCGAACCAGACCTTGCGGTGCGAGGCGGGTTCAGCCTTGTCCCTTCGACCCTTCGGGTCGATCAGCCGCGACAGGTCCAGGGCGGGCCGCTCGCCGATGACCGAGACATTCAGGTTCACCAGATTGGCCCGGATCGTCGGAAGATCGACGCGGAATCTTGTGCGGTAGGCGGCCTCGAAAAGCTGATGAAGCTGTTCGCGGTCGGGTGTGGCGGACGGCAGTTGGACCCGCAAGAGATGCGTTTGACCGACGAACTGCATGTCGGCCGAGTACTCTGTCCGAACCGAGGTCAGCGCAATCTTTTCAAGGCCGATCAGTCGGCGACCTTCGGCTTCCTGTTCGGCCAGAACGCCATGGACATGCGACAGGTCGGCCTCGTCAAGCGGTCGGTTCAGCGTGCGCACGAAGTCATGCCGAAGGTCGGCCAACACACATCCCAAGGCATTGGTGATGCCGGGACGAGCGGGGATCAAAACCTTGGGAACGTTCAGCTCTCTTGCCAGTGCGACGGCATGCAAGGGACCGGCGCCGCCAAAGGCGAACAGGGAAAAGTCGCGCGGATCAGCGCCCATGGAAATCGAGACCATCCGGATTGCGCCAGCCATATGGGTGTTGGCGATGCGGATGACGGCTTCGGCGGCGGATTCAACCGACAGGCCAAGGGGTGCCGCTATCTGCGCTTGCATCGCCGAGAATGCGGCCTCGGCGGCCCTGCCGAAACGACTTGCGGGCAAGCGGCCAAGGATCAGGTTCGCGTCGGAAATCGTCACCTTGCTGCCGCCGCGCCCATAGCAGACCGGCCCTGGAGTAGAGCCCGCGCTTTCCGGCCCGACCCGCAGCATGCCACCCGCGTCAATCCGCGCGATGGACCCCCCACCGGCCCCCACAGTGCGGACGTCAACCATCGGCACATGGATCGGCATGGCATATTCGACTTCGATCTCGTTTGAGACCGGCGCGACCCCGCCTTTGATCATCGCGACATCGGTCGAAGTCCCGCCCATGTCATAGGTCAAGAGGTTGGGCATCCCGGCCCGCCGCCCCGTCGCCACTGCCGCCATCACGCCCGAGGCAGGGCCGGACATCACGGTTTTCACGGCCTCTTTCGCCACGTCCTTGGCAGAAATCATCCCGCCATTGCCGTTCATCACCAAGAGATCGCGCGAATAGCCCTTTGCGGCCAGTTGATCGGCCAGTCGGGCGACATAGCGTTCCAGCAAGGGTTGGACCGAGGCATTGACCGCGGCGGTGACGCCCCGCTCATACTCGCGGGATTCCGATAGAAGCTTGTGGCCCAGCGTGATGTACGCATTCGGCCAGATTTCTGCAGCGATCTCGCCCGCCCGCAATTCATGGGCCGGGTTGGCATAGGAATGCAGGAAATGGATCACCAGCGCTTCGCAACCCGCGTCGCGTAGCCTGGTGATCGCCTGTCGCAGGGCCGCATCGTCCAGCGGGGTCAGTACCCGGCCGCGTGCGTCCATCCGCTCGGGCACTTCCAGCCGCAAGTCGCGGGGGATGACCGGGGTGAAATGCCCTTTCATACCGTAGGCTTGCGGGCGCGTGCGCCGTCCAAGCTCCAGCACGTCGCGAAAGCCCATCGTCGTGATCAGGCCGGTCTTCGCAAGTTGCCGCTCTAGCACGGCGTTGGTTGTGGTCGTCGTGCCATGAACGATCAGGTCAATGCCGGACAGGTCCGCATCCGCCTCGGCGAAGGCATTCAGCACGCCGCCCGACTGGTTCGGCAGCGTGGTCGGCACCTTGGCCAGCCGCACCGCACCGGTGGTGGGATCAAAGATCACCAGATCGGTGAATGTTCCGCCCACGTCAACGCCTGCGACAAGCCCGGTCATTCAGACACCCACATAAGTTCGAAACACTTCGGCACCTGGCTTCAACTCCTTGGCCGGGAGAGTCTTCTCGATCCGACCGCCAGTCATGAAAGCCACGCTATCGGCCAACTTCAGCACCGCATCGACCCGCTGTTCGACCAGCACCACCGCGACGCCCTGCGCCTTCAGCGTCAGGACCGCATCCTGGATGAGCGTGATCATCGAGGGCTGCAGCCCTTCGGTCGGCTCATCAAGAAGCAAGACCTTTGGCGCAAGGCACAGCGCGCGGGCGATCGCGAGCATCTGCTGCTCGCCGCCGGACAGGGTCTGGGCGGTCTGCGTCAGGCGTTCGCGAAGGCGGGGGAAGAGGGTCAGGACGCGGTGCAGGGTGTTTTCGTCATTGCCCTGCACCAGCCCGCCGATCGCCAGGTTTTCCGCCACGGTCAGCGGACCGAACAGGCGCCGGCCTTGCGGAACGTATGCGAGGCCACGCTTGGGTACGTCGTGGGCGGGAAGGTTTTCAAGCGCAATGCCGTTCAGTTGAATCGTGCCAGACGTGGCAGGGACGAGGCCCATCAGGCATTTGAGCAGAGTGGACTTCCCCACTCCGTTTCGGCCCATCAGGCAGGTGACCTGACCGGGTTCCGCACGGAAAGCGACGCCACGCAGGACGGTGACGGGGCCGTAGCCGGCGCTGATCCCTTGCACGTCAAGCGCCAAGATAGGCCTCCTGCACGGCGGGGTTGGCGCGGATTTCGGCTGGCGCACCGGTGGCCAGAACCTGGCCAAAGTTCAGGACCGTGATCCGGGTGGCGAGGTCCATCACCACCTCGATGTTGTGCTCGATCAGCAGGACGGTGGTTTCCGGGACCAGGCCTTGGACCAACGACTTGAAGCCTTCGATTTCGCTTGCGGCAAGGCCCTGCGTCGGCTCGTCCAGGATCAGGAGGCGGGGGTTGAGGGCAAGCCCCATCGCAAGTTCGAGAAGCCGCTGGTGACCGTAGGACAGGGTCTGGGCCTCCTGGGCCTCAAGGTCCTGCAAGCCGACGCGGGCCAGCGCGGCGCGGGTTTTCGCCGGCAGGTCCTTCGCGCCATGCGACTGGACGGCCAGAGCCACGTTGTCAAAGACCGTAAGGCGCGGGAAGATCGAGGTGATCTGGAAGGTGTAGGCGATGCCCTTTCTGACCCGCACATGGGCGGGCAGTTTGGTTATGTCTTCTCCGTCCAGCCGGATTGTGCCGGATTGGGCCAGCCGGCGCCCCGAAAGGAGGCTGACGAAGGTCGTCTTGCCCGCGCCATTCGGGCCGATGAGGGCATGTATTTCACCCGCGTGCAGCGTGAAATCGACCCCATCCACAGCCTTCAGGCCGCCAAAATGGAGGGTAAGGCCGCGCGTCTCGATCAGGGGAGCCATTTGACCCACCTTTCTCGGATCGTGCCAAGGATCCCTTTCGGGGCAAAGAGGACAAGGGCAACCAGGGCCAGCCCGACAAAGAACAGATAGGCGGTGGTCAGGCCTGAAGCGGCCTCGATCAGCGCAAACATCAGGGCAGCGCCGAGGAAGGGGCCGAGTGTCGTGCCCGCCCCGCCCAGGAGAACATATAGCATCGGCAAGATCGAGTACTGGATCGTCGTGAAGCTTGCGCCGACATAGCCAAAAAGCAGCGCGTAAGCGGCCCCGGCGGCCCCCGCATAAAGGCCGGAAATCGTCAGGGCGGCGAGCTTCACGGCAAAGGGATTGTAGCCAAGCATCCGTGACCGCTCTTCGTTCTCGCGCATCGCCACGAGGGTCCGACCGAAGGGCGAGCGTACAAGAGCGAGGCTGACAAGAAGGCCA
>JBKDYO010000098.1:0-6227 GCA_046305855.1 Paracoccaceae bacterium
TAGGCCAGCTGCTTGATGACCGACACATTCGCCGGCCCCTCCTTGCCGTCCGGAGTGATGATGTGCTGCCCACCGAACAAGGGTAGGTTGGCCCGATACGATCCATCCGCCTCGACGTTGTAGGTCATCGGCAGCCCGAACTTCACGCCCAGCTGATAGTCGTCATCCCCGTGGCTCGGGGCGGTATGAACAAACCCCGTCCCAGCATCATCGGTGACATGATCACCGGGGAGCATGGGGACGTCATAGTCCCATTCGCCGTTGCCACCCTCGACGCCGCGGAACGGGTGTGACAGCACCATGCCCTTCAGATCCGCAACCGAGACATCGGCCAACCGCCGCACCATCTCCGGCCCGACCAGCTTTCCCTGCGCCAGCACGCCTTCGGCGAGCTTGTCTGCCAGCACCACACGATGCCCGATGGTCGCCGAGCTTTCCTCCGGCCGCCCGATGATTTCATACAGCCCGTAAGAGATCTCCGGCCCGAAGGCGACCGCCCGGTTCTGCGGGATCGTCCAGGGTGTCGTCGTCCAGATCACCACATCGGTTGGCGCCTTGGTGAAAACAGCATCCCCATCGATCACCCGGAACCGCACCCAGACCTGATGCGAGGTGTGGTCGTGATACTCCACCTCTGCCTCGGCGAGCGCGGTCTTCTCGACCGGAGACCACATCACCGGCTTCGACCCCTGATACAGCGACCCGTTTATCAGGAACTTCATGAACTCGTCCGCGATCACCGCCTCGGCGTGGTAGTCCATCGTCAGGTACGGCCGGTCCCACTTCCCCGTGACCCCCAGCCGCTTGAACTCCTCGCGCTGGACGTCGATCCAGCCCTCGGCAAACCGGCGGCATTCCTGGCGGAAGTCGACGATATCCACGTCGTCCTTGTTCAGCCCCTTGGCGCGGTACTGCTCTTCGATCTTCCACTCGATCGGCAAGCCATGGCAGTCCCAGCCCGGCACATACCGGGCATCGCGGCCCATCATCTGCTGCGACCGGACCACCATGTCCTTCAACACCTTGTTCAGCGCGTGCCCGATGTGCAGGTGCCCGTTGGCGTAGGGCGGGCCATCGTGCAGTACGAAGGGCGCCCGCCCCGCAGCCGTAGACCGCAGCCGGTCATAGACCCCGATCCGCTCCCATCGCGCCAGCCACTCCGGCTCGCGCTGGGGCAGGCCCGCCCGCATCGGGAAGGCGGTTTCGGGCAGGAAAACGGTATCGCGGTAGTCAACAGCGGCGGTATCGGCGCACATGGAGAGAGAACCTCAAAGGTCAGGGGCAGGTCGGCCCGGAACAGGCCAGCGGCAAGACGATCATCCCGGCCGGGCCTTAGCCCGCCGGGCAAGTAATTCGCGACCTAAGAACCCACCACATCTGCATGGGCGGCCTTATAGACAAACGCCCGGCAGCGGTCCAGCCCGCCCCGCACCCGCCCCCCATTGCTCTTTTCACAAATACTCTCGGGGGGTCTGGGGGGCGAAGCGCCCCCAATGACCGAGGAGGAGGCGCAGCCCGACGACGAGACCAAGGACTTGCGCGTCAGCGCTCAATCTGAAAACCGCTGCAACCCGCGACACCTCCGCCCTTGCCAGTGCCGAAATCCCCTGCCACCGATGCGCATATGACCTACCGCATCGCCATCACCGGGGCCGGCATGGGCGGCCTCGCTACCGCCACGCTCCTGGCCCGGGACGGACATGCCGTCACCCTCTTCGAACGGTTCGACACCGCGAAACCGCTCGGCTCCGGCCTCGTCGTCCAGCCCGTCGGCCTTTCTGTCCTCGACGCCCTCGGCGCGGGCGACGAAGCCCGCAGCCTCGGCGCACCGCTTTCCCGGATGCTCGGTCACTCCGGCCGCCGCATCGCCCTTGACGTGGCCTACCGCCCCGGCCAGCCCGGCCTTGCCATGCACCGCGCGGCTCTCTTCCATTGCCTCTGGCAAGCCACCACTCGCGCCGGGATCACCCCCATCACCGGCCACAGCGCCACCGGCACCCGGGACACCCCAACCGGCATCCACCTCATCACCGATCAAGGCGAACACGGCCCCTTCGACCTCATCATCGACGCCTCCGGCGCAGGCTCCCGGCTCTCGCCGCTCACGGCCCGCCCGCTCCCGTTCGGGGCCGTCTGGGCCCATGTCCCCTGGCCCGCCACCGACCTGCCGATGACCGAACTGCGCCAGCGCTACCTCGCGGCCCGCCGCATGGCGGGCATCCTGCCGATCGGCCGCCTGCCCGGCGACGCGACCCCCAGAGCTGCGGTCTTCTGGTCGCTGTCCAGCGCGGAACTGGACCAATGGCCGAAGCGCGACCTGGACGACTGGAAGTCCGAGGTCGCCCGCTTCTGGCCCGCGATGGAGCCTTTTCTGTACGGCATCACCGACAAGGCCCAGCTCACCCCCGCCCGCTACAGCCACGGCACGCTTCGCAAGCCCTACAGCCAGCGCCTGGTCCACATCGGCGACGCAGCCCATCGGGCAAGCCCACAGCTTGGCCAGGGCGCCAACATGGCGCTCCTGGACGCCCAGGCGCTCGCCCTCGCCCTCCGCCAGCCGCTGGAGAACGCGCTGCCGGCCTATCACCGCTCGCGCCGCTGGCACCTGGGCCTCTACCAGACGCTGTCTGCCGCCTTCACCCCGCAGTACCAGTCGCACAGCCGCGCCCTGCCCGCCCTGCGCGACCGCTTGCTGTCCCCCCTGTCCCGCCTCTGGCCGCTGCCCGGCATCCTGTCTGCCCTCGTCTCCGGCGACCTGATTCCGCCGATTGCCGGGCAGGCCCCTGCCGCGGACAGCCCAGGTCCGTCAGCGGCAAAGATTGACATATCCTGAACGCCCGCAGCCAAGTGATTGATTTCGTTTCGGTCGGCCCTTTTGTCCACCGTGGACACACTGGACAGTGCGGGACCGACCTGCCATCCTTCCCGCATGAAACTCGCGTCCCTCAACGTCCTCGGGCAGGACCTCGAGCCCTGCTCCACCGAGCCGGTCACCGGCTTTTTCCGCGACGGCTGCTGCAACACCGGCCCGATGGACCGCGGCCTGCACACCGTCTGCGCCCTGATGACGGCCGAGTTTCTGGCGCTGTCGAAGTATCTCGGCAACGACCTGTCGACCCCGCGTCCCGAATACGGGTTCCCGGGGCTGAAGCCGGGCGATCAGTGGTGTCTCTGTGCCAGTCGGTTCCTGCAGGCGCATGAGGAAGGTGCCGCCCCAAAGGTCCGCCTCGCTGCGACACATCAGGCAACGCTGGCCATCGTGCCCCTCGACGTGCTGCAGAGCCACGCCAGCGACTAGGCCTACTTGGCCGTGACCGGAACTTGCGGGGCAGCCTCCGGCATCGGACGGATCGACCCGTCATCCCGCATCAGATCCTCGATGAACAACGACAACAGCTGCGGCCGCCCCGTCACCCCGGCCTTGCGATAGATCGCATTGGTTTGCGCCTTGACCGTGCCCTCACTGGTCGACCGCAGGCTCGCGATCTCGGCCGTCGACATGCCCTTGATCGCGAATAGCGCCACGTCCTTTTCGGAGGGGGTCAGTCCCCATTCCTGAAACCGCTCCTGCAGCAGGTCGGCAAAGGCCCCCGAGGCCCGGCGCAACTGCTCCTCGGCCCGGTGCCTGTCGCGCAGCGCCCGCCGCAGCATGAGACCCCCAACCACGACCCCCAGCACCAGCCCCAGCGATGCCCCGATCTCCATCGCCTCGCGCATTTCCCAACTGATCGGAGCGCTGCGGATGCCAAGCACCGAGGACAGGATGTCGGACACGAAAAAGAAGGCGCAGAACGCCTGGATGACAAAGATCGCGATGAAGGGGGCCGCGCGTCTCACACCGTGCCCTGCCGCGGCAGCGCCGGATCAGTTGTCATCGTCTCCGCCGCCGCCGTTTCCTCCGCCCTGCCCGCTGTTGTCGTCGTCATCATCATCATCATCATCGTCGTCATCATCGTCGTCATCATCATCGTCGTCGTCGTCCGACTTTCCATGACGGTCGTCGATGATAGTGATGCCGCCCTCTCCATCGGCAAGTGGCATCCAGAGGTCGCGCAGGATCTCGCCGGTCTTCGGGTTCACGATGATCTCGCGCTGCCCATCCTTGCGCGTCGCAAAGATCCGGACCCGCCCCAGAAGCGTTCGCTCCTGCGAGATATTCCGAAAGCCCAGACGCTTGAGTTGGCGGACGATGCCGTCGGCCACGCCCTCCGCCATGGCAGGCGCCCCGAAGGCCACGCCCGCGGCAAGTCCATAAAGGAACTCGCGCCGTTTCATCCCGTCACCCCGATCCTTGCCCTTGGTCCCGGCACCCGGTCCCGGCCAGCAAAACTATGTTCCATGCCGAAGGCCCCGGCAATACCGGGGCCCTTCTTCTGCGTCACATCGCCGACTCAGTTGTCGTCGTCGTCATCATCGTCGTCGTCGTCATCATCGTCATCATCGTCATGATCGTCGCCGTGATCATCATCATCGTCGTCGTCATCATCATCATCATCGTCATGATCATCTTCATCATCATCGCCGTCGCCGTCATCCTCGAAGTCCCGGTCAACCTTGCGCACTTGTTTGCCGGTCCGGCCGACATCGTCGCCGTCCGCGGTTTCCGTCTCTTTCTTGATGATTTCCAGGGTCTCGTTGTCGTAGATGACCTCGACCTTGCTATCGCCCTTGATCGCTTCGACCTTGGTCTGCGTCGGTCCGACCTTCACTTCGACGAAGGTGTAGCCCTCGGCCAGATAGTCGTCGGCCAGTTGGTTGCCGTCGATGGCGGCAAAGGCTGCGCCTGCCGTCAAGGCGATGGCGGCGGTGTAGCTCAGAAGTCTGGTTCTCAGTTTCATCGGGGATCTCCCTTGGTTTGAGGTCCTGCTCGTCCAGGGGCGTTTGCCACCGTCGAGAGCACAGCCCAAAGAGACCGGATTCCGCCGCACAGGGCCATTGACCCCGGGTTTACCCCCGGCCCTCTACGACCGAAGTTTGCGGGCATAAACCCGAGTTTACGCCCAAACCCGGGTTCCGGGCCGGTTTGCGCTGTTTCGCAGTGCCGGGGGCGCGAAAGCTTCGGCCGAATCGGCAAGAAAAAAGGGCCCGCGGCGCAGTGCCACGGACCCCGTACTGGCCGCAAGTTTAGGCCCGATCAGACCTTCATCGTCACGCCCAGATGCTTGGCTACGGTAAAGATGTCCTTGTCGCCCCGGCCACACATGTTCATCACGATGATCTGGTCCTTGGGCAAGGTCGGCGCCAGCTTCATCACCTGCGCCAACGCATGGCTCGGCTCCAGCGCCGGGATGATCCCCTCAAGGCGGCAGCAGAGCTGGAACGCCTCCAGCGCCTCGGCATCGGTGATGCTGACATATTCTGCCCGACCCACGTCATGAAGCCACGAATGCTCTGGCCCGATCCCCGGATAATCCAAGCCCGCCGAGATCGAGAAGCCTTCGAGGATCTGCCCGTCCGCGTCCTGCAACAGATAGGTCCGGTTGCCATGCAGCACGCCCGGACGACCGCCGGTCAGGCTGGCGCAATGTTCCATCCGGTCGTCGACGCCCTTGCCGCCGGCTTCCACGCCAACGATCCGCACCGAGGGATCGTCGAGGAACGGGTAGAACAACCCCATCGCGTTCGACCCGCCGCCGATGGCCGCAACCAGAACGTCGGGCAGACGGCCTTCGCCCTCCTGCTCGGCCAGCTGCCAGCGGACTTCCTTGCCGATGATCGACTGGAAATCGCGCACCATCGCCGGATAGGGATGCGGCCCCGCCACCGTGCCGATGCAATAGAACGTGTCGCGGACGTTGGTCACCCAGTCGCGCAGCGCGTCGTTCATTGCATCCTTCAGCGTCCCGCGACCGCTGGTCACGGGGATCACTTCGGCCCCCAGCAGCTTCATCCGGAACACGTTCGGCGCCTGACGCTCGACATCATGCGCGCCCATGTAGACCACGGATTTCAGCCCGAACTTGGCGCAGACCGTTGCCGTCGCCTCGCCTTGCTGGCCCGCGCCGGTTTCCGCAATGATCCGGGTCTTGCCCATGCGGCGGGCCAGGATGATCTGGCCCAGCACGTTGTTGATCTTGTGCGCGCCGGTGTGGTTCAGCTCGTCGCGCTTCATGTAGACCTTGGCGCCGCCCAGATGCTCGGTCAGCCGGGGCGCAAAGTACAAGGGCGAGGGCCGACCGACATAGTGCTTCCACAGATCGTCCATCTCGGCCCAGAAGGTCGGGTCG
>JBKDYO010000099.1:0-11068 GCA_046305855.1 Paracoccaceae bacterium
ATGATCCTGAGTTAGCCCAAGGGCTTAGCCGCGGGCCGCCTTGGTTGCGTTCGCCCACCAGACCACGTCATCGAGCATGGCCTTGGCTGCAGGAAGGATGGCACCTTCGATGTCGGCAAGGTTGCCCGAACCGCCAAAGCCCGAGTGGACCTTGAAGAAATCCGAACCGCCGATGCGGACGTTGTTGCGGGCCGGGACCATCTGCAGTTCCACCGCGATGTTCTGCAGGTGGCCGATGGCATTTGCTGCCCCCATCGAGCCATAGCCGACCGCCGCCATCGGCTTTTTCGCCCATTCGACATAGGCCTGATCCAGCGCGTTCTTCAGTGCACCGGTGATCGACCGATTGTACTCGGCAACGACGAAGATGTAGCCGTCGAACTCGCCAACCTTCTTCTGCCACGCGACGGCGGCGGGGTCCTGGCTGGGAACCCAGGCGTTCGAAGCCATCTCGGCAAAGAACGGCAGCGGGTGGTCGCGGAGGTCCACAACCTCGACACTCAGGTCGCTACGGGCTTCGGCCTGAGCCTTGATCCAGGCGGTGGGCACGTCAGCAAAGCGGGTCGGACGGGTCGATGAGACGATGATAGCGATCTTCGGTTTGGCCATGTGACGGGCTCCTTGGCTGAATTTTAATTCGGTCCGCTTTATCTGTGGATGTGGCCCAGCCTGCCAATTCCGCGTGCCCGCGCCGGTTCTGTGCGCGCACGCACGTTTTACTTGCGAAGGTCGATCCACAGGCCAAACTGCCAGGATGAAAGCACCCGATGATCCCCTCGCAGTTCCAGCCGCAAGATGGCCTATTGCAGTCATCCTTGGCGCCATTCTGGCCAGTCACGCGGCCAAGGCCGAGCCGAACCATCCAGCGTTACGCCAACTTTTGCCCCTGGCCGAAATCTACGCGAAAGGCCAGGAGACCCCGCCCTATGACGTCGCGGGTCTGCGCTGCGGGGGCCTTCTTCTGGCGCAGTTCGACTGGTCGGCGCGGAACCCCGAAGTGACCGGGCCCGATCAGGCAGCCATGGCCAAGGTCGACAGCCTGTTCGAGGCGAGCGAACAACAGCGCCTGAACGACGGAATGGAGCTTGGCCGCGCCCATGTGAGCATCGAGCGCGAGGCCAAGCGGGTGTGGCGGCTGTATGAACGGCGCTTTGCGGCCAACGCCAAGGATGGCGGCCACCCTTGGCTGAACGACCCGCTGATCAGCGGCGATGCGCAGGTCTGCGCCGCCCTTCTTCGGGGACTTTAGCGCGCTTTCCGCCCTTGTCGGCCCGGGCGCAGGGTGATCTATTCCGGGCATGACCAATCGCAGCGACAACCCCGCCGACCCGTTCAAGAAGGCTCTTGCCGAGGCCACCCGCACGATGGCGGATGACCCGGAGATGACCGTGACCTATTCGGTCGATCCGTCCGGCATGAACAAGGAAGGGGTGCGCCTGCCGCAGGTTTCGCGGCGGATGACACGGGACGAGGTGCTGCTCGCACGCGGGACGGCCGATGCCTTCGCGCTGCGCCGCAAGTACCATGATGACGGAGTGGCCGCGCGCTATGCGCCGACGGGCCCCTTGGCGCGCGACATCTATGAGGCCATGGAGAACGCCCGCTGCGAGGCCGTTGGTGCGATTGCGATGCCCGGAACGGCGGGCAACATCGACGCCAAGATTGCCAACGAAGCGGACCGCAAGGGCTATGGCCAGGTAACCCAGGCCAGCGAAGTGCCGCTGCCGGTCGCGGCGGGATATCTGGTGCGGCAGATGGCGACGGGGCGCGCGCTGCCGAAGTCGGCGGAACATGCGGCGGACCTGTGGCGCGGCTTCGTCGAGGAGCAGGCGGGCGAGACGCTGTCGAACCTCGACCATGTGCTGGGCGATCAGGCGGCCTTTGCTCGGCTGGCGCGGAAGGTGATCGCCGACCTTGGCTATGGCGACCAGCTGGGCGATGACCCGGATGCGCCCGAGGATGCGGGCGACGATCAGGCCGAAGAGGATGAGGACAGCCCGGATTCGGCGGGTGAAGAACAGGACGAGTCCGAGGACAGCGAGGCGTCGCCCGAGCGGTCACAGGAAGAGCAGCAGGACCAGTCCCAGGCGCAAGTCACTATGGAAGACAGCGCCGATATGGAACAGGGCGACGAGGCGGAGTTGCCCGAGGGCGAGGCCCCGCTGGAGCCACCGCCACCCGCCCCACATTCGGACGCAGACCCGAACTATGGCGTCTATACCACGGAATTCGATGAGGAAATCAAGGCCGAGGAGCTGGCCGAACCGGCCGAGCTGGAACGACTGCGGGCCTATCTGGATCAGCAGCTGGAACCTCTGAAGGGCGCTGTTTCCCGGTTGGCAAACAAGCTGCAGCGGCGGCTGCAGGCCCAGCAGAACCGGTCCTGGCTCTTCGATCTGGAGGAAGGCACGCTGGACGCCGGGCGCCTTGCCCGGGTGGTGGCGAACCCGACGACCCCGCTGTCGTTCAAGCAGGAGAAGGACACCGAGTTCCGCGATACCTGCGTGACGCTGCTGCTGGACAACTCCGGTTCGATGCGGGGGCGGCCGATCTCCATCGCGGCGATCTGTGCGGATGTGCTGGCGCGGACGCTGGAGCGGTGTTCGGTGAAGGTCGAGATTCTGGGCTTCACCACGCGGGCCTGGAAGGGCGGGCAGAGCCGCGAGCGGTGGCTGGCGCAGGGACGCCCGCAGATGCCGGGGCGGCTGAACGACTTGCGGCACATCATCTACAAGTCGGCGGATGCGCCCTGGCGGCGGGTGCGGCCGAACCTTGGGCTGATGATGAAAGAGGGCCTCCTGAAGGAAAACATCGACGGCGAGGCGCTGGAATGGGCGCACCGGCGGATGCTGGCGCGGCCCGAGGCGCGGAAGATCATGATGGTGATTTCCGACGGGGCGCCGGTGGACGACTCGACGCTCTCGGTCAACCCGGCGAGCTACCTGGAAAAGCACCTGCGCGACGTGATCGCGATGGTGGAACGGCGCCGGGCAGTGGAGCTGATCGCGATCGGCATCGGCCATGACGTGACGCGCTACTATCAGCGGGCTGTCACGATCACCGATGTGGAACAGCTGGCGGGCGCGATGACCGAGCAACTGGCGGGGCTCTTCGAGGTGGACCCGAAAAAGCGCGCCCGGGCGCTGGGGATGCGGCGGGCGAGCTGAGCCCTTTTCACAGGGAGAGAGCCCGATGTTCCAGACCTTTGACAGCCATGCCTCACCGGATCAGGGGCCGCCTCGGTTGGCAGCGTTGCGGGAGCGATTGGCGGCGATGGGCCTGGCCGGCTTCATCGTGCCACGGTCGGATGTGCATCAGGGCGAATACGTCGCGGCGCGGGATGAGCGTCTGCAGTGGCTGACCGGGTTCACCGGGTCGGCGGGGTTCTGCATCGTGCTACCCGACATCGCGGGAGTGTTCATCGACGGGCGGTATCGCACGCAGGTGAAGGCTCAGGTCGATCTGGGGTCGTTCACTCCGGTGCCGTGGCCAGAAGTGAAGCCGGGCGATTGGGTGAAGGAGAAGCTATCGGCAGGCGTGCTGGGCTATGACCCCTGGCTGCACACGGCGGACGAGGTCGATCGTCTTAAGACGGCGCTTGAAGGAACGGGCGTAACCGTAGAGCCTGTAAGCGAAAATCCGGTGGACGCGATCTGGCCGGATCAACCGGCAGCGCCATTTGGGAAGGCCTTTGTGCATCCGGTGGAACTGGCCGGGGAGAGCCACGAGGCCAAGCGTTCCCGGCTGGCAGAGGGGTTGCGAAAGGCGGGGCAGACAGCGGCGGTAGTGACGCTGCCGGATTCGCTATGCTGGCTTTTGAACCTCCGGGGCGCCGATGTGCCGAAGAACCCTGTGCTGCATGGGTTTGCGGTGCTGCACGACCAAGGCCGCGTCGATCTGTTCGTGAACCCGGCCAAGCTGGATGACGCCGTACGGGCACATCTGGGGCCGGAGGTCGCGGTGCATCGGGTGGAGGGGTTCGCCGAGGCTCTGACGGGGCTGACCGGGCCAGTGCGGGTGGACAAGGCGACGGCTCCGCTGGCGGTCTCGGACATCCTTCGCAGCGCGGGGGTGGAGGTCGTCTGGGGCGATGATCCCTGCCGGTTGCCCAAGGCCTGCAAGAACGCCGCAGAAATCGCGGCAACCCGTGAGGCCCATCTGCGCGACGGAGCGGCGATGGTGGAGTTCCTGCGCTGGCTGGACGAGGCTTCACCGAGTGGTGGGCTGACCGAGATTTCGGTGGTGCAGGCGCTGGAGGGGTTCCGGCGCGCGACGAATGCGCTGCATGACATCAGCTTTGACACGATCTGTGGAGCCGGGTCGAACGGCGCGATCATGCATTACCGGGTGACGGAGGAGACCAACCGCCCGGTGCAGCGGAACGAGCTGCTGCTGGTCGATTCGGGGGCGCAGTATCTGGACGGGACCACGGACATCACCCGAACTATTGCCATCGGCGATCCGGGCCAGGAGGCGCGGGAGTGCTATACCCGGGTCCTGCAGGGCCTGATCGCGATCAGTCGGGTGCGGTTCCCGAAGGGGCTGCCGGGGCGGGACATCGACTCGCTGGCGCGGTTCAACCTTTGGGTGGCAGGCCAGGACTATGACCACGGCACGGGACATGGCGTGGGCGCGTTCCTGAGCGTGCACGAGGGGCCGCAGCGGATTTCCCGCGTCTCCGAAGTGCCGCTGGAGCCGGGGATGATCCTGTCGAACGAGCCGGGATACTATCGCGAGGGCGCCTTTGGCATCCGGCTGGAGAACCTGATCGTGGTCGAGGAGGCCCCTGCCCTTGGCGACAACCGGGCGCATCTGGCCTTCGAGACGCTGACCTTTGTCCCCTTCGACCGCCGCCTGATCCTGCGCGAGGAGCTGTCCCCCGGCGAGACGCGCTGGCTGGACGCCTACCACGCCGACGTGATGGCAAAGCTTGGCAACCGGGTCTCGGGTGCTAGTTTAGACTGGCTGAGGAACGCTTGCGCCCCGATCTGAGGAGCATTGAATGGCCAGTCACATCACGATCACCCCGATCTCCGGCCCGGTTTCGGTTGCAGTGGGGGACACGGCACTGGGAGAAAGCCGCAACGCGGTCGAGTTGCGGGAGGGAAGCTATCCGCCCGTCGTCTATGTCCCGCGCGACGACATCGACATGAGCAAGCTTGATCGGACGGCCCGGGCGACGACCTGCCCCTGGAAGGGTCAGGCCAGCTATTATTCGATCGCCACACCGGCCGGGGTGCTGGAGAACGTGGTCTGGTCCTATGAAGACCCCAAGGACGATGTCGCAGCGATTGCAGGGCATCTGGCCTTTTACACCGACCGGGTGACCGTCACGCGCGGCTAGCGGCCTCTTCGCGGATGCGCTGCACCATGGCGCGCAGCCCGTTCGAGCGCTGGCTGGACAGGTGGTCATTCAGGCCAAGGCGGGCCAGTTCGGCGGTGGCGTCGATCTTGCCGACCTCGGCCAGCGGGACGCCGGAATAAAGCGCGTGCAGGACAGCGATCAGGCCCCGGACGATCATCGCATCCGACTCGCCCTGAAAGTCGAAACGCCCGCCTTCGATCATCGGGCGCAACCAGACCTGGCTGGCGCAGCCCTGCACCTTGAGCGCGGGCACCTTGAAACTGTCATCCAGGGGCGGCATCGCCTTGCCCAGTTCGATGACATGGCGATAGCGGTCTTCCCAGTCATCAAGGAAGTCGAAGGTTTCGGCGATCTCTTCAAAGGCTTGGGTGGCCATGATGCTCTCCAACGCTGGAGGTGAGGTAAGGCCGGGTGCGCCAAAGGTCCAGCCCAAGATGCGCTTTTCAAACGTCGCCCCATCGGCTACCCAAGGGGCAACGCATCAGGAAAGCCACCATGTCCCTGTCCCGCCGTCATCTTGTTCTTGGCCTTGGCCTCGCCCTCGCGGGATGCGGGGGACTTCGCGAAAGCAAGCTGAACCCGTTCAACTGGTTCAGAAAGTCCGAGCCGCGCGAGACGATCGTCCTTCCTGATGAGAAGGTTGATGCCCGGGGTCTGGTCGATACGGTCCTGTCGCTGGCGGTCGAGCCGATGCCGGGCGGGGCCATCGTGCGGGCGCGGGGGCAATTGCCGGTGCAAGGTTATTGGCAGGCCGAGCTGGTGCCGCAACCGCTGACCGAAGATGGCTCGCTGGTCTACGACTTCCGCATCTTCCCGCCGCCCGGCAAGACGGACGTCAACACCCCGCAGTCGCGGCAGGTGGATGTTGCCATCTTCATCTCGGACGTGAAGCTGCAGAACGTGCGCGAGATCGTGGTGCAGGGTGCGACCAACGCGCGGGCGTCGCGGCGGTAGGCTTCTGTCGGGCGGCCCGTGCCCGGATCGACGCAAAGAAGCGAGGCCACAAGGGGATTCCGATATTCCGGACTGAAATCCGCCATGGAAACCGTATAGGTATTCCGTGCTGGTCTTGGCGCGGCCGCCGACCGGCGCACTGGTGCGGCCGATCATACGGGTACGGTTCATGGTCTTGAGATTGGTCCTGGTCTGCCTTCTGTTGCCGCTGGCTGCCCTGGCAGAGGAGCTGCCGCAGCCGCGCAATGACACGGTTTCAGACTTTGCCGAGATCCTTCCCGCGTCCGACGAAGCCGAGATCAGCGCGCTGGTCCGCCAGGTCCGGGACGACACCGGGGTGCATATTGTCGTGGTCACCATGGACCGGATCAGCAATTACGGCGGCTGGGGGAAAAGCTTTGAAAGCTATGCCACGGCGCTGTTCAACGATTGGGGCATCGGCGACCGGGTGCGGAACGACGGCATCATGGTCCTTGTCGTCACCGGGACCCGGGACACTCGGATCGAGTTGGGATCGGGCTACTCCAAGGCCTATGACCGCCGGGCCGCAGAGGTGATCGAGACCGCGATGCTGCCGCAGTTCCGCGAAAGGTTGATGGCGCGGGGCATTCTGGATGGGATCAAGGCCACGCGCGACAGGATCGTGCAGCCTTTCGTCAAGGGCGAGTGGGTGGATCTTTGGCGGACGATCCTGATCGGGCTGGGCGTGGTCGGCGGAGCGGCGGGGTTGATCTTTGCGGGCAAGGCCGGCTGGGCGGCCTATGTCCGCTGTCCGCGCTGCGGTCAGTCAGGCCTCACGCGCTGGAACGAGGTGATCGACCATGCGACGACCTACAGTCCCGGGCGCGGGGTGACCCATATCAGCTGCTCGCTTTGCGACTACAAGGAGGACCGGACCTATACGATCGCGTCGAAGCGCGACGACAATGACTCCTCCAGTGGCTGGGGGGGCGGGTCGTCGAGCGGCGGGTTTGGGGGTGGCCGGTCGTCGGGGGGCGGTGCGTCGGGCAAATGGTAGGCGCGGCGGTCGATCCGATGTCTTCACGGGAATCGGATCGGCGCCTTTGAAGGCTCCGGCCCGGAGTTTTTGAAAACTCCGGGGGCGCTACAGATGAACGACGCGAACCTCGTTGCCCTTCGCGGAGAGCGCGATCTCACCCTTGCAAAGCCGGATGGCGTCATCGCCGAAGGCCTCGCGGCGCCATCCGGCCAGCGCGGCGACGTCGCGTTCCCCGGCGGCGATCAGGTCCAGATCAGCGGAGGAGGCGATGAGGCGGGGGGCAACACCAAGGCTTTCCGACTTGGCCTTCAGAAGCACGCGCAGAAGGTCGGCCAGAGCCGGGTTCACCTGCATCTGGTCACGCGAGACGTCGACACGGGGAATGTCCTCGGGCCGCATTTCGAGGCCTTCTTTCACCGCGGCAAGGATGCCTTCGGCGATCTCGGGCTTGCGGCCTTCGCGGAGGAGCAGGCGCGAGCGGCCCAGTTCCTCGGTCGTGGAGGGCCGGGTCGAGGCAAGCTCAAGCAGGGCGTCGTCCTTCATCACCCGGCTGCGCGGCACGTTCTGACCCTGGGCATAGGCCTCGCGGAAGCGGGCGAGCGCCTTGACCACCGCCAGAAAGCGGCCCGAGGTCGTGCGGGTCTTGATCCGCTGCCAGGCGTCGTCCGGGGCGATCGTATAAGTCGCGGGGTCCGTCAGGACGGCAAGCTCTTCGGCCACCCAATCGGCACGGCCATTCTTTTTCAGCTGCGCGGCAAGCCATTCGTAGATCCCGCGCAAATGGGTCACATCGGCCAGCGCATATTCCTTTTGCGCATCCGACAGCGGGCGGCGCGACCAATCGGTAAAGCGCGAGGTCTTGTCGAGATCGGCGCGAGCGATCTTCTTGACCAGAGTTTCATAGCCAACCTGTTCGCCAAAGCCGCAGACCATGGCGGCGATCTGCGTGTCGAACAGCGGCTTGGGGAAGGTGTTGCCTTCGACGAAGAAGATTTCCAGATCCTGCCGGGCGGCATGGAAGACTTTCACCGTCGCCTCGTGGCGGAAGAGATCATACAGCGGCTCAAGCGACATGTCCTCGCCCTCGATCGGGTCGATCAGGACGGCCTCGCCCGCGCCGGGCAGCGCCATCTGGATCAGGCAGAGCTTGGACCAGTAGGTGCGTTCGCGGAGGAACTCGGTGTCGATGGTGACGAAGGGCTGGGATTTGGCGAGAGCGCAGTATGCGGCAAGGTCTTCGGTCGTGGTGATCGTGCGCATGGTGTGCCTTTCGCCCGCGGGGTCATCCCGCCCAATTTCCGGGCCGCTATAGGCGGATCGGCGGGAAAAGGGAAGAGCGGCCTTGTGGCGGCGGGGTTGGCATGCCTTGTTGGCGCTTTCGGAGAGCGCGATGCGGGGTTTGTGGCTGACGGCGGGAGGGATGTTCCTGGGGCTGGGGCTTCTGGGGGTTGTGCTTCCGGTCCTGCCGACGACCCCGTTCCTTCTTCTTGCAGCGGGGTGTTTCGCCCGGTCCTCGCCCCGGTTGCATGGGTGGCTGCTGGGTCACCCCGTCTTAGGGCCGCCAATCCGGAACTGGGAAGAGAATGGAGCGATCTCGCGCCCGGCCAAGCGGCTGGCGGTCGGCAGCATGGCGGCGGTTCTGGTCGGGTCGGTTGCGGCCGGAGTGCCTTGGAAGGTTGTGCTGGCGCAAGTGGCCTTGATGGCCCTTGGCGCAGCCTTCGTCCTGTCGCGGCCGGATGGGCCGTCAGGGTAAGTCGACGGGGGTGCGGTCCCCGGCAACGAAGCGGCGCAGGACGGCGGGGTAGAGCTGGTGCTCAATTTTCAGGACACGGTCGGCGAGGGTGTCTTCGGTGTCGCCGGGAAGGACCGGGACGCGGGCCTGGCCGAGGATGGGGCCGGCGTCAAGGTCGGCGGTGACTTCGTGGACAGTGCAGCCCGCTTCGGCGTCGCCAGCGGCCAGCGCGCGGGCGTGGGTGTGCAGGCCCGGGTATTTCGGAAGAAGCGAGGGGTGGATGTTGAGCATCCGGCCTTCGTAGCGGTGGATGAAGCCGGGGGTCAGGATGCGCATGAAGCCTGCAAGGCAGAGGAAGTCGGGGCGCGTGGCGTCGATCTTTTCGGCCAGCGCGGCCTCGAAGGCGGCGCGGTCCTTGCTGTAAGCGCGATGATCAACGGCAGCGACGGCGACGCCCTGTGCAGCGGCCTTTGCAAGGCCCCCGGCGGCGGGGTCGTTCGAAGCGACAAGGACGGGCGCGGCGTACTGCCCTTCCGCCATGTCGCGGAGAAGCGCCAGCATGTTCGAGCCACCCCCGGAAATCAGGATGGCGATGCGCTTCACAGGAGGCGGCCCTTGTAGATGACCCCCTGCCCTTCGACGATGGTCCCCATGCGGGTGACGGTCTCGCCCTCGTCTTGCAGGAGTTGTGCAAGCCCGTCGGCCCGATCTTCGGCGACGACAAGGATCATGCCGATGCCGCAGTTGAAGGTCTTCAGAAGCTCGGGTTCCGACATGTTGGCGGTCTGGGCGAGCCAGCGGAAGACAGGGGGCAACTGCCACGACCCGAGGTCGATCTCGCAGGCGAGGCCTTCAGGCAGGACGCGCGGGGGGTTCTCGGTCAACCCGCCGCCGGTGATGTGGGCAAGGCCGTGGACACCCCCAGCACGGACGGCGGCGAGGGCTTGTTTGACATAGAGGCGGGTGGGGGTCAGAAGGGCCTGCCCCAGCGAGCCGTCCGAGAAGGGAGAGGACGCGTCCCAGCCGAGGCCGGACAGTTCCACGACCTTGCGGACAAAGCTGTAGCCGTTCGAGTGGACACCGCTTGAGGCGAGGCCGAGGAGGACGTCGCCCTTCTGGACATCGCTCGGCAGGTCGGACCCGCGCTCCATCGCGCCGACGGCGAACCCGGCAAGGTCGAAGTCGCCCTTGTGGTACATTCCGGGCATTTCCGCCGTCTCACCGCCGATCAGGGCGCAACCGCTGTCCGCGCAGCCCTTGGCGATGCCGGTGATGATGCGGGTGGCCTCTTCAACCTTAAGCTTGCCAGTGGCGAAATAGTCAAGAAAGAACAACGGCTCTGCCCCCTGGCAGACGAGATCGTTCACGCACATGGCGACAAGGTCGATGCCGATCGTGTCGACATGGCCCGTGTCGATGGCAATGCGCAGCTTGGTGCCGACGCCGTCGGTCGCGGCGACAAGGATCGGGTCCTGGTAGCCCGCGGCCTTGAGGTCAAAAAGCGCGCCGAAGCCGCCAAGACCGCCCATCACGCCCGAGCGGCCGGTCGACTTGGCGGCGGGCTTGATCCGGTCCACGAGACGGTTCCCGGCGTCGATGTCCACGCCCGCATCGGCATAGGTCAGACCATTGTGCCCCGTCGCCATCGCATGCTCCTTCGCTGTCCGCGCCCCCCATACGCGGTTCCGGCAGGCCTTGCAACAAAGCGCCCGCGTTCGAACCTAGCGATCGGACTTGCGGGTGGATCGGGGCGTCGGCCCGACCAGTGAGCCACCGACCCCAAGCCCAAATTCGCCTTGTTTTCGGGTCAAAGTCGGCTATCCCGAGGCCTAGCCGCGCATAGCGCCGCGCTCTGGTTGCAACCTTCCACTTAGGAGAGGGACATGTCGGAATTCTGGTTCAAGCCAAAGACCTATGGCTACGGGGTCGCCCCGTCCAACTGGAAGGGTTGGGCGTTGATCCTGGGCGTGGTCCTGACCAGCTTCGCTTTGGCAGGGGTCCTGCTGATGCCTGCGGC
>JBKDYO010000100.1:0-40887 GCA_046305855.1 Paracoccaceae bacterium
GCTTCCAAGCGCGCCGCCCTCAAAGCGGTGATCAACGACCAGTCCAAGCCCGTCGAAGAGCGCTTTAAGGCGACTCTGAAGCTGGCTCAGATGCCCCGCAACTCGTCGGCAACGCGGATCCACAACCGCTGCCAGCTGACGGGCCGTCCCCATGCTTATTATCGTAAGCTGAAACTCTCGCGCATCATGCTGCGGGAACTGGCCTCCTTCGGCCAGATCCCCGGCATGGTGAAGTCGAGCTGGTAAGGGAGGAAGACAGATGTCGATGAACGATCCTCTCGGCGATATGCTGACCCGTATCCGCAACGCGCAACAGCGCGGCAAATCCACCGTCGCGACGCCGGCTTCGAAGCTGCGCGCCTGGGTGCTGGATGTGCTGGAAACGGAAGGCTACATCCGCGGCTACGAGAAAAAGACGACCGAGAATGGCCAGGGTGAACTGGTGATCTCGCTCAAGTACTTTGAAGGCACCCCGGTGATCCGCGAATTGAAGCGCGTGTCCAAGCCGGGCCGCCGCGTCTATATGGGTGTCAAGGACATCCCGTCGGTGCGGAACGGTCTGGGTGTTTCCATCGTCTCCACGCCGAAAGGCGTCATGTCCGATGCAGCAGCACGGTCCGCCAATGTTGGCGGCGAAGTGCTCTGCACCGTGTTCTGAGGAGGGTGGTATGTCTCGTATTGGAAAGAAGCCGGTCGAAATGCCCAAGGGCGTGTCGGCCTCGATCAGCGGTCAGACCATCGAAGTGAAGGGGCCGAAAGGCACCCGCAGCTTCACCGCTGGCGACGACGTGACGCTGACTGTCGACGGAACCACCATCAAGGTGACCCCGCGCGGCATGTCCAAGCGTGCACGTCAACAGTGGGGCATGACCCGCTCCATGGTGTCCAACCTTGTGGTTGGCGTGACCGATGGGTTCAAGAAAGACCTGGAAATCCAGGGCGTGGGTTACCGCGCCGCGATGAACGGGAACATTCTGAAGCTGTCGCTCGGCTATTCGCATGAGGTCAACTTCGAAGTGCCGAAGGGGGTGACTGTCACCTCTCCGAAGCAGACTGAAATCGTTGTGGAAGGTATCGATCAGCAGCTTGTCGGACAAGGTGCGGCGAACATCCGTGAGTGGAAGCGCCCCGAGCCCTATAAGGGCAAGGGCATCCGCTACAAGGATGAGTACATCTTCCGCAAGGAAGGCAAGAAGAAGTAAGGGGCGCAACCATGGCGAACACGAAAAGAGAGCTGTTCCTCAAGCGTCGCATGCGCGTCCGGAACAAGATCAAGGCGATGTCGAACGGGCGTCTGCGCCTGTCCGTGCATCGGTCGAGCAAGAACATCAGCGTCCAGCTGATCGACGACGTGAAGGGGGTCACCGTGGCCGCTGCCTCGTCGCTCGAAAAGGATCTGGGCGTCGTTGGCAAGAACAACGTCGAGGCTGCGGCCAAGATCGGCGCTGCGATTGCAGAGCGTGCCAAGAAGGCCGGTGTGGAGGAATGCTATTTCGACCGCGGCGGTTATATCTTTCACGGCAAGATCAAGGCCTTGGCCGATGCTGCCCGTGAAGGTGGCCTGAAGTTCTGATGTCAGAGGGCGGCGCGCAGGTGCCGCCCCGATGATCCCGGCCCGGCGTATAGCGCGGTGCACGAGGATTGGCCCATAACGGCGCTTTGCCGCGCCACGAGTGAAGGAATGCCATATGGCAGAACGTGACAACCGCCGGGAAGGCCGTGGCAATGACCGCCGCGACAACCGCCCGGAAGAAACCCCGGAATTCGCTGACCGTCTGGTCGCGATCAACCGCGTCTCGAAAACCGTCAAGGGTGGCAAGCGCTTCGGCTTTGCAGCCTTGGTCGTTGTCGGTGACCAGCGTGGTCGCGTCGGCTTCGGCAAGGGCAAGGCCAAGGAAGTGCCGGAAGCGATCCGCAAGGCCACTGAACAGGCCAAGCGCTCGATGATCCGCGTCGCTCTGAAAGACAGCCGCACGCTGCACCACGACATGGAAGGCCGCCACGGCGCCGGGAAAGTCGTGATGCGGACGGCCGTCGCAGGTACCGGCATCATCGCCGGCGGCCCGATGCGCGCCGTGTTCGAAATGCTGGGGATCCAGGACATCGTCGCCAAGTCGATCGGTTCCGCGAACCCCTACAACATGATCCGCGCAACCATTGACGGTCTGAAGCACGAAGCCTCGCCCCGTTCGGTCGCGTCGCGTCGTGGCAAGAAGGTCGCCGAAATCCTTCGGAAGCCCGAAGCCGAAACCGTGGAGGCCTGATCATGGCTGACAAGAAGAAAACCATCGTCGTGAAGCAGATCCGCTCGGCCGCCCGCCGTCCGGCGATCCAGACCGCGACCCTGAAGGGCCTTGGCCTGAACAAGATGAACCGCACCCGCGAGCTGGAAGATACCCCTTCCGTCCGCGGCATGGTGAACTCGATCCGCCACCTCGTCGAGATCATCGAAGAGCGCGGCTAAGCTTCGCGCGGGATTACGGTGGGCAATCTGCTCGCCGCCCGCTGAAACATAAGACGCCCTCGCGGAAACGCGGGGGCGTTTTGATTTGTCGCCTTCCTTGTCAGATTTGCCCAAAGCAAATCTGACCGCGCCCGAACCGCCCCCCGGGGCGGGCGCGGCAGTGCCGCTCCCACCCCGCGGTCCGGTCGCGGTCAGATTAGCACCCGGCCTGGGTCAAGAAACGCAAAGAGGTGGCGATGCGGCTTCAGCGATGGCGCCCCTCACAACACCGCCAGCAGCGCATAGACCGCCATCGCCATCACGATCAGCGACCCCACCGTGTAGAACGTCGCCCGCACCTCATGCGACTGCGCCGTGCCATAGGCCACTGCATGCGCCGCCCGGGCCACGACGAAGCCGTACAGCAGCCCCTGCGCCAGCCACAGGGGCGGGGCCACGGTCACGAAGATCAGCCCCGCCGCCCAGAAGGCCGGGATGTTCTCCAGGTCATTGCGGTGCATCCGGCGAGAGCGGTCGACATAGTCATTGACTTCCAATTGCTTCGGGTCCGGCGCCTTGTTGATCAGGCCGGGCCGCAGGTCCTCGGGCGCGGCATAACCGCCGCCGACCTTCATCATCCGATAGACGGTCATCCAACCCTGGCCCATGACCTTCAGTACAGTCAGCGCTGTCGCGATCAGGTAGGTGACGAAGACCGGATTGTCGGTGTGAAGCTCGCCCATGGTTGTTCCTCCCCTTGCCTCATGGCCCGTGTCGCAAAAGCTAACGCAGCGTCAGGGGAGAGTGCTACCCTCACAATGCGACTCAAGCCCTGCCCAGGGAGGGGCAGGGGGGCCGCCAAAGGGAGGACCACCATGACCACGCATTACGCGGGCGGTTGCCAGCACGTCCATGTCACCGCCTCTGCCGAGCCCATCGACAACCACGAATGCCACTGCAACGTCTGCAAGTCTGTCACCAAGCAGCAGCACACTCATGTCGCCTTCTTCAATTACGGCGACGTGCAGGTTGATCACCCCGAGAAGATCAATCGTGTCCCGTTCAACGCCCAGAACCCCGATGGCCCGCTGGAAATCTGCGTCTGCGCCGATTGCGGTGCCGCGCTGATGCTTGACGACAAGCAAAAGCGCATCCGTGTCGCGGTGCCGAACATCATGGGCTACGACGACGCCAAGTTCCCCAAGGCCAGCTACCACGCCTTCTGGGACGAGACGAAGGGTTACTCGGCCCCCACCGACGGCCGCCCGGTCTATTCCGGCCTGCGCCCGGAATTCCACTGGCCCGCTGGGGCCTGAGGATTGGGTTTCGGCCCGGTTCCTCAGAGGTTAAGACCACCCTAACGGAATCTGGCAACGCATTGAAATCAAGTGGAAAAGGCGGGGTTGTCCACCGTGGACAGTCCCGCCCTTGCTTTTCGGGGTCGCGTGCTGTATCGCCCCCCGGTGGCCAAGTCCGGCCATGAGAATCAAGAAAAGCCGTGGGTGTCCCGTTCTCGCTTCGGGGGCACATCCGGCAAGGAGAAGCGAAATGAAACTGCATGAACTCGCCGACAACGAAGGCGCGGCGAAGAAGAAAAAGCGCGTTGCTCGCGGCCCGGGCTCGGGCAAGGGCAAGACCGCCGGCCGTGGTATCAAGGGTCAGAAGTCCCGTTCGGGCGTCGCGATCGGTGGCTACGAAGGCGGCCAGATGCCGCTCTATCGCCGCCTCCCGAAGCGCGGCTTCAACAAGCCGAACCGTCTGGAATTCGCCGTCGTGAACCTCGGCCTGATCGAGAAGTTCATCGCTGCAGGCAAGCTGGATGCCAAGGCCGAGATCACCGAAGACGCGCTGGTCGCGGCTGGCGTGACCTCGAACAAGCGCGACGGCATCCGCGTGCTGGCCAAGGGCGAGCTGAAATCCAAGGTCAACTTGACCGTCACCGGCGCCTCGGCTTCGGCTGTGGAAGCGGTGGAAAAGGCCGGCGGCAAGGTCACGCTCCTGGCACCCGTCGCAGCAGCCGCTGAGTAAGGGATTGTGAGCGGCCGCAAGGTCGCTTACATCACCAGAAGTTTTCCCGCGCCGCCGACCGGAGAACGGTCCGGCGGCGCTTGGCTTGAAAGAGACCTGACATGGCATCAGCTGCCGAACAGATGGCCGCGAACCTCAGCTGGGGCATGCTCGGCAAGGCGACCGACCTGCGCCAGCGTATCTTCTTCACGATCGGCCTTCTGATCGTCTACCGGCTTGGGACCTACATCCCGGTTCCCGGTATCGACGGCCAGGCGCTGCGCGAATTCATGCAGCAGGCGGGGCAGGGGATCGGCGGGATGCTGAACCTCTTCACCGGCGGCGCGGTCAGCCGGATGGCGATCTTCGCGCTGGGGATCATGCCCTACATCAGCGCGTCGATCATCGTGCAGCTTCTGGGGACCATGTACGGGCCTTGGCAGCAGCTGAAGAAGGAAGGCGAGCAAGGCCGCAAGAAGCTGAACCAGTACACCCGTTACGGCACGGTGGCGCTGGCTATCCTGCAAGGCTACGGCATCGCCATGTCGATCCAGGGCGGCGGGCTTGCGCACAACCCGGGTCTCTTCTTTGTCGCGTCCTGTGTCATCACGCTGGTCGGCGGCACGATGTTCCTGATGTGGCTGGGCGAGCAGATCACCGCCCGCGGCATCGGCAACGGCATCAGCCTGATCATCTTTGTCGGCATCGTGGCGGAAATCCCGGCCGCCATTGCGCAGTTCTTCGCACAAGGTCGTTCCGGCGCGCTGTCGACCCCGGTAATCCTGGGCGTGATCGTGATGGTCGTCGTGGTCATCGCCTTCGTTGTCTTCATGGAGCGCGCGCTGCGCAAGATCAGCATTCTCTATCCACGTCGTCAGGTGGGGATGAAGGTCTACGAGGGCGGCTCGTCCCACCTGCCGATCAAGGTCAACCCGGCCGGCGTGATCCCGGCGATCTTCGCCTCGTCGCTGCTTTTGTTGCCGACGACGATCAGCACCTTCTCGGGCGGGGGCGTCAATCCGGTCCTGTCCTGGCTGGCCGCGAACTTCGGTCATGGCCAGCCGCTCTATCTGCTGTTCTTCACTGGCATGATTGTCTTCTTCGCCTATTTCTACACCCTGAACGTGTCGTTCAAGGTCGATGAGGTGGCCGAGAACCTGAAGAACCAGAACGCGTCGGTTCCCGGAATCCGTCCCGGGAAAAAGACCGAAGAGTACTTGGAATACGTCGTCAACCGCGTCCTCGTGCTCGGGTCGGCCTATTTGGCTGCGGTCTGCCTGCTGCCCGAGATTCTGATCACCCAGGCCGGAATTCCGTTCTACTTCGGCGGCACCTCGGTGCTGATCGTGGTCTCGGTCACGATGGACACGATCCAGCAGGTCCAGTCGCATCTTCTGGCGCATCAGTACGAGGCGTTGATCGAGAAGTCGCAGCTCCGCGGCCGCAAGAAGCCGGGCGCAAAGGCTGCGCCCAAGGCCCCTGCGCGGCGCTGACCCATGGCGAATATCATTCTTCTGGGTCCGCCGGGCGCGGGCAAGGGCACTCAGGCCAAGCGGCTGGAAGAGGCGCGCGGCATGGTGCAGCTGTCGACCGGCGACATGCTGAAAGAGGCCATCGCCAAGGGCACCGACCTTGGCAAGCGGGTCGAAGGCATCATGGCCCGGGGCGAGTTGGTCACGGATGAAATCGTGATCGGATTGATCGAAGCGAAGATGCAGGACGGAGCCAAGGGCGGTTTCATCTTCGACGGCTTCCCGCGGACGCTGAAGCAGGCCGATGCGTTGGGTGAGCTGATGGCCCGAACCGGGACGGTGCTGGACAGCGTGATCGAGATGCAGGTTGACGATGCGGCGCTGGTGGCCCGAGTCACCGGGCGCTTCACTTGCGGCAACTGCGGTGCGGTCTACCATGACGTCACGCATCCGACGAAAGTGGCGGGCACGTGCGATGTCTGTGGCAGCACCAATCTGAAGCGGCGAGCGGATGATAACGCCGAAACGCTCAAGACCCGGCTGATGGAATATTACAAGAAGACCTCGCCCCTGATCGGCTACTACTACGCCAAGGGGCAGCTTTCCGCCGTCGATGGCCTGGCCGATGTGGACGCTGTTGCCGAGGCGATCGCCAAGGTTCTTGACAAAGCCTGAGAAACTTCTCTCGCGGCCTTGACGGCCCCGGGAAAAGCCCCTAATGCACGGCGTCCCGCGGTGGAATCGCCTTGCGGGTCTTCCTTATTGGAAGTTCGTATCGCCGGGTTAAACGCCCGTGCGGTGTTGTGAAAAAAGGTTCTGGCACTACGGAACCGCAACCGAAGAAGGACGACACGTTTGGCACGTATTGCTGGCGTCAACATTCCGACCGCGAAACGGGTTCCGATCGCGCTCACCTACATCACCGGGATCGGCCCCCACACCGCCCAAGCCATCTGCGAAGCGCTGAAGATCGACACGGCGCGCCGGGTGAACCAGCTGAACGACAGCGAAGTGCTGGCGATCCGCGAGTACATCGACGCGAACCTGACTGTCGAAGGCGACCTGCGCCGCGAAGTCACGATGAACATCAAGCGTCTGATGGACCTTGGCTGCTACCGCGGCCTGCGTCACCGCAAGGGCCTGCCGGTCCGCGGCCAGCGCACGCACACCAACGCCCGCACCCGCAAAGGCCCCGCAAAGGCCATTGCCGGCAAGAAGAAATAAGGGGGCCTGACAGATGGCACGTGATACCAAGGCCGCCCGCACCAAGAAGAAAGAACGCAAGAACATCGCTGCCGGCGTGGCGCATGTGAACTCGTCGTTCAACAATACCAAGATCCTGATCTCGGACGTTCAGGGCAACGCTATTGCCTGGTCGTCCTCGGGGACCATGGGCTTCAAGGGCTCGCGTAAGTCGACGCCCTATGCCGCCCAGATGGCCGCCGAAGACGCTGGCCGCAAGGCGCAGGAACATGGCGTCCGGACGCTGGAAGTCGAAGTTCAAGGTCCGGGTTCGGGCCGCGAGTCGGCGCTGCGTGCTCTGGCTGCTGTTGGCTTCCAGATCACCTCGATCCGCGACGTGACGCCGCTGGCACACAACGGCTGCCGTCCGCCGAAGCGCCGCCGCGTCTAAGGCAGAGATTTTGACCGGGTCGCGGGGGCCTTCCCTCGCGGCCCGGTTTTCGTCGTTTACGATCCTCGGGCGTCCGCCGGCTTTCGGACATCGGCAGCGGACAAGAATAGGGGCTTCAGAATGATCCATAAGAACTGGCAGGAACTCATCAAACCCGCGAGCCTGATCGTCAAGCCGGGGGCCGATGCGGCACGCGTGGCAACGATCATCGCCGAGCCGCTGGAGCGGGGCTTCGGCCTTACTCTGGGCAACGCGCTGCGCCGCGTGCTGATGTCTTCGCTGCAAGGGGGCGCGATCACCAGCGTCCAGATCGACAACGTGCTGCACGAGTTCTCCTCGGTTGCAGGCGTGCGCGAAGACGTTACCGACATCGTCCTGAACCTGAAGGGCGTCAGCCTGAAGATGGACGTGGAAGGCCCGAAGCGGCTGTCGATCTCGGCCAAGGGGCCGGGCGTCGTGACCGCAGGCGACATTTCCGAATCCAATGGCATCGAGGTTCTGAACAAGGACCACGTGATCTGCCACTTGGATGAAGGCGCGGACGTGTTCATGGAGCTGACCGTGAACACCGGCAAAGGCTATGTCTCGGCCGACAAGAACCGTCCCGAGGACGCTCCGATCGGCCTGATCCCGATCGACGCGATCTATTCGCCGGTGAAGAAGGTGTCGTATGAAGTCACCCCGACCCGCGAGGGCCAGGTGCTGGACTATGACAAGCTGACGATGAAGATCGAGACCGATGGCTCGCTGACGCCGGACGACGCCGTGGCCTATGCTGCGCGCATCCTGCAGGACCAGCTGTCGATCTTCGTGAACTTCGAAGAGCCGGAATCGGCCAAGGTTGGCGAGATTGACTCGGGCCTCGAGTTCAACCCGCTGCTGCTGAAGAAGGTGGACGAGCTGGAGCTTTCGGTCCGTTCGGCCAACTGCCTGAAGAACGACAACATCGTCTACATCGGCGATCTGATCCAGAAGACCGAAGCCGAGATGCTCCGCACCCCGAACTTCGGCCGCAAGTCGCTGAACGAGATCAAGGAAGTGCTTTCGGGCATGGGCCTTCATCTCGGGATGGACGTCGAAAGCTGGCCGCCGGAGAACATCGAGGATCTGGCCAAACGTTTCGAGGACCAGTTCTAAGAACCAGGGGTGCGTGGAAGCACGCACCCTACCAAATGCCCGCGTCATATGCGGGGAACAACTGGCGCAAGCCCAAGGTGAGTGGGGCCAAACGTAGGCCCTGCCGGACAAAGCAAAATACGCAGATACGGAGATTCCAATGCGTCACTCAAGCGGCTACCGCAAACTGAACCGCACCCATGAACACCGCAAGGCGATGTTCGCCAACATGTGCGGCTCGCTGATCGAGCACGAGCAGATCAAGACCACCTTGCCGAAAGCCAAGGAACTGCGCCCGATCATCGAAAAGCTGATCACGCTGGCCAAGCGCGGCGACCTGCACGCCCGTCGTCAGGCCCACGCGGCGCTGAAGCAGGACATGCACACCGAGCGCCTGTTCGCCATCCTCGGCCCCCGCTACAAGGACCGTCAGGGCGGCTACGTCCGCATCATGAAGGCCGGGTTCCGGTACGGGGACATGGCCCCGATGGCGATCATCGAATTCGTCGACCGCGACACTTCGGCCAAGGGGGCAGCAGACCGCGCCCGTTCCGAAGCCGCCGAGAACGTCTGACGTCGGAGCGCCGACCAAGTTGACGGAAGGCCCGCCAGACTTGGCGGGCCTTTGCCTATTGAAGGGCAGCCGCTATCTAGAGGGGAAGCGCGAGCAAGGGAGTTCGCGCCCAACGCACTGGCGCGCTTGATGCTTTACACTTAAGGTTGAAACTAGACTGCCAAGGAACCTTGTGTGGATGTCGCAGAGTAAGAAATTGAGCGAACTGTATGAAGAGTTGCATGACCTGGCGCCCGCGGGGTACGCCGTCGGTCTACACATCCGTTTTGCCAGCCCGTTGATCTACCACAGTCGCTATCCAGCCGACTGGGTCGAGTATTATAACTCGCATTCCTACTACTTGCGCGATCCCGTGATCTTCTGGGGCATCGGTACCGCCGGAACGCGCCGTTGGAGCGAAATCCCGCTTCCCGATCCGTTTGAATTGCTGAAGAAGGCCGCGACCTACGGGATGAAGTTTGGCGCGGTGTCTTCGTATGGTCCGATCACTTCGCGGTCTATGGCTGGCATCACCCGACCGGATCGCGAGTTCACTGATGCAGAGATGGAGCGTCTCGCCGATATCACCGCGCGTCTGCATATCGCAGCGAAGCCGCCATCAGAACTTACGAAAGCGCAGATCGAGGCGCTGCAATGCATTGCAAATGGGGACCGTCACACTGCTGCCGCGGCAAAGCTCGGGATTTCGGAAAGCGCCTTCAAGGCCCGACTGAATTCCGCTCGAATCAGACTGGAGGCTCGGACTGCGACCGAGGCTCTGAAGAAGGCGCGCGAGTATCGACTGCTGTAGTAAGGCTGTGATGTTTCCATCTGACTGATCGACGTTCAAGCAGAAGGAGACGGAAATGGAAGTCACGACACTCTCGTATGACAACTTGCACAATCATGGCGAGTTGTTCGCCAACATGTTCAGGGCAAGGCACCGGGCCTTCATCCAGCAGAACAAATGGGATTTGCCGCAGTCGAACGGGATGGAGTTCGACCAGTATGACACCCCGGCAAGCCGCTGGGTTGCAGTCCACGAGGGCGGTGAAGTCCTGGCAGGTATCCGCCTGACGCCCACGACGCACAAATGCGGAATCTACACCTATATGATCCGCGACGCCCAACGGGGTCTGCTTGAGTCAATTCCGTCAAATCTGTTGAACTTCACCGCACCAGTTGCGGAAGATATCTGGGAAAGCAGCCGGGTCTTCGTGTCTGAAGCTGTCCCCGCGGCACTGCGGTTGCGGGTGCAGTTGCAACTGCGCCAGGAAATGGTGAAGGCCGCCCGGGAATTGGGCGCGACCACGGTCCTGGGGTTAATTCCCGAAGCATCGCGTCGCATCGGGCGCCGTGTGGGCCTGGAATGTGAACCCGTCGGACCGATGTTGAACTTCGACGGCCTCGACTGCGTGTGCGTGACCATAAACATGGCGCCAAAGATGCATTGAGAAATATTCTTGTGCCTTTGCCCAGACCGATAACCGAAAGGTTGGAGTTCTGCGGCTGACACGTTATGGTTGCGTGGCCCACTCTGTTAAGTAGAGTATGAATGAGTATCCGGTCTGGAATAGATGTCGAACTGCAGAATGTGGCGCGGATGGCGACGGCGGGCTATTTCATCGGCCTCCACATCCGCTTTACATCCCCGCTTCTGACCTTTCAGACCTACGATCAGCGCTGGATCGACCACTACACCGAAAATGGTTATGTGCTGCGGGACCCGATGACGGCTTGGGGCTTCTCGCGGACTGGCTGGATAAGGTGGAGCGACCCGGCCCTTCTGGATCCGTTCGGGCTTTTCAAGGAAGCGGCGGAGTACGGGTTGAACTTTGGCGTCACGGTTGCCTTCGGTCTGATCAAGTCGCGCACGATTGCGAGTTTTTCCCGGGAAGACCGGGAGTTTCGGGACGATGAGATCGTCAAGATCGAGCGGGCGGTGAAGCGCCTGCATGACCTGAGCGAGCCGCCCGAATCCTTGACCGAGGCCCAGATCGAGGCCTTGAGATGCATTGCAGGGGGCGACCGCTTTGCTGCTGCGGCAGAAAAGCTGGGAATCTCGGAAAGTGCGCTGAAAGCCCGGATCAGTTCTGCCCGCGATCGCCTTATGGCGCGGACAACCGCCGAGGCGATCCAGCGCGCCAAGGACAACCGTCTGATCTGACGGCGTCTCCTGCAAGGTTACGACTTAACCCAGCCTGCAGGAGGACCCTATGCAGACAACGACGCTTTCCTTTGCCAACATGCACAACCATGGCGAGCTTTTCGCAAACATGTTGCGCGCTAGGCGCGAGCTGTTCATCGTCCACAACAAGTGGAACCTGCCCGAGGCGCTGGGCATGGAGTATGACCAGTATGACACACCGGCAAGCCGCTGGGTCGTCGTGCATGATGATGCCGGCAAGGTTCTGGCCGGAAACCGACTGACGCCGACGACGCATGGCTGCGGCATCTACAGCTACATGATCCGGGACGCGCAGCGCGGGCTGCTGGAGACGATTCCGGCGAACCTGCTGTACGACCCCGCCCCGATGGCAACGCATATCTGGGAAAGTTCGCGCCTGTTCGTGGCCCATGACACGCCTGCCGCGATCCGGCGTCGGGTTCATACGCAGCTGATCATGCAACTGGGCGAGACGGTGCGGAGCCTGGGCGCCACGCATTGCCTGACGCTTCTGTCGGCAACCTGGCCGCGGTGGGCTGACCGAGTCGGTGTGAAAATGCGGGCGATGGGGCCTGTCCTGATGATCGACGACATCGAAAACCAGGTGGTCGAGATGGACTTCTCGGGCACACGGCACTGACCCTACCGCGGTGGGCGACCCGGAAAGGAACGGGTTGCCTCGCCGGGCAGGGGATACCAGATTGGGCGGGATCTCTGCGTGGGGCCCGCCAATGCGTCGTCTGCTGATCCTGCTGTCGCTTCTGCTTGGGCTGTCGCTACAGGCGTCGGCCGAGACTGCCGTCCCGCGCACGTCGGACGAGATCGCGCTGTCTTTCGCCCCCATAGTGCGCGAGGCCGCGCCTGCGGTGGTCAACATCTACGCGCGCCAGCAAGTGCGGGACCGGATCAACCCTTTCGCGGGCGATCCGTTTTTTGACCAGTTCTTCGAAGGCATGAACGGCCCGGCCCGGATGGAGAATGCGCTGGGGTCCGGGGTGATCGTGTCGACTGACGGGCTTGTCGTATCGAACTACCACGTCATCACGGATGCCACGGACATCAGGGTGGTTCTGGCGGACCGGCGGGAATATGCGGCGCGTGTCCTTCTGGTCGATCCGCAAAGCGATCTGGCCGTTCTGAAAGTCGAGGCTGACGCCGACCTTCCGGCTTTGCCTATCGGCGACAGTGAAGCGTTGCAGGTCGGAGATCTGGTCCTGGCGATCGGCAATCCGTTCGGAGTGGGGCAAACGGTCAGTTCGGGGATCGTGTCGGGCCTCGCGCGGTCGGCGTTGCAGGTCGGCGACGGGACGGGCTATTTCGTGCAGACCGACGCACCGATCAACCCCGGAAATTCGGGCGGGGCCCTGGTGGACATGGCGGGGCGTCTGGTCGGGATCAACACCGCGATCCTGACCCGAGACGGCGGATCGAACGGGATCGGTTTCGCCGTGCCTTCGAATCTTGTGGCCGCTGTCGTGGCGCAGGCTCAGGCGGGCGCGGTTCAGTTCAGCCGCCCTTGGGCCGGTCTGTCGGGGCAGGAAGTGGACGGGTCGGTCGCAGAAGCGCTGGGGATGGACCGTCCTGTCGGCGTGATGATCACCGCCATGCATCCTCAAAGTCCTTTTGCCGCCGCAGGTTTAAGCGAGGGCGATGTCGTACTGTCCATGGGCGGCGCCCCGATCAACACGCCGCAGGAGTTTCTGTACCGTCTGTCCGTTGTGGGATCCGGCGTGCAGCCGGTGACCTACCTGCAAAACGGCATCAAGGGTGAAGCGGACGTCACGCTGGGCCTCGCGCCAGACCTGCCGGACCGCGAGACGGTGACTGTGACCGAAGACGTGATCTTGCGCGGGGCGACGCTTGTCAGGATCAACCCGGCAGTGATCGGCGAGTTGCGCCTTCCGCTGGATGCCACTGGTGTTGCGGTCATGGCGACAGAGGGCTTTGCCTTCGACGTGGGTCTCCAGGCGGGCGACGTTATGGTCGCGATCAACGGAGTTCCAGTTGCCACCCCATCCGAGGCGTTGACCGTTGCCCGGCAACCCGCGCGGCGCTGGCAAATCGACCTGATCCGCCAAGGCGAGCCCGTGCGCCTGCGCTTCCGGCTTTAGTCCGATGACAGCGGCGGTTAAGGTGCGTCATGGCTGATCTTTTCGACACCGCCGCATCCCATGCCCCCGACAGCGGCCCGCGCCCGCTGGCCGACCGCCTGCGGCCCAAGTCGCTGGCTGAGGTGATCGGACAGGAAAAGGTCTTGTCGCGCGAGGGCCCCTTGGGTGCGATGCTTGCGGCGGGGTCGCTGTCGTCCCTGGTTCTCTGGGGCCCGCCGGGCGTGGGCAAGACCACCATCGCGCGCCTTCTGGCTGCCGAGACCGACCTCCACTTCGTCCAGATCAGCGCGATCTTCACCGGTGTCCCGGACCTGCGCAAAGTGTTCGAGGCGGCAAAGCTGCGGCGGCAGAACGGCAAGGGGACGCTGCTTTTCGTCGACGAGATCCACCGTTTCAACAAGGCGCAGCAGGATGGGTTCCTGCCGCATATGGAGGATGGGACGATCCTTCTGGTCGGGGCCACGACCGAGAACCCGTCCTTCGAACTGAACGCCGCCCTTCTGTCGCGGGCGCAGGTGATCGTGCTGGAGCGGTTGTCGCTGGCCGACCTGGAGCGTCTGGCGCAGCGGGCAGAGCAGGAATTGGGGCGGGCGCTGCCGCTGAAGGGCGAAGCGCGTGAGGCGATGCTGGAAATGGCCGATGGCGATGGCCGGGCACTTTTGAACCTGATCGAGCAGGTCGCAGCCTGGAAGCTTGACGCGCCCCTCACTCGCGACCAGCTGGCGCAGCGCCTGATGCGCCGGGCCGCGAAATACGACAAGTCGGGGGACGAACATTACAACCTGATCTCTGCCCTGCATAAATCGGTGCGGGGCAGCGACCCCGATGCCGCGCTGTACTGGTTCGCCCGGATGCTGGAAGGCGGTGAGGACCCCCGCTTTCTTGCCCGTCGCATAACCCGGATGGCCGTGGAAGACATCGGCCTTGCCGACCCGCAAGCCGAGGCCGTGTGTCTGGATGGCTGGCAAACCTACGAACGTCTCGGTTCGCCCGAAGGCGAACTGGCTCTGGCGCAGGCGGTGGTCTACCTGGCACTCGCCCCAAAATCGAACGCGGTCTACACGGCCTACAAGGCGGCCCGGGCGGCAGCGCGCGAAACGGGCAGCCTGATGCCGCCCAAGCACATCCTGAACGCGCCGACCCGGATGATGAAAGAGCAGGGCTATGGGTCCGGATATGCCTATGACCATGACGCCGAGGACGGGTTCTCGGGCCAGAACTACTTCCCCGAGGGGATGAAGCGCCCGGTCTGGTATCTTCCGCCGGAACGCGGCTTCGAGCGTGAGCTCAAGAAGCGTGTCGACTATTTCGCCAAGCTGCGGGCGAAACGGCAGGATGACTAGGTCCCAAATTTATTCCTCAAGGAATTTGGGTCCCGGCCCGACGCAAGGCGCAACATTGACAAACTGCGCTTAGCGCCGCAAAGCAGGCCCATGTCCCTGACCCTTCCCCTTATCGCGCTTGGCGGCGCTATCGGTTCCGTGTTGCGCTACCTGATGGTCGGCGCAATCGGTGCGCCATGGGGCGTTGCTGCAGTGAATGTGCTGGGCAGCTTCGCGATCGGTCTTCTCTTCGTTCTGCTCGATGCCCGCGCGGGTTGGCAGCTTTTCCTGCTGACCGGGCTTCTCGGCGGCTTTACGACTTTCTCGGCCTTCTCGCTCGACACGCTGAAGCTGATCCAGCAGGGCCAGACCCTGCAGGCAGCCCTTTATGTGCTGGTCTCTGTCGGCCTTTCCCTTCTTGCGGTCGCGCTTGGCGTGGCCCTGGCACGAGGCCTGACATGAGCGTCCAGAATCTGACCGTAACCGAAGACGAAGGCGAACAGCGACTGGACAAGTGGCTGCGCCGCCGCTTCCCGCAGCTGAATCAGGTTGCGGTGGAAAAGCTGTGCCGGACCGGCCAGATCCGCGTCGACAGCGGTCGGGTCAAGGCCTCTGACCGCGTCGCACCCGGACAGATCGTGCGCGTGCCGCCCCTTCCGGACCCCGTGCCAATGGCGGAGGCACGCATCCAGGGCGTCTCGGCGGCCGATGCGCGGATGATCCAGGCCGCTGTGCTTTTCAAGGACGAGCACATGATCGTCCTGAACAAGCCCGCGGGTCTGCCCTCGCAAGGCGGGTCCGGGCAAGGCGACCGGCATGTCGACGGTTTGGCCGAGGCGCTGAAGTTCGGCTACAAGGAAAAGCCGAAACTGGTGCACCGGCTCGACAAGGACACGTCGGGCGTCCTGATGCTGGCGCGGACCGACCGAGTTGCGCGGGCCCTGTCCGAGGCGCTGCGGCATCGCAACGCGCGCAAGATCTATTGGGCCGTCGTGGCGGGCGTGCCGCATCCGCGACAAGGGTCGATCAAGTTCGCGCTGGAGAAGGCTCCGGGCCGGGGCCGGGGCGGCGAGGGCGAGAAGATGATCTGCGTCCATCCCGCCAAGATTGCCGACCATCCCGACGCCAAACGCGCCCAGACCGACTATTTCACGCTGTGGTTCCTGGGGACGCGCCTGTCATGGATGGCTCTGGAGCCGGTAACAGGCCGCACACACCAGCTTCGGGCCCATATGGCCGAGATCGGGCATCCGATCCTTGGGGATGGCAAGTACGGCGGGTCCGATTCCGACAATCTGGGCGACGGCTGGGGCGCAGGCGCCGGGGGCGACCTGTCGAAGAAGCTGCATCTTCACGCCCGATCTCTGACCATTGAGCATCCGATCCTGAAAAAGCCGATGACCTTTACGGCCCCCCTGCCGGAGCACATGGCCCGGACGTGGAAGCTGATGGATTGGAAAGAGGCAGATGTTCCCGCCGATCCGTTTGAGGTGATCAGGTGAGCGTCTGGGCGGCGCGTCGGTTCTGGACCTCGGCCAGGACTGTCCCGACCGAGGGCGGTTTTGCCGTCCACCTTGACGCTCGCCCCGTGCGCACCCCACGCAAGGCCCCGCTGATCCTGCCCACGGCCGAGTTGGCAGAGGCGGTGGCCGCCGAATGGCAGGCGCAGGGCGACAGGGTCGACCCGATCACGATGCCCTTCACGCGCACGGCCAATTCGGCGATCGATACGGTAACGGCACAGTTCGATCTGATCGCTGAGATGGTGGCAGAGTATGGTGGTAGCGATCTTTTGTGCTACCGGGCCGAAGACCCTGCCGATCTGATCGGCTTGCAGGCCAGGGAATGGGACCCGATCCTCGACTGGGCCGCAGAGAGCTTTGGCGTACGGTTGCGGACGACAGCCGGGATCGTGCATGTGGCACAGGCACCAGAGAGCCTGTCGGTCCTGAGCAGCGAGGTCCGTGCTCTGACCCCGTTCCAGCTTGCGGCCTTTCATGACCTTGTCTCGATCTCGGGCTCGCTGATTCTGGCGCTTGCCGTCCAGCGCGGCAGGATCACGGCGGATGAGGCCTGGAGGCTATCGCGCCTTGACGAGGACTGGCAGGCGTCGCTTTGGGGCGAAGACGAAGAGGCCGCCGAGATCGCCCAGGGAAAGCACGCGGCCCTTCTGCAGGCGGACCGATTCTATCGATTGTGTCGGTGACAAGTTCGCCCAACGCTTCAACAAGACCGGTGAGCAAGGCAAATTTGCTAATCGAACGCTGCAGAAACGGGCATTTTTCCTGAATTCGGCAGAGGCCGCTTGACCAACAAAAGCGCTTTCGCCGACACTGGCCTACAGTAGGGGCGAAAACGCGCCTGCACCATCACCGGCGCGGAAGGATCGCGCGGCACAAAAAACGTGGCCCCGAAGGGTCACTTACTCAGGAAGAGGTAAGAATGAAAAAATCCGTATTCTTCGGCGCGCTTGCGGCCACCACGCTGGTCGCAGGTCTGGCCGGTGCGGCGACACTCGACGACGTCAAAGCACGGGGCGAGCTGATCTGCGGGTCGAACACGGGCCTGACCGGATTCGGCGCCCCGGACGCCAGCGGCAACTGGGCCGGCTTCGACGTCGATCTGTGCCGGGCCATCGCGGCTGCGGTGCTGGGCGATGCGACGAAAGTCAAGTTCGTGCCCACGACCGGCGAAACCCGCTTCACCGCGCTACAGTCGGGCGAAGTTGACCTCCTGGTCCGCAACTCGACCTGGACCGCTTCGCGCGACAGCGAACTGGCGCTCGATTTCGTGGCCGTGAACTACTACGACGGCCAGGGCTTCATGGTGAAGAAGGACCTCGGCGTTTCTTCGGCCAAGGAACTGGATGGCGCGACGATCTGCATCCAGACCGGCACGACGACCGAGCTGAACCTTGCTGACTTCTTCAAGGAAAACAATATCAGCTACCAGCCGGTGAACGTGGCTGACGACGCCGAAGCACAGCGCCAGTACACCGCCGGTGCCTGTGACGCCTTCACGACCGACGCCTCGGGTCTGGCCGCCACCCGCGCGACCCTGCCGGATGCCGACAACCACGTGATCCTGCCGGAAATCATCTCGAAAGAACCGCTGGGCCCGGTTGTCCGCCACGGCGACAACAACTGGGGCGACGTGGTGCGCTGGACCTATTACGCGCTCCTCATCGCTGAAGAAAAGGGCATCACCGCAGCCAATGTCGAAGAAGTTCTGGCATCGACCGCTGACGAAGAAGTCAAGCGTCTCCTCGGCGCTTCGGGCGACATGGGCGTGAAGTTCGGTCTCGACAACGCGGCCTTCAAGAACGCCATCGCCGCTGTCGGCAACTATGGTGAAATCTTCTCGCGCAATATTGGCGAGGGCACCTCGATCAACCTGGCCCGCGGCTTGAACGCGCTGTGGACCCAGGGTGGCCTGCAGTACGCACCGCCCTTCCGTTGATCCATACTGATCGGGGGCGCCCAGCGGGCGCCCCCGGTTTTCCTATCAGAACAGACTGCAATGCCTGGGCCTGACGGCTCACCACCGAAACATCGGGGATGCGTTGCGGAAAACAGGGGGAAGCCATGGCAATGGCCGCTGATCTGCCGAAAGAGAACTTTCGGCTCTCTATGCTCATCTTTGATACGCGGTACCGGTCCTACACCATTCAGGCTGTGGTTCTGGGCCTCTTCATCCTGGCGATCGTCTGGTTGGGCTACAACGTCGACCGCAACCTGGATGAGCGCGGCAAAGAGCTGTCCTTCGCCTTCCTCTGGCAGCGTGCGGGCTATGACATCCCGCAGACGCTGATCCCCTATACCAATGACAACGTCCATTTCCGGGCGCTTCTGGTCGGCCTGACCAATACGCTGGCCGTGGCCTTCTGCGGCTGCATCCTGGCCACGATCCTGGGGGTCACCATCGGCGTCCTTCGCCTCTCGAACAACTGGCTCGTCTCGCGGCTGATGACCGTCTATGTCGAGGTCTTCCGCAACGTGCCGCTTTTGCTGTGGGTGCTGCTGTCCTACGTCATCCTGACCGAGACGATGCCGCCTCCGAAGGACTTCAAGGTGACCGATGAAATGGTCGCCGCAGGTCAGGCACCTGCTGCCACGATGTCGTTCTTCGATACGGTCGCGATCACCAACCGGGGCACCAACGTGCCGGCGCCGCTGCTGGATCGGGGGCTTGGGTCGATCGACCTTGGGTTCATGACGGTGAACCTGACCTTCCTGGCCATTGTCCTTGTGATCGGCGCATCGGTCTTTGCCTACCGGCGCATCCGGGCGCATGCCAGTGCGGTGCAGGAAGCGACCGGCATCCGTCCAGTGACCTGGTGGAAATCGCTTCTGGTGTTGTTTGCACCCATCGCCGTCCTGCTGGCGTGGCTGGGTCTGCACTGGGAGGTCCCAGCGCTGAAGGGCTTCAACTTCCAAGGCGGTATTCTGGTTGCCCACGCCTTTACGGCGCTTCTTCTGGCACTGACGCTCTACACCGCGGCCTTCATCGCCGAGATCGTGCGCGGTGGTATCCAGGCTATCAGCCGGGGCCAGTCCGAAGCTGCCTTCGCCCTGGGTCTGCGCCCGAACCGAACGATGAGCCTTGTCGTGCTGCCGCAGGCGCTGCGTGTGATCATCCCGCCGCTGATCAGCCAGTTCCTGAACCTGACCAAGAACACCTCGCTGGGGGTGGCGATCAGCTACAGCGACCTGTCGGGAACCCTGGGCGGTATCACCCGCAACCAGACCGGGCGCGAGATCGAGTGCGTCTTCCTGATGATGGCGATCTACCTTTCGATCAGCCTGTCGATTTCGATGGTGATGAACTACTACAACCGTTCCGTTCAGCTGAAGGCGCGCTGAGATGGCAGAAAGTTTCAACCGCTCCGAAATGCTTCCCGCCCTGCCTCCGCCGATTTCGCAAAGCGGCTTGGTGAAATGGCTGCGCGAGAATCTGTTCTCCTCGCCGCTGAATGCGGGCCTGACGGCCTTGGCCTTTGCCTTTGTGGCCTTTGTCGCCTGGAACATCTTCCCGTGGTTCTGGAATTCGGTCTGGAACGCCGGTTCGCTGGCCGAGTGCCGCGAGATCGTGGCCGCCGCGTCAGGTGAAGCGGCGTCAGGTGCCTGCTGGGCCTTCCTGCGGCCCTGGTGGGGGGCCTTCATCTTCGGTCACCAATATCCGGTGGATGAACGCTGGCGTCCCATACTGGCTTTCGGTCTGCTGTTCGCCGCCTTGGCTCCGGTGCTTTTCGCCGGGCATAAGCGCAGCCTGTCGATCATCCTGGGTGTTGTGGGGGCCTATCTGCTGCTGACGCTGTACCTCGCTTCGACCCCCGCACTTCCGTTCGCACTGGCGATGCTGGGCGTTGCGGCACTTCTCGTGCTGGTTCAGGTCCAGCCCGGAAAGCTTCTGTGGTTTACCCTGGCCTTTCCCGCTCTTTGCTTCTGGCTTCTCTGGGGCGGTTCGGTTTGGGCACCGGTTGTCGCCATGGCGGGCTTCGGGGTGCTCTACCTCGTCTTCCGCCTCGCTTCGCCCTACATGGGTCTGGCACCGGCAGCCGGAGCGGGCTTTGTCGTGGCGGTGCTCTGGTGGCTGTTCGCCGATGTGCCGGTCGCCAACCTGTTGCACGCCGCGATCCCGGTCGAGCTTCTGTCGGTTCCGTCCGACAAGTTCGGCGGGTTCCTTCTTGCCATCGTGATCGGCGTCACCGGGATCACCTTCTCGCTGCCGATCGGTATCCTTCTGGCGCTTGGCCGCCAGTCGGACATGCCCATCGTCAAGACCCTGTGTGTGATCTTCATCGAGACGATCCGGGGTGTGCCGCTGATCACCCTTCTGTTTGTGGCGGCCTTCGTGCTGGGCTTTTTCCTGCCGCCAGAAGCGGATTTCGACCTTCTGCTGCGGGTGCTGATCCTGGTCACCCTGTTTGCTGCCGCCTATCTGGCCGAGGTTCTGCGGGGGTCGCTTGCCGCCCTGCCGCGCGGGCAGTACGAGGCGGCGGATGCGCTGGGTCTGGATTACTGGCGGGCGCAGCGGCTGATCATCCTGCCGCAGGCGCTGAAGATCTCGATCCCGGCAATCGTGTCGTCCTTCATCGGGCTCTTCAAGGACACCACTCTGGTCGTCATCGTGGCGCTTTACGAACCTCTCAAGGGCATCACTCACCTGGTCCGGCAGGACGTGAACTGGAAGGGCATCTACTGGGAGCCCTACATCTTCGTCGGCACCATCTTCTTCCTCTTCTGTTTTGGCATGTCGCGGTATTCCAAATACCTCGAGCTGAAGCTGAAGACCGATCATCGTTAAGGGCACATCATGGCAGACGCAGCAAAAATGCAGGTCTCGGACGAAATCGCGATCCAGATCACCGGCATGAACAAGTGGTACGGGCAGTTCCACGTGCTCCGCGACATCAACATGACCGTCCAGCGGGGCGAAAGGATCGTGATCTGCGGGCCGTCAGGGTCGGGCAAGTCGACGCTGATCCGCTGCATCAACCGGCTGGAGGAACACCAGCAGGGCCAGATCGTGGTGGATGGAACGGAACTGACCAACGACCTGAAGAACATCGACAAGGTCCGGTCCGAGGTCGGGATGGTGTTCCAGCACTTCAACCTGTTCCCGCATCTCACGATCCTGGAAAACCTGACGCTGGCCCCGATCTGGGTGCGGAAGGTGCCGAAGAAGGAAGCCGAAGAGACCGCGATGTACTTCCTGTCCAAGGTCAAGATCCCGGAACAGGCGCACAAGTACCCCGGCCAGCTTTCGGGCGGCCAGCAGCAGCGCGTCGCCATCGCGCGGTCCCTGTGCATGAAGCCGCGGATCATGCTGTTCGACGAGCCGACCAGTGCGCTTGATCCCGAGATGATCAAGGAGGTGCTGGATACTATGATCCAGCTGGCGCAGGAGGGCATGACCATGCTCTGCGTGACCCACGAGATGGGCTTTGCCCAGGCCGTGGCGAACCGGGTCATCTTCATGGACCAGGGCCAGATCGTCGAGCAGAACGAGCCGAGAGAGTTCTTCAACAACCCGAAGAGTGACCGGACCAAGCTGTTCCTCAGCCAGATCCTCGGTCACTGACGCGGATCGCGGTGGCCGTAGGAAGCTGCCGCGGTGGGCATCGATGGTTCGGGCTGGATATTCTCGGCGACGCGGTCATGGGGCTTAGAGCCGCTCGTAGGCTAAAGGCCGCCAATCGCGGATGAGAGCCGAAAGCTGATCGCCTCTGCGATATGCGGTTTGCGGACTGACGGGCTGCCGTCCAGATCGGCAATCGTCCGCGCCACACGCAGGACGCGGTGGTAACCGCGCGCCGAAAGACCCATCCGTTCGGCAACCCGGCCGATCAACGCCTTGCCATCGGCATCCGGAGAGGCGTGCTCTTCAAGTGCGGCGCCTTCAAGATCGGCGTTCACCCTCAGGTCTGGGGCGTCCGCAAAACGCGCGGTCTGGCGGGCCCGGGCCGTTGTGACCCGGTCGGCGATGGCAGCCGAGCTTTCTCCCGAGGCCGGCAGATCGAGATCGGTGAAGGCCACGGGTGGAACTTCGACCCGCAAGTCGAACCGGTCCATCAGCGGGCCGGAAATCCGACCAAGGTAATCCTCGCCACAGATCGGCGCGCGACCGCAGGCGCGGTTGGGGTCCGACAGGTAGCCGCATTTGCAGGGGTTCGCAGCGGCGATCAGCAGAAAGCGGCAGGGATAGCGGATATGTGCGTTGGCCCGGGCGACCATCACGGTGCCGGTCTCGATCGGTTGGCGGAGCGTGTCGAGGACGGTGCGGGGAAACTCCGGAAACTCGTCCAGAAAGAGGACGCCGTTATGGGCAAGGCTGATCTCACCCGGTTTCGCTCCACGCCCTCCGCCGACGATGGCCGCCATCGAGGCGGTGTGGTGCGGTTCGCGGAACGGACGGTCGCGGGAGATCCCGCCTTCGGTCAGAAGCCCCGCAAGCGAGTGGATCATCGAGGTTTCCAGGGCCTCGGGGGCCGAAAGCGGAGGAAGGATGCCGGGCAGACGGGCGGCCAGCATGGATTTGCCCGAGCCGGGGGTGCCCACCATGAACAGGTGGTGCCGACCGGCGGCGGCAATCTCGAGCGCGCGTTTGGCGCGTTCCTGCCCCTTCACTTCGCGGAAATCGCGCGGTGAGCTTTTGCGCAGGACCTCGCCCGCTTCGGCGGGGTTCAGAAGGGTCCGGCCGGTGTAGTGGTGCAGGACTTCTTCCAGCGATGCGGCGGCAAGCACCGTCGTTGCCCCGACCCATGCGGCCTCGGCCCCGCAGGCCTTGGGGCAAAGCAGCGCGCGGTCTTCGACCGCAGCGGCCATGGCGGCAGGAAGTGCCCCGGCAACAGGGACGAGGCGGCCATCCAGCGAAAGCTCGCCCAAGGCGACCGTGGCTTCGACATCCTCGCGCGGGATGATTTCCAGCGCCGCAAGAAGGGCGACGGCAATCGGAAGGTCGAAATGCGATCCTTCCTTGGGCAGGTCGGCGGGCGACAGGTTGACGGTGATCCGCTTGGCGGGAAGCGCAATGGATAGGGCCTGAAGCGCTGCACGGACCCGCTCCTTGGCTTCTGTCACCGCCTTGTCCGGCAGCCCTACAAGCGTGAACGAAGGAGAGCCCGGCGAGACGGCACACTGCACCTCGACAAGACGCGCATCGACCCCTTCGAAGGCGACGGTATAGGCGCGTGCGGTCATCCGACGGTCTCGGGGGATGCCTGCGGGCAGCTAAGGCCGTGTCTTGTCCAGGACTGTTCCATGTGCCCTACCCGGTTCACTTTGGTTAACGGGTAGGGCGAAATGGTTTACGAGTGGTAAAGCGCCATGAATTTCGGCCAGGCCTCGGCGTCGGCTCGGGTCTTGTCGCGGCAGAAGGCGTTGCAGAAGCCGAAGCGGCGACCGTAAAGCTCCAGCGCATCGGTGACGGGCTTGCCGGAATAGGGGCAGGCCTGGTTCATCGTGTCGACGCAGTCCACGGCCCGTGCTGGCAAAGGGACCGGGCCGGGCCAATCGCGGCGGGGATAGTCGCGGCGGTAGAACTCCTGATCCGCGCCATCAACAAGGCCCATCGCGCGCCAGCGGCGGAAGCTCGGATGCGCCAGATGGGCGTTGACGTACAGCATCGCTTGCGGGCTGACCGGAAGATTGTAGGTGGCGATCCGGGTGGCGACAGGGGCGAAGAAGGCATCCGCCGCCGAATAAGCGCCACAGAGCCAGGGCGTCGTCGACCCGGTGGTTTCGCGCGCCCAGGACCAAAGGACATCGAGCCGCGCAATGTCGGCCAGGACCGCTTCGGGTGGCTGACAGTCAGTGTAGCTGACCCGCAGGTTCATCGGGCAATGGCTGCGCAAGGCAGTAAAGCCCGCATGCATTTCCGCCGCCAGAACCCGGGCCGTAGCCCGTGCATGGGCATCCTGCGGCCAGAGACCGGCTTCGGGGTGGCGGGTCGCCAGTTCCTCGGCGATGGCGATGGTTTCAGGGACGACCGAACCTTCGGGCGTGCGCATCGTGGGGGCGGTTCGGGCCGGGACGTAGTCCTTCAGGAGGGTTGGAAGCTCGTCTGTGTAAAGCCGGGCGGAATGGGTTTTCACCGGAATTCCGAAAGCATCGAACAGAAGCCAGCCGCGCAGGGACCAGCTGGAATAGGCCCGGTCGCCGATTACAAGATCATAGGTCATGTTTGTTGTCCTTTCTCGGGCATTGAAGCCGAGGCGGTTCGGAATGGGAAACGCTGAATTGTGCGGGGGACAATCACGGTTGGTGATTGATCGCGAAGACCTGCGGCGGCGGGCCAAAGGTCAGGCTCGTGACCGAGAGATTGTCGATCCGGTGACCGAAGGCAGCCTCGGGCGAGACGCATTCGGCCCGTTGGAGTGCTGCGACAATCGGGCCGAAATGGGCGACGACAATGAGGTCTGGGGCGATCCCCTGCAACCGGTCGAGCGCAGTCCAGATCCGACGGGTCAAGGCATTCCAGCTTTCGCCACCCGGCGGTCGGACGTCGCCGGGTGTCTCCCAGAAGGCCCGGATGAGGGCCGGGGTCTCGGCTTCGATTTCGGCAAAGCCGCGCGTTTCCCATTGTCCGAAGTGCATTTCGCGCAAGTCAGGGTCATGCGGCAACCGTGGTCGGGGGCCAAGCGCGTCGGCTGTTTTGACGGCCCGGGAGAGGTCGGAGGAGATGACCGGGGCCTGTGCTGGAAGATGCGCCGAAAGTCGGGCTAACGCGGCGGTGTCGGAAAGATCGGCGGGCAGATCGGTCCAGCCGATCATGGATTTTGCATGGGTCGGTCCGTGGCGGACAAGCCAGAAGCGGGTCACGGAAGCTGGCCTTTCAGCACCAGAGGCAGCCCTGCGATCACGGTCACGACCAGCGCGGCCTCAGCCGCCAGGCGCTGGTTCAGACGACCCTGTTCATCCCGAAAGCGGCGGGCAAGCGCATTTTCGGGAACGATCCCCCAACCGGTTTCGTTGCTGACGATGATGACAGGCGCGGGGCAGGCGGACAGCGCGGCGATCAGGCTTTGCGTCTCGGCGGCAAGGTCATGCTCGGCAAGGAGGTGGTTGGTCAGCCAGAGCGTTGCACAATCGATGAGCACGGCCTCGTCTGCCTGTGCGGTGGACAACGCGGCAGGAAGGTCCAGGGGGGCCTCAAGCGTCACCCAATCTTCGCCCCGGTCGCGCCGGTGCTGCGCAATTCGGGCGCGCATCTCGTCATCCCAGGCTTCCGCGGTGGCGATATAGCGGCGTGCGCGGCGCGAACCGGCCACCAGCCCTTCGGCGAAGGCGGATTTCCCCGATCTTGCACCACCGATGACCAGAGTGAGAGGCGGAAGTGATCCGGTCACGCGCGTGCTCCGTAGAAAGGGAAATATCAGGCGAAAGCGCCGGATTGGCTGTACTGGAGGTAGTCATGGCACTTGACGGATATACCGACCTCAGCGTGTCGCGCCAAGCGATGAAGGCGGAACTTCTGGATGCCGAAACCGAAGTGCGGCTGGCCCGTGCCTGGCGCGACTATCGCGATGAACGCGCGCTGCACCGGCTGATCACGGCCTACATGCGGTTGGCGATCTCGATGGCTGCCAAGTTCCGCCGCTACGGCGCGCCGATGAACGACCTGATCCAGGAGGCAAGCCTTGGCCTGATGAAGGCCGCTGACAAGTTCGACCCCGAACGGGGCGTGCGCTTTTCCACCTATGCGGTCTGGTGGATCAAGGCCTCGATCCAGGACTATGTGATGCGCAACTGGTCGATGGTGCGGACCGGATCGACCTCCAGCCAGAAGGCGCTGTTCTTCAACCTCCGCAGGGTCCAGGCGAAACTGGAACGCGAGGCCAGCCAGCGCGGCGAGGTGCTGGACCAGCACCAGTTGCGCCAACTGGTCGCGGCCGAGGTCGGCGTGCCACTTGCCGATGTCGAGATGATGGAAGGTCGGCTCTCTGGTTCGGACTATTCGCTTAACGCCACCCAGTCGTCAGACGAGGATGGGCGCGAATGGATTGATGCGCTTGAAGACGACGGGGTTCAGGCCGCCGAAGCGGTTGAAGGCGCGCATGACAGTGCGCGTCTGCGTGACTGGCTGGTGACGGCGATGCGGGGCCTGAACGCGCGTGAACGCTACATCGTTGCCGAGCGTAAGTTGAAGGACGAGGGCCGGACGCTGGAATCGCTTGGGGAAGAACTGGGTCTCTCCAAAGAGCGGGTCCGCCAGCTTGAGGCCGCTGCCTTCGCCAAGATGCGCAAGAGCCTTGAAGGCCAGTCGCGCGAGGTGCGGCACTTTCTGACCTGACGCTTGACGGGGACCCGCGCAAGATGGGACCCTGATTTGCGAAAGGGGAATGCAATGCCCCGAGATTCACGCGAGCTCTGTCTGACGCCGGACCATATCGTTCGGGTGCATCGGGTGGTCCCGGATGCCGGTCCCGCCCCGGGTGTCGAGCAGCAGACCGACGCCGATTACGCCGCGTGGGTAGACCACATCTTGCGGGGTCATCTGGTGGCCGGGGCGCCCATCCAGCTTTTCGCCTATGGCTCGCTGATCTGGAAACCCGAGATTGAGCACCGGGCCGAGCGGTCTGCCGTGGCGCAGGGCTGGCACCGGTCCTTCTGTCTGCGGATGCATCGGTTTCGCGGTTCTGTCGAACAACCCGGCCTGATGATGGCGCTCGACCGGGGCGGCCAATGTCGGGGCGTGGTGCTGGAGCTGCCGCCCGAAGACCCGGTAGTTCAGCTCGACCGTCTGTTCCGGCGTGAGTTCACGGTGAAGCCTATCAATTCGATGCCACGCTGGCTGACAGTTCTGACGGCGGACGGCCCATTGCGGGCCTTGGGCTTCGTGATGAACCGTGCCTCGCCGTATTATGCGGGGCGGCTGCCGCCCGAAGAAGTCGCGCGGACCCTGGCCCGCGCCTGCGGCCATTGGGGGACCGGGGCCGAATATCTTCTGAACACGGTCACGCAACTGGAGGCACGCGGCATCCGCGATGCGGGCCTGTGGCGGCTGCAGGCTCTGGTGGCCGAGGAGATCGACCGGATGTCTGCACCTTGAGTTTGCCCGGGTCCGCCCCTACACCTTGAGGCAAGCCATGGGGGACCTGCCGATGCTGGCTGGCAAGCGCATTCTTCTGATCATCGGCGGCGGGATCGCGGCCTACAAGGCGTTGGAGCTGATCCGGCTGATCCAGAAGGCGGGTGGCTCGGTCACCCCGGTCCTGACGCGTGCGGGGTCCGAGTTTGTGACGCCACTTTCGGTGGGCGCATTGGCGAAGGCGAAAGTGCATGAGGCGCTGTTCGATCTGACGTCCGAGGCTGAAATGGGGCATATCGAACTGTCACGCTCTGCCGATCTTCTGGTCGTGGCCCCGGCGACTGCGGATCTCTTGGCGAAGATGGCCACGGGTCGGGCGGATGACCTGGCCTCGACCCTGCTTCTGGCCACGGACAAGCGGGTGCTGGTCGCGCCCGCGATGAATGTCAGGATGTGGGAGCATCCGGCGACGCAAAGAAACCTCGCGGTGCTGCGCGGTGACGGCGTTCTCATGGTCGGCCCAGATGAGGGCGAGATGGCCTGCGGTGAATACGGGCCGGGGCGGATGGCGGAACCTGCGGTGATCGTCGAGGCCATCTCGGCCGCATTGGGTGGTGGGCCGCTCGCCGGGAAACATGTGGTTGTGACCTCGGGCCCGACGCATGAACCCATTGATCCGGTGCGCTATATTGCCAACCGGTCTTCGGGGGCGCAAGGAACGGCCTTGGCCGTAGCGCTGCGCAATCTGGGCGCGCGGGTGACTTTCGTGACCGGGCCAGCGACAGTGCCACCGCCCTCTGGCGTCACGGTCGTGGCTGTGGAAACTGCGCGCGAGATGGCGGCGGCGGTCGAGGCGGCTTTGCCAGCCGATGCCGCAGTCATGGCAGCGGCGGTGGCGGACTGGCGGGTGGCCAATGCCTCGGCGCAGAAGATGAAGAAAGACGGCTCGGGCAAGGCCCCGGCGCTGGAGTTTGCCGAGAACCCGGACATCCTGGCCAGCGTTTCAAAGGGACAGAAACGGCCGCTGCTGGTGGTCGGCTTCGCCGCCGAGACGACCGACGTGGTGGCCCACGCAACAGCCAAACGCGCGCGCAAGGGCTGCGACTGGATCGTCGCCAACGACGTCTCTCCGGCGACCGGGATCATGGGAGGCAGCGAGAATGCGGTGGTGCTGATTTCCGAAGCTGGCGCAGAAGTTTGGCCGCGGATGGGTAAGGCCGAGGTCGCACGGAAGCTTGCGGCGCGGATTGCCGAGGCGCTGCGCTGACGGCTGTTGTCGGAGCCTCCGGCGGGGATATTTGGGGACAGATGAAAGGTTTGGCGATGGGTCCGGTGGTGCAGGTGCTTTGGGAAGACTGGGCCGACCAAAGCCTGCCTTTGCCCGCCTATCAGACGGCGGGGGCAGCGGGGGCGGACCTCTGCGCGAATTTCCCCGAGGCCCAGCGTGAGGCAGGTCTGACGCTGTTGCCGATGGGGCGGGCGATCTGTCCGACGGGTATCCGGGTGGCGATCCCCGAGGGATATGAGATGCAGGTGCGGCCGCGCTCGGGGCTGGCGACGAAGCATGGGATCACCGTCCCGAATACGCCCGGCACCATTGACAGCGATTACCGGGGACCCCTGGGCGTTGCGCTGATCAACCTTGGGACCGAGCCCTACACGATCCGGCATGGCGACCGGGTGGCGCAGGTGGTGGTGGCCCCGGTCGTGCAGGTGGGCTTTGCGGTGGTGGACAGTCTGGACGAGACGGCGCGGGGGACGGGCGGGTTCGGGTCTACGGGCTTTCGGTCGTGATCGGACTTCTGGGCTTCGTCGGACTTTGGGCGCTTGTCCGCTGGCGCGGATGGGGCACGACATGGCTTCTGGCGGCAGCGGGGGCCTGGTGGGCACTGCTTCTTCTGATCCATCTGCCTTCGCAGGTCGAGAACCCGCTGGCGCGGGTGGTGGGGGGGAACTTCCAGGCTTGGCTGGTCTTTGGCCTCCTGGCGGCGGTCGTGCTCGGCTACCGGCAGCTCTTGCGGGCGGTCCGGAGCCGGCAGGTGCCTGAGCCTGTTCCGGTCGCTCAGACCGGGACGTTCCGGGAGGCCGAACTGGACCGCTACGCCCGCCACATCATCCTGCGCGAGATTGGCGGGCCGGGACAGAAACGGCTGAAGGGGGCGAAGCTTCTGGTAGTGGGGGCTGGGGGGCTAGGGTCTCCGGTCCTGCTTTACCTCGCGGCCGCGGGGGTGGGGACCATCGGGGTGATCGACCACGATGTGGTGGAGGGGTCGAACCTGCAGCGGCAGGTGATCCACACCGACGGGCGGATCGGGATGCCGAAGGTGTTCTCGGCCGAGGTGGCGATGCGGGCGCTGAACCCGTTCATCGAGGTGCGGCCCTATCATCGGAAGCTGACCGAGGAGATCGCGGTCGACCTGGTCCGGGACTACGATCTGGTGCTGGACGGGACCGATGATTTCGACACCCGCTATCTGGTGAACCGGGCCTGCGTGGCGGCGGGGGTGCCGCTGATCTCGGGGGCGATCACGCAGTGGGAGGGGCAGGTGTCGCTGTTCGATCCGGCCAAGGGAGGGCCGTGCTATGCCTGCGTCTTCCCGGTGAAGCCCGCGCCGGGGCTGGTGCCGACCTGTGCCGAGGCGGGGGTGGCCGCACCCCTGCCTGGGGTCATCGGGTCCATGATGGCGATGGAGGCGGTGAAGTGGGTCACCGGGGCGGGGGAAACGCTGGCGGGGCGGCTGATGATCCACGATGCGCTTTATATGGAGACCCGGGTGATCGGGGTGAAGAAGCGGGCGGATTGCGAGGTTTGTGGGGGGCGGCACTGAGATGTGTCCACGGTGGACAAACTTTGGAAGCTTTTTGAAATCAATGATTTGGGTTTTTTTGTTTACCTGGTCTTAAGATTTGCAAAAAACGCCCCCACCTCCATCCCCTCCCCAACCGAAGGGGGAGGGGCCTTGCGACCGGGAGTCTCGCGGGTTGGAGAGCCTGTTGAATTGAGCGCTGGCGCGCAAGCCTTTTGTCTCGCCTCTGGCCTTTGGCCAACCGGCTCGGACGTGCCTCCGGCGGGGATATTTGGAGCCAGGCGAAAGCGTTAGAACGCCGGAAATGGCAATTCGGCGGCGCGCCTGCATGCAGAAGATCGGCGGACGCCCGCGATGGCGAGCCTGACTTGACCTTCAGGTGCTGGGCCTGGTCCTGCAGTGGGTGTTCCTCGCGCTTGGAACCGTTTCAATGGTTCAACTGCTGTTTTGGGGGTGTTTTCGGTTTCCGCTGATGCTTCTCAACTTGCATATGGCGCACATGGTTATGCGGATCGGCAGGACGGAGACGTTCGACAGGCTATGATCTGCAAATCCTGGAGGTTGGCGCATTCGGTGCGCTGTAGCGCACCCTACGAGTGTTGCTGGCCAGCGCGAGTCGGGGTGAACCCCGGCCTACGGGGTCACTGCCGCGATTTCAGGGGCGAGGAGGTCGGCCAGATCGAGGAGGATGTGTTCGCATCCTCGGTCGGCGAGGGCTTGGATGCCAAGAGGGTGCGTCGCGGTGCGGCCGGTGGTGACGGTCAGGCCGGGCAGGCCCATGAAGGGGGGCGCGATCTGGGGCATTTGCGCTTCGATCACCGCAGCGAAGGCCTCGGGGCTGCTGGTGTCGTAGTGGTCGGGGAAGGGGAGCTGGCCCGAGACGGGAGTCAGCAGGACCGGCCAGTCGGCGAAGAAGATGCGCCAGAGGCGGGCGAGGCGGGCGCGGGATTGCAGCGCGCGCATGAAGCTTTCAAGCGTCGGCGGTGGGGCGAGTTTGCTGAGTTCTCGGTGGACAAAGGTCGCGTCGGGGTCGGCCTCGCGGGCGATGGACTCGGCTCCGCCAAGGCCGAATTCGGAGAGCCAGAGGGTCAGTTGCAACTCCATCGCCTCGCGGAAAGGCGGGAGGGTGGGGGTACCGATTTCCCAGCCTTGGGCTTCAAGCGTTCGGGCGGCGGAGATGAGGGCGTCCTGGATCGCGGGTTCGGTTGCGAGGCCATCAGGGGTGAGGGCGAGGGCGGCGCGTTTGGCGTAGGGCGCGGAGGTGGCAGGGGTATGCCAGGGGTCGCGCGGGTCGGGCTGTGACAGGGCAGTGAGGCCGAGGCGCAGGTCGGCGGCAGAGCGGGCGATGGGGCCGGAGACGGCCATGAGTTGCCCGCCGATCAGCCGGTCTCCGGCGGTGGCGTTGAAGGCGGGGACGCGGCCAAGGCCTGGGCGGAGGCCGTGGATGCCGCAGGCATAGGCGGGGTAGCGGATGGAGCCCGCGATGTCGGTGCCGTGGGCGATGGGGCCGAGGCCTGAGGCGACGGCGGAGGCAGCCCCGCCGGAGGATCCGCCAGGTGTCAGCCCGGGGAAGGCGGGGTTTCTTGTCGCGCCGTGCAGCGAGTTGCGGGTGAACCAGCGCAAGCTGAAGGCTGGGGTGTTGGTGCGGCCGACGATGATCGCCCCGGCGCGGCGGAGGTTGGCGACGGGCGGGCTGTCATCGTCCGCAATCAGGTCTTTCTGGATGCGCAGTCCGTTGGTCGTGGCGTAGCCTGCCTGATCGATGTTGACCTTGACCGTGACCGGTACACCGGCAAGCGGACCCGGGTCCTCGCCCCTGGCCAGTTGCGCGTCGACCGCGCGCGCCTGATCCAGCGCCTGGTCGTCCATCCGCTGGACGATGGCGTTCACCCCGGGGTTCAGCCGGTCGATCCGGGCGAGCGTCGCGCGGGTTGCCTCCTCGGCCGAGATCTGGCGGGACCGGATCAGGTCGGCGAGTGCCGAGGCGGTGAGCGTAGCGGCATCCATTGCGCCCTCCTGTCTTCGGCAGAAGGGTGGACCGGAATGGATCTGCTGGAAAGGGGGCGCGAGGCCACGGAGCCGGGAAATCGGTGCAACGTTCGGGAACGGGCTTGATCTGTTCCTGACAAGAGCATGGGAATGCGCCAGCCGCCTTGCATCGGCCGGGGAGCATGGCATAGTCGGGATTTGATCAATCATCCCGGAGCCTGACCGATGAAACTGACTGCTGCTGCCCTGCTTGGACTTGCCGCCTTTGCTGCGCCCGCGCTGGCGCAGGACCTGCCCGACCTTGGCGGCAAGGAAGTCGTTGTCGTGACCGAGAACGCCTATCCGCCGCTGCAATTCCTTGACAAGGCCGGGGCTGCCGTCGGCTGGGAATATGATGCCATGGCCGAAATCGCCAAGCGGCTGAACATCACTGTGAAGTATGAAAACACCAGCTGGGACGCGATGATCCCTGCGGTGTCGGAAGGCCAGTACGATCTGGGCATGACTGGTATCACCATCAAGGACGAGCGCAAGGAGCAGGTCGATTTCTCGGACCCCTATATGCGGTCGGAAATGCTGATGATCGTGCGCGGCGACGAAGCCCGGTTCACCGATGCGGCTTCGTTTGCGGCGATCCCGGAGCTTCTGGTTTCGGCCCAGCCGGGGACCTCGCCCTTCTATGCGGCGATCTACAATATCCTGGATGGCAACGAGGAAAACCCGCGGGTGATCAAGTTCGAGACCTTTGGAGCGGGACTTGAGGCGCTGAAGGCAGGCGACGTGGACCTGACCCTGTCGGATTCGACGGCGGCGAACGGCTATGTGCAGGCGTCGAACGGCGGGCTGAAGATCATCGGCGAGCCGCTGGCTTCCGAGGATTTCGGTTTCATCTTCCCGAAGGGGTCTGACCTTGTGGCGCCGATGAATGCAGCGATTGCCAGCATGAAAGCGGATGGCACGCTGGATGCGCTGAACCAGAAGTGGTTCGTCGAATACAAGATGGGCGAGTGAAAGGCCGCCCCCGGCACCGCCGGGGGCACCCTGATGGCTCCAAACGCTGAACCTGAAAAGGACTTTCCCTGGTGGCTGGTGATCCTTGCGGTCACCGGCCTTTGGCTTTTCTACAAGATGCTGGCGGACGAGTTCTATTTCGGCGCGCTGCGGGTGCTGTCGAAGGGGCTGGTCGTGACGCTTGCCGTTGCGGTGGTGGCCTATCTTGGGGCCTGCGCGATCGGGCTGGGGCTGGCAGTGATGGGGATGTCGAAGCACATCGTCCTGCGCCAGACAGCGCGGCTGTATATCGAGGTTATGCGGGGCGTGCCGATCATCGTGCTGCTCTTGTACGTCGCCTTCGTGCTGGTGCCGGGCGTCGTCGCCGGGGTCAACGCGCTGGCGGGGGACGAGATCATGCGGACCCGCGATGTGCCACTGCTGTGGCGGGCCGTGTTTGCGCTGATGCTGGCCTATTCCGCCTTCCTGGCCGAGATCTTCCGGGCCGGGCTGCAAGCGGTGGACAAGGGGCAGATCGAGGCGGCGCAGGCGCTGGGACTGAACGGCTGGCAGCGGTTCCGCCATGTTCGATTTCCACAAGCTTTTCGGCTGATTCTGCCGCCTTTGGGCAATGATTTTGTGGCAATGGTGAAAGACTCGAGCCTTGTCGCGGTGCTGGGCATTTCCGATGTGGCGCAGCTTGCCAAGGTCACAGCGGCAGGGAACTTTCGGTATTTCGAGACCTACAACGTGGCGGCCTTCCTGTATCTGGTGATGACCATCGGGCTGTCGCTGATCTTGCGCCGGTTCGAGACTCGGATGCGGTCGCGTGGGCGGGACGCGAGTTAAGCGGAGCGCTGGCGCGCAAGTCTTTTGTCTCGTCGTCGGGCTTCGCCTCCTCCTCGGTCGATGGGGGTTTCACCCCCAAAACCCCAGAGTATTTGTGAAAAGAGCATGGGTGGACCTTTGGCAGGGGCGCGCCTAGCTTTGGGACAAAGGAGATTTGCGATGAACGTGCTTTTGGAAAAATGGGAGACGCCGTTCGGGGTGCCGCCGTTCGAGCGCATCCGGGACGAGGATTTCGGGCCTGCTTTCGACGAGGCCTTGACGCGAGCGCGAGCAGCCATCCGGGCGATCGCCGAGGGGCCGGGGGCGAGTTTTGCCGAGGTGATCGAGGCGCTGGAATTGGCGGAGGGCGATCTCGACCGGGTGTCGGGGGTGTTCTACAATCTTGCGGGGGCCGACAGCTCCGAAGCGCGTGAGGCGCTGATGCGGGAGCTGGCACCGAAGATGTCGGCGTTTTCCAGCGAGGTGACCAACAACAAGGCGCTGTGGGCGAAGATCGACGCCTTGTGGCAGGGACGCGAGGCGTTGGGCCTGACGGCAGAGCAGTCACGGGTGCTGGAGCTTTACCGGCAGATGTTCGTCCGGTCGGGCGCGGCGCTGGAGGGGGCGGCGGCCGAGCGGCTGACAGCAGTGAAGGCGCGGCTTGCGGTGCTGGGGACGCAGTTCGGGCAGAACCTTCTGGGGGACGAGCGGTCCTGGTCGATGGAACTGTCCGAGGCTGACCTCGCAACGCTGCCGGGCTTTGTGCAGGAGGCGGCCAAGGCGGCGGGGGCGGAGAAGGGCACGGGGCCTGTGGTGACCTTGAGCCGGTCGTTGATCGTGCCGGTCCTGCAGTTTTCGCCCAACCGCAACTTGCGGGAGACGGCCTACGAGGCCTGGGTCGCGCGGGGGGCCAACGGGGGCGAGACCGACAACCGGGCGATTGCGGCCGAGATCTTGGCGCTGCGGGCCGAGCGGGCGACCTTGCTGGGCTATGCGGACTTTGCGGCGTTCAAGCTTGAGCCGGAGATGGCGAAGACGCCGGATGCCGTGCGCGACCTTCTGATGCGGGTCTGGGAGCCGGCACGGGCCAAGGCGCTGGCCGATGCGGCGGTGCTGGAAGCGATGCTGAAGGCCGATGGTTTCGCAGGCCCGCTGGAGGCCTGGGACTGGCGCTACTATTCGGAAAAGCGTCGCCGCGCCGAACATGACTTGGATGAGGCGGTGCTGAAGCCGTACCTGAGCCTTGATGCCATGCTGGGGGCGATGTTCGACTGCGCGACCCGGCTTTTCGGGCTGGAGTTCCGTGAGATCGAGGGTCCGTTCTATCACCCGGACGTGCGGGGCTGGGAGGTTACCCGGGGAGGAAACCACGTGGCGGTGTTCCTGGGGGATTACTTCGCCCGGGGATCCAAGCGGTCAGGTGCCTGGTGTTCGGCCATGCGGGGGCAGCGGAAGCTCGGTGGAGAGGTGCGGCCCATCGTCGTGAACGTCTGCAACTTCGCCAAGGGCGATCCGTGCCTGCTGAGCTATGACGATGCGCGGACGCTGTTTCACGAGTTCGGCCATGCACTGCACCAGATGCTGTCGGATGTGACCTATGGGTTCATCAGCGGGACATCGGTCGCCCGGGACTTCGTGGAGCTGCCGAGCCAGTTGTATGAACACTGGCTGGAGGTGCCCTCGGTTCTGGAGGCGCATGCACGGCACCATGTGACCGGAGAGCCGATGCCGGCCGACATGCTGGAGCGGCTGCTGGCGGCGGGGACCTATGACCAGGGCTTTGCCACGGTGGAGTTCGTGGCCAGCGCGATGGTGGACCTGGAGTTCCATACCGGAAATGCTCCTGCCGACCCGATGCAGCGGCAGGCCGAGGTTCTGGAGGCACTGGGGATGCCGAGCGCGATCCGGATGCGGCATGCGACCCCGCATTTCGCGCATGTGTTCAGTGGCGACGGCTATTCCAGCGGGTACTACAGCTACATGTGGTCCGAGGTGATGGACGCCGATGCTTTCGCGGCCTTCGAGGAGGCTGGGGATGCGTTCGATCCGGACACCGCCGCCCGGCTGGAACAGTTCATTCTGTCGGCGGGCGGGTCCGAGGATGCCGAAGCGCTGTACCTGAAGTTCCGGGGCCGGATGCCGGGGGTCGAGGCGCTGCTGAAGGGCCGCGGGCTTCTGGACGCGGCCTGAGGGGGGCAAGATGGACCTGTTTCAGGCCTGGAATACTGCAGAGGCGTTGTCGCACCTGGTAACGCTGGCGGTGGCCTATGTGCTTGCGCTGCCCATCGGCTGGAACCGCGAGCAGGAAGAACGCAGCGCGGGTGTCAGAACCTTTCCTCTGGTGGCGATGGCGGCGTGTGGTTTCGTGATGATCGCCATCGAGGTACTGGGGCTGGAATCCGAGGGTCAGGCGCGCATCCTGGAGGGGTTGATGACCGGGATTGGCTTCATCGGCGGCGGGGCGATCCTGAAACAGGGCGACCGGGCGACAGGGACAGCGACGGCAGCCAGCCTTTGGGCAACGGGGGCCATCGGGGCGGCGGTTGGCTATGGCCAACTGGACATCGCAGTGATCCTGAGCGTGGTGACTTTCCTGTCTCTGACCTTGCTGGCGCCGCTGCGCAAGGTGGTGGAGGAGCGGGTGCGGGACGAGGACGCGACTTAGCGGCGCAAACTGCCCGGGGGCTGGCCGAAGCGGGCACGGAAGGCGCGGGACAGGGTCGAGGGGCTGGAGAAGCCGGTCCTGAGAGCGACTTCGGCGACGGGGTGTTTCGTGTCGGTCAGCATCCTGCGGGCGGCTTGCAGGCGCAGGTCAAGGGCGTGGGCGGCGGGAGTTGTCCCAAGCGCTGTGCGGAAGAGAGACTCCAAGCGGCGGGGCGAGAGGCCGACCGCTTTGGCGGTGGTCGAGGCTGGTTCGGGAGTGTCGATGCGGGCCTCCATCCGCGCGAGGGCTTGCGCGACGCGGGGGTCTAGGGCGTGGTCCTGGGTGGCGACCTGAGGTTCATGGCCAGGGCGGACCGTGGCCAGGAAGCTGGACGCGACCTGGCGGGCCAGGGCGGCGCCGTGACGGCTGCGGATCAGATGAAGCATGAAGTCCTGGGCCGGGGCGGCGCCAGAGATCGTCACGCGGTTGCGGTCGATCACGAAGCGGTCGGAGACGACGTCGACATGCGGATGCGCGGCGGCGAGGTCTTCAAGGTCCTCCCAATGCACGGTGGCACGGTGGCCGTCGAGGAGTCCTGCGCGGGCGAGGACCCAGGGTGCTGCATCGATGCCTCCGACCAGCTGGAAGCGCGAGGCGATCTGGCGCAGGTCGCGGATCAGCGGGCGGGTTGCGACCTCGGCCAGACGGTAGCCAGCGACCACGATCAGGGCATCGGCCCCGACGGCATGGGACAGCGGGCCGGAGGAGGGCAGCGAGATCCCGCAGGTCAGGGGAACGGGCGCGCCATCGGGCGAGACGACGCGCCAGCGGTAGGCTTCCTGGCCGAGCTGCCGGTTGGCGTTCCTGAGCGGGTCGAGGGCAGAGGCGACCTCGAGGATCGAGGCCTGTGGCAGGACGAGGAGCGCGATCGTGAGCGGATCGCTGGAGGGTCTGAAGATATCGCTTTCCGACATGAGGATTTCGTAAAGTGCAAAGCGCAAGCTGGCAAGCGGGCTATTGTGGAGATCAAACCCCGGGGAGGTCCGAATGCCGCTGAACATGAACAAGGAAGTCTTCATCACTTGCGCGGTCACCGGGTCGGGTGGCACGCAGGACCGCTCGCCCCACGTGCCACGCAGCCCCAAGCAGATCGCCGAAAGCGCAATCGCGGCGGCGAAGGCGGGGGCGGCGGTTGTCCACTGCCACGTCCGCGATCCGGAGACGGGCAAGCCGTCGCGCAAGCTGGAATACTACCGCGAGGTCACCGACCGCATCCGCGACAGCGACACCGATGTCGTCATCAACCTGACCGCCGGGATGGGCGGCGACATGTATTTCGACGACACCGAGACGATGACCACGATGGCGGCCAAGTCCGACATGTGCGGCGCGACCGATCGGGTGGCGCATATCGTCGAATGTCGACCGGAAATCTGTACGCTCGACTGCGGCACGATGAACTTCAACGAGGCCGACTATGTGATGGTCAATACTCCCGGGATGCTGCGGGACATGGCCAAGCGGATGACGGCAGCGGGGGTGCGGATCGAGATCGAGGCCTTCGACACCGGCCATCTGTGGTTGGCGAAAGAGCTGGTGAAGGAAGGCGTGATCCCCGAGCCCGTGCTGGTGCAGCTGTGCATGGGCGTTCCGTGGGGCGCGCCGGATGACCTGAACACTTTCATGGCGATGGTGAACAACGTGCCCCAGGGCTGGCATTTCAGCGCGTTCGGGTTGGGGCGGAACGAGATGGCCTATGTCGCGGCCGCAACGATTGCCGGGGGCAATGTGCGGGTGGGGCTGGAGGATAACCTCTGGCTCGAGAAGGGCGTCCTTGCGACCAATGCGCAGCTGGTGGAGCGGGCGGCGACCATCGTCGAGAACCTTGGCGCGCGGGTGATCACTCCGGCGGAAGTGCGGGCAAAGCTGAAGCTGGAGAAGCGGGCGCCGGTGGGGCGCTGATCATGGAAAAGGTCAAGTTCACCGCAATGAAGGATGGCGATGCGGCCGACTATGCGCTGCTTGACGGGCACGAGCGCGCCTATGCCGCTGGCACCGCTGACCGGCTTCTGGACGCAATGGTCCAGTTGGATGAAGGGCTTTCCGGCTACAAGGTAACGCGGCTGGGCCATTCCCTTGGAGCCGCGACCCGGGCCTGGCGGTCCGGGGCGGATGTGGATTGGGTGGTCGCAGCCCTTCTCCACGACATCGGCGACATCTATGCGCCCTACAACCACGATGAATATGCCGCCGCGATCCTGAAGCCCTTCGTGCGGGAACAGGTGACCTGGGTCGTGGAAAAGCATGGCGACTTCCAAAGGCTCTACTACGCGCACCACACCGGCGGAAACCCGCATGCGCGCGACGCCTTCAAGGGGCATCCCTACTACGGCGACTGTGCCGAGTTCTGCGAGGCCTGGGATCAGTCAAGCTTTGATCCCGACTACGACACGCTGCCGCTGGAGTTCTTCCGCGAAATGGTGCGCGGCGTCTTTGCTCGCAAGGCCTATGACCCGGCAGTGGTCCGGGCCGGGGTGCGCGTGCCTCTGTCGGACAGAGGCTTGGCGGCGGCGCGGGCATAACGCTGACGTCAATGAGCCACGCTTACTGTGTGGCACCTCGCGCCCCCTTTGGGTCGCGAGGATGAGTGGAAAATGAAACGGGACATGGGTCAGGATATGACGCGCAAGGCAGCAATCATCGGGGGCGGGGTTATTGGCGGCGGCTGGGCCGCGCGGTTCCTGCTGAATGGCTGGGACGTGGCCGTGTTCGACCCAGATCCCGAAGCGCCCCGCAAGGTGGGGGAGGTGATCGGCAATGCCCGCATGGCGCTGCCCGCACTTTCGGATATTCCGATGGTAGCCGAGGGCAAGCTGACCTTTGTGCAGACCATCACCGAAGCTGTGCAAGGCGCGCATTACATTCAGGAGTCTGTCAGCGAGCGGCTGGACCTGAAGCACCGGGTTTTTGCCCAGATCCAGCAATCGGCGGAACTTGGCACACCCATCGGGTCGTCAACCAGCGGCTTCAAGCCCAGCGAGTTGCAGGAAAACGCAGCGAACCCAAGCGTGATCTTCGTGGCCCACCCGTTCAACCCGGTCTATCTGTTGCCGCTGGCGGAAGTGGTGCCCTCGGCCAGATCCGACGCCAAGGTGATCGAAAACGCTAAGACCATCCTCCGTGAGATCGGGATGTTCCCGCTGCACGTGCGCAAGGAAATTGACGCCCATATTGCCGACCGCTTCCTCGAGGCCGTCTGGCGTGAGGCGCTTTGGCTGGTCAAGGACGGTATTGCCACCACCGAAGAAATCGACGAGGCGATCCGCATGGGCTTTGGCCTTCGCTGGGGGCAGATGGGCCTGTTCGAGACCTATCGAGTTGCCGGTGGTGAAGCGGGAATGAAGCATTTCATGGCGCAGTTCGGGCCCTGCCTGACCTGGCCATGGACCAAGCTGATGGATGTGCCCGAGTTCAACGACGAGCTTGTCGATCTGATCGCAGGCCAGTCCGATGCACAGTCCGGCCACCATACCATCCGCGAACTGGAACGCATTCGCGACAGCAACCTGATCGGGTTCCTGCGCGCCTTAAAGGAACGCAACTGGGGCGCGGGGAAGGTCCTGCGCGAGCATGACGAACGCCGCGCGGCGGATTTCAACGCCGCGATGGCGAAGGGGCTGGATCAGAGCGCGAAGGCCGCGCCGCTGGTGATGTGGCAGGGGCAGGTCCTGCCGGGGTGGATCGACTACAACGGCCACATGACGGAAAGCCGCTACTACTTTGCCAATTCCGAGACGGCGGACAACTTCCTGCGCACCATCGGCGCGGGGATGGACTACGTGGCGGCGGGGCATTCCTACTACTCGGCCGAGACGCATATCCGGCATCTGGGGGAGGCCAAACTGGGCGACCAGCTGCGGGGGGAACTCCAGATCATCAGCGCGGATGAGAAACGCTTCCGCAGCTTTGTCCGCTTGATGAAGGGCGACACCTGCGTGGCGACGGTCGAACAGTTGTGCCTACACGTCGACATGAAGGCGGGCAAGACGGTCCCGGCCTCGGCGGAGGTTTGGGCGAACCTGAAATCGGTGGCCGATGCCCATGCCGGGCTGCCGCTGCCCGAAGGTGCAGGCCGGGCCATCGGGCAGCCAAAGTGAGCCGCCGCGTCCTGATCACTGCAGGCGCGAACGGGATCGGGCTGGTGATGGCCCGGGCCTTCGCGGCTTTGGGCGACCGGGTCTGGGTGACGGATGTGGACGAGGCCGCTGTTGCGG
>JBKDYO010000101.1:0-18585 GCA_046305855.1 Paracoccaceae bacterium
GTGACGTAGATGAAGGTGATCTTCAGCTCCCGGTGCAGCCGCGCGAGTTCGGTTTGCAGATGGACGCGAAGGTGCGCGTCCAGCGCAGAAAGAGGCTCATCGAGAAGCAGGATCGACGGCTGCGTCACCAGCGCCCGCGCAATCGCCACCCGCTGGCGCTGCCCGCCCGACAGCTGCGAGATGTCGCGCTTGCCCATGCCACCAAGGCCGACCTTTTCCAGCCATTCATTCGCGGTCTTGCGGCGAAAGGCCGGGCTGTCCCCCCGCATCTTCAGCGAGAAGGCGACGTTGTCCTCGACCGACAGGAACGGGAACAGCGCCAGGCTTTGCCAGACCATCGGCGTGCCCCGCTGGTCGGCGGGGACATGGGTCATGTCCTGCCCGCCGATCAGAATGCGGCCACCGGTCGGCTGCTCCAGCCCCGCGATCATCCGCAGCGTGGTGGACTTGCCGCAGCCCGAAGGCCCCATCAGCGCGATGAATTCGCCCGCCGCGATGTCGAGGTTCAGGTTCTTGACAGCGTGGTGGCCGGGATAGCGCATGTCCAGGCCTTCAAGCCGCACATAAGGGTCGCTCATGCGGCCTCCTTTCCGGGTTTGCCCAGTCGGGCCGAGATTTGCGCGATGGTCACAAGGACAAGGCTTGTCGCCAGAACCAGCGTGCCGATGGCGTTGATCTTGGGGTTCACCTGACCCAAGAGCATGTTGAAGACGCGCACCGACAGGGTTTCATTCACCCCGCCGACGAACCAGGCCACCATGAATTCGTCAAAGGACACCGCCGCCGACAGGCAGAAGGCGGCGATGAGGCTGGGCTTGCAGAACGGGATCACCACATGCCGCAAGGCGCCGCCGGTCGAGGCACCCAGGTTCCATGCGGCCTGCTCCATGTCCGGTCCAAGCTCACCCAACCGCAACCGGATCAGCGCCATGGCGAAAGAGACGGCAATCGCCACATGGCAGACGATGATGCCCATCGGCGTGCCAAAGATCGGCGTGCGCGACAGGGCGGCCAGCATCGCCATGCCGAGGATAGTGACCGGCACGGCGGGCGGTACGGCGATGACCAGCATCAGGGTCCGCTTGCCGAAGAAGTTGTAGCGGTAGTCCAGGTACGCCGCGCAGAAGCCCAGCACCGTTGCAATGACCGCAGTGCCCAGACTGACGATGACAGAATTCCAGATCGCGCTGACGATCATCGCATCGCCCAGCGCCTCGCGGTGCCAGGCCAGCGTAAAGCCGCCCCAGGGCAGGGTCGGAAAGCGGTTGGCGTCGAAGGAGAAGACGACGATGACCAACATCGGCGTCAGGATGAAAAGCGCGAGCGCGGCGAGGTAGAGCGTGCGGACCAGCCTTGCCATCACGCCCCCCCGACTTTCCGCTTTTGCGTGGCGATCTGCACCAGCACGAAGGCCACTACCAGAATGGCCAGCATCGACACCCCCACGACCGAGGCACGCGGCCATTGCGAGCCGGACTTGACCGTGTCCACGATCAGGATCGACAGAGTGGGCGGGTTCGACCCGGTCAGAAACACTGGGCTCGCGTAGTCACCAAAAGACATGAGGAACGCAGTGACCCCTGCGAGGCCAAGGCCGGATTTTATGGCGGGCAGGGTGGCTTGGGTCAGGACCTGCCAGTTTGAGGCCCCAAGGTTGCGCGCGGCCTCCAGCTGGGTGCGGTCGAGACCCATCATCGAAAAGACCAGGATCAGCGTGACCACGGGCAGGGTCAGGGTCAGAAGGCCGACATAAAGCGAGAACGCTCCGCCGAGGAGGTCAACCGCCGGAAGGCCGAGCCCTTCAAAGACGACATTCACGATCCCGCCAGGCGACAGGACCACCTGCCAAGCGTAGACCTTCAGGATGTAGCTGGAAAAGATCGGGATAATGAGAAACGCGATCCAGCGGGCGCGGGCCTTGTCCGACAGGCGCAGGGCGATGGCATGGGCGGCCGGGAAGGCCAGAAGCATCGCCAGAACCGTCGTGATCGCGGCCACTTCGAAGGTGTAGATCAGGGCCCTTTCAAACGGGGTGGAGGTCAGAACCTTCTCCCAGTTGCCGAAGTCGAAGGCAGGTGCCAGCTTGAAATTCTTGACTTTCCAGAAGGTTATCACGACCAAAAAGACCAGCGGCAGGACGAAGAACGCCAGCTGCCACAGCGCCACCGGCACGCCCAACAGAAGCGGCATCGCGCGGCGCGCAGGCTTGCGGCCCCCCGTGGGGGAGGCCGCTGTTTCGGTCAGGTCAGCCATGGCTGTCACAGGCTCTTCATCTCGCTCCAGACGTCGTTCCAGTCTTCGATCGCCTGCTGTTGCGGCAGCTGCCGCAGGGCGACGCGGCCGGCTTTCCAGTCGTCCATGACGTTGGGCTTATCCAGCTGCAGGCGCAGGAACTCGGCCTGGTCCGGCATGGTTTCGTTCAGAAGTTTCCAGCCTGGGATCGAGGGGATCGACTTCTTGTTGTCGGCCTTGGTCGCCATCGCCACCTGTCCGGCGGGCGAGGTCGTGTACTGGATGAACTTCCGCGCGAGGTCAGCCTTGGGTGTGCCCTTCACGATCGACATGCTTTCGGTCCACTGGATGCCGCCTTCGGCTGGCAGGATCGTGTCGACCGGAGCGCCGTCCAGACGCAGGCCCAGCGTCACCCATTCGCCGATGCCGGGGATCAGATGCGCCTGGCCGTTGCGAAGAGACGAGAAGATGTCGGCGATGGTGTAGAAGCCCGCCGTCTGCGGCTTCAGCGAGAAGAGCTTTTCCTTCACCGCCTCGAAGGCCGCTTCGTCGATGTCGAAGGGCGGCTTGTTGCCGTTCGACAGGCTGATGCAGCCCATCGAGGGCAGGTACCAATCGAAGAAACCGACCTTGCCGGTGGCCTTCGGCTCCCACATCGCAGCGTAGGATGAGACTTCCTCGGGCTTGTAGACCTCGGTGTTGTACGAGAGACCCAGATAGCCGAAGTCCGTCATCACTGCGTAAAGCTTGTCGTCGAACCAGTGCAGCGGGAACTTCTGGAACTCGGGCCAGTAGTCGGCCAGGGGATAATCGGCCGGGTTCAGCTCTTCGATGAAGTCGGCCTCTTTCAGAAGATGCAGATATTCGGCATCGGCCAGCACCACGTCGAACGACCCGGGGGGAGACTGGTTGATGACGGCAAGCATCTGGTCACCGCCGACATATTCCTTGATCGCGACCTTGCAGTTGTTCTCCTGCTCGAAGGCCGCGACCAGATAGGGGTCGGCGTTGCCCGGCCAAGACAGGTAGTTCAGCACCTGTGGTTCCTGGGCATAAGCGGGCGACCAGCGCAGCGTGCTTGTGGCCGCAAGGGCCGCACCGGCCCCGATGAAGCCGCGGCGGCTTAGATCGATCTGACGTTTCATGGACCTCTCCTGCGTTTCTCTTTGATGCAGGGAAGTCTGCGCCTGTTCTTCCAGCGCGGTGAATTTTCACGATCCTTGGCGGGACAAAACCGGTCTGGTCCTCAGTCTGCGCGAATCTTGGGCGGGATCAGCGGGGCTGTGCTTGGATTCCGTTCGAGCGTACAAGTCGCGAAGCCAGATTGCATGCAATCTTTCACCCGAATCACCTGGGTCTAAGGGCTGTCCAGATCGCGCGAGACACTGGCCAGGATCGTGCGAAGGTCGGTGTCTGCCTGTCGCGCCATCAACGCGCGCCCGGCAACCGCATCAAGATGCCTGTCCATCAGATCGGCCGCGCGCGCGCCATCTCCGGCGACGAGCGCCTCGACCAAGGCCATGTGTTCGTTGACGGCGCAGTCGGCGGAATGGGGACGGCCATACATCGCCAGCACGAGCGAACAGCGGGACACCAGTTCGGTCACATAGCGCAGCAGAAGCGCGTTGCCGCTGAGCGCCGCGAGCCGCAGATGGAACTCTCCGGCCAGGCGAATGGCCTGGGCATCGGAAATCGGGCCGGATTCAGCCTCTTTCTGCACCAGATACCGCAAGGTCGAGGCGGTTTTCGGGGTCATCCGGGCCGCAACCTCTTGCACGACCAGCCGCTCCAGCCCGCGGCGGACGGCGAAGATGTCGCGTCCTTCCTCAAGCGACGGATTGGCGACAAAGGCGCCCCGGTTCGGGATCAGTTCGACCAGTCCCTCGACCGCCAGCCGCCCCAAAGCCTCACGCGCGATGGTGCGCGAGGTGCCGAAGCTTTCGCCGATCGCGTCTTCGGGCAGACGCGTGCCGGGGATAAGGCGCTGTTCGATGATCGCCTGCCGCAGCGCGACATGCAGCTTTTCCGTCCGGGTGCCCGGTGGTTTTGGCCTGCGAGAATGGGGCAAGGGTCAACCTATGATTGCATGCAATATGCAACCCAGATTGCACAAGATACCCGGCGGTTTCAAGCAGCTGTCAGGGTGCCGTTCGTCCCGCCTGCGGAAAGCTGCGCTCGGCCCGGTAGGTGGCGAAGCTGGCTAGGTCCTGCGCGTCGCATTCCGCCTGCCAGCGCGACCCCGGAACGACGGCGGTCACGCAAGGAAACCGCGCGCGGTAGCTTTGCGTGCGGGCGTTCGTCTCCATTGCGAGCGCGACAAGGCCCGCGACTGTTCCCCCCTGCCGTTCGACCAGCTGGATCGCGCCCTCCATCGTGCCGCCGGTCTCGATCCACTGGTCCACCAGAAGGACACGCGTGCCGGGGGCAAAGGCGGGCTGGCGCAGTTCCATACCCTGGGTGCGGCCGGAGTAGTTGGTGAACTCCACCCGGTCGGTGTCGACGCACAGCTTGCCTGCCTTGCGCACCGGCAGGAAACCGCGATCCAGCCGCGCCGCAAGGGCCGCGCCAAGGACAAAGCCCATCGCATCGCAGCCGCCGACGACATCGATCTTGCCCGGGTCAAGCTCGGCCAGAAGGTCGGCCAAAAGGTCGCTGAACGCCGCCTGGTTGATGTAGATCGAGGTCGGGTCCAGCCAGGCAAACTGCGGCCCCTTGGTGTTGGGCGACATCAGCGAAAGATACCAGCGATCCTCACGTGGACCATGGTCAAACATGCCTCACCTCGTGTGCTCCGACGGCCTGCAGCAGGGCGGTAAGGCGCGCCGGGTCGATGTTGTAAAAGTCACCCGGATGGTTGATGCCGGTGGCGACGAGAAAGCAGTCCACGTCCGCCGCGAAGTGCCCGGCATTTTCGGGCGTGATCCCCGAGGCGAGCGCCAAGGGCGCGTCACCGATGCTGGCCCGAAAGCGCGCGATCTTGGCCAGATCCGGTGCCTGTCCGGTGGCAAGGCCCGAGGTTGTGACCACATCCATCCATTCCGCGCCAAGCCGCGCCGCACGCTCCAGATCGGCATCAGCGACCGGGCGCTGTTTCTTGAAAGCGACGCCGCCGAAATACATCCCCTCCCAGCCCGAGTCCGCGCGGGCCGCCGCAATCGCCTTAGCGTCGAGTTGGTCGGCCTGGCGTTCGTCCAGGCAGGCGTCATCCGCCCAAAGCGCCTGAAAGGCGTGGCCCTCAGCCGCCAGCGCACCCAGCGCGGCAAAGCCGACCCGCCCATCTTCGGCCAGGAAGTTCACTCCAAGCCAGAGGTCCGGCATCGCCCGCCGCACCTCGCGCAGGATCGGCAGGAAGGCGTCACGCCCGAAGTCGTGGTTGATCAAGAAAGCGCCGGGGCAGCCCGCCGCGCGCAGAACCTCAAGATTCGCCAAGGCCTGAGCGGTCGACAGAACGTGGATCACCGGTGTGACCACTGGTCCGTTGCTACCGAACAACTGCTGAAAACTTTGGCGGTTCATCGCGGGTCTCCTGCTTTCAGGATGCTGCAGATGCAAAGAGAAGGGAAATTAATTGAAATCATCAAGCTATAAGCGACGCTACTGGCATGCAGCTCAATCTTCCGACCGACCTTCTGCGCGCCTTCATCACGGTCATCGACCTTGATGGATACACTCCCGCCGCCGCCGCGCTGGGGCGCACCCAATCGGCGATCAGCCAGCAGCTTCGCCGGTTGGAGGTGCTGATCGGTCAGCCACTCCTTCAGTTCAGCGCCGGGCGGATCACTCTGACGGATGCGGCCCGCCAGCTTGATCCGCTGGCGCGGCAGATGCTGCGGATCAACGATGACATCGTCGCAGGCTTTCAGGCCGAGCGTCTGACGGGTTGGCTCAAGGTCGGGGTGCCGACCGACTTTTCCAACGACGCGATGCTGCGCGCGGTGTCGGCCTTCGCAGTGCAGCACCCCGATATCCGGATCGAGGTGACAAGCCGCCAGTCACGGGACCTGCGCGCCGCATTGGCCGCCGACGCGCTTGATCTGGCCTTGGCCATTGCCCCGTCGGATGTGATGCCTTGGATGATGCAAAGCTTCAGCCTCCGCCCCTCCTGGGCGATCTCTGCCGACCAATCCCCCGATCTGTCGCGCCCGGTGCCGCTGATCCGCCACCCTGATCCTTGCGAATATGCCGATCGGATGCGTGCAGCCTTGCGAGCCGCGGGGCTGCGCTGGCAGACGGTGCTGGTATCGGACGATCTGGAAGGGTTGATCGCGGCCACCCGTGCGGGTCTGGGCCTGACGGCGCTGACGCCGGCCACCTTTGCGTCCAGCCTGCGCGCCGTTGGGCCGGATGAGGGGCTGCCTGCGCTTGCCTCGCTGCGGATCGGGCTTTTCTACAAGCACGCCCGGCTCACTTCGGCGGGTCAGGGGCTGGCCCGGCATCTTTTGTCGGGCTTCATCGCACCCGATCGCTCCACCGATGCCGAGCCGAAACCACGGCCCACTACCTGAGTGGTCTGCGTCCAGTCGGCCACCCTGCCCAGGCCATTCAACGACCTGCCGCAGGTATGCGGTCCCGGCGCGCGGCGAAAGGCGGTCAGTTCGTCAGCAGGTAATAGCTGTTCCGCGACCCGCCCAGGTTCTGAACGGTCACGTAGAAGTATCCGTCCCAGGCCGGGGTCCAGTCGCAGTAAAGCTTGTCCGACCAGCTGACATCATAGCAGATCACGTTGCCATTCTCGTCCGTCACCGCGACGTCAAGGTTGGCATCGCCATCGCCAACGATGGCGATCTCGGCATAGGAATTGCCGTAGAACGGGATCTCCCAGACATCGGTCTGGCCAGACGGCAGGCGCGAGAGCCACTCGACCGACCCGCCAACCCGCCCGCGTGACCCTTCGGCCATCGCGTCGTCGATGAGGCCAAGCACGGCATCGTCATCGGCCGCCAGTTCCTTCGCTTTTGCAAACATCCCGTCGGCGGTGATCGGGGCTTCGGCAGCACCTTCGTCCTCGTTCGCGGCGGTGAAGAAGGTCGCCTTCGCGGCGGCGCGCGGGGTGCCATCGTTCATCATCGGCGCGGGCGCGGCAGGGGCCGCAGCGGGGGCCGCCTTCTTGCGCAGGGTTTCCTGATCCCCTTCGGCAAAGGCAATCTTTGCGGGATCAAGTGCTGCCGCCTCAGCCGGGGTCAGTTCGACCGAAGCGGCCAGCTTGGCTGCGGCAAGCACGGTCACCGCGTCGCCCTGCGCCAGGCCGAGGGCGTAAAGGTCTTGCGCCAGCCCCATGGTCGCGGCCCCGCCCGGGGCAGAGCCTTCCGCGGTGATGCCGACATTCGGGCCGGACTTGTCCTGGGCAAGGGCTGGAAGGGCAAGGGCGATCAGGGAAGTGGTGGCCAGTACGGCGGAAACGGATTTGAGCGTCATGACGTGTCCCATGGGTTTGCCCGCCCCTGCAGGGGACGGGGTGCGAGTATCCTTGCAGTCCGGCATGCTGTTGAGAAGGGTGCATGTCGTGACAAATGCTGTCACTCGGGGCGGTCAGCTTCCGATCAGGTGGTAGCTGTTGGTGACGGTCCCGCCGTTCTGCACCGTGACGCTGAAGAACCCGTTCCGGGCCGGGGTAAAGCGGCAGAGGCCCGGCGCGTTGCCGGCGGGAAGCGCGCAGATCACCGTGCCGGTGTCGTCAGTCACTGTGAGGCCAAGCGGGCTGTCGCCGTCACTGATCAGGCCAAGCTCGGCCGGGACTGCGCCGGACAGGGCGATCCGCCAGATGTCGGTCAGGCCCCCTGCAAGGTCCGAAGTGGCCCGGGTGGCTGTCGTCTGGCGGCCGTGCGGAAGTTGTGCATCAAGATCGTAGACCAGATCCTGCAGGGCGGGGTCTTCTCCGGCAAGCGCCTGCAGAATCGCGATGGTTCTTGGGGCCGCCGGGTCGGGAGGCGCTACGTTCTTGCCGGGATCGTCGCTCAAAGCCTCGCCGGTTGTGTCCTTGGTCCATCCAGTAGGCGGGCGCAGCGTCACAGTGCGCGCCAGCCGGATCGAGGCAAGAAGCAGCGCGGCGTCACCCTGGCGCATGGCCGCCTGATAGGTCGACTGCGCGAGGATAAGCCGGGCAGCCGCGCCGGGCGTGCCCGAAGTGGCGATGGCCACGTTGCCGGCATCGGCAAGGGCCTTGCCCGCTGGCAGGTAGACTGCGGCAAGCAGCGATAGGAAAAGCCGGGCGGCGAGGCGCGTCAGACGGGTTTCTGCGGTCATGCCTTGAGTCTTGCAAAGCCTAGGCTCGGGGACAAGGGCGGAACGCGCGGGAGGGACGCTTTCCGGGAACGCGGTTTCGCGGTAGCAGAGGGAAAAGGGAGGCGGTCATGCGCGAGATTCTGGAGCGGCTTCTGGCCTTCGACACAGTGAGCCACCGTCCCAACGCCGCTCTGATGGCCTATGTGCGCGCCCTGCTGGAAGACGCCGGGCTGACCGTGACGCTGATCCCGGACGAAGGCGGCGGCAAAGCGAACCTCTATGCCTCGACCGGGCCTGCGGGCGTGGCCGGGGTGATGCTGTCCGGGCATACCGATGTCGTGCCGGTCGAGGGGCAGGACTGGACCGTGCCGCCCTTCGCTCTGACCGAAGCCGGGGGGCGGTACTACGGGCGGGGTGCGGCGGACATGAAGGGATTCGTGGCCTGCGCGATCGAGGCCATGCTGCTGGCCGCGCGGCGACCCTTGCGCGTGCCCCTGCATCTGGCGCTGTCCTATGACGAGGAGATTGGCTGCATGGGGGTGCGGTCGCTGATCGACCTTCTGGCCACGGCTCCGCTGAAGCCCCGGTTCTGCATCGTGGGAGAGCCCACGGGGATGCAGGTCGCGACCGGGCACAAGGGCAAGGTGGCGCTGCGGGCAACGTGCCGGGGGCGGGAAGGGCATTCGGCGCTGGCACCGCTCGCCCTGAACGCGCTGCATCTGGCGGGGGATTTCCTGGGCTCGGTCCGGCGGGTGCAGGCCGAGGTCGCGTCGACGGGGCTGCGGGACGGGGACTATGACGTGCCCTACACGACGCTGCATGTGGGCAAGATGTCGGGCGGGGTGCAGGTCAACATCGTGCCGAACCATGCCGTTCTGGACTTCGAGATTCGGTCGCTGGCCGGAGAGGACGTGGCGGGGTTGATCCGGCGGCTGGAAGCAGAGGCGGAGGCGATCGTCGCGCCTTTGCGGGCCGAGTTTCCGGAAGCGGCGATCACGGTGGAGCGGCTTTGGGACTACCCCGGGCTTGGGACGCCATCGGATGCCGAGGTGGTGCGGTTCGTGAAGGGGCTGACCGGCGCGAACGGGACGATCAAGGTCGCCTTCGGGACCGAGGGCGGGCTGTTCGATGCCCGGCTTGGCGTGCCGACGGTGATCTGCGGGCCGGGGTCGATGGCCCAGGGTCACAAACCGGACGAATTCGTTTCGGTCGAGCAGATCGAGCGCTGCCGGGCGATGCTGGGGGCGCTGGTCGGGCGGCTGGAGGCAGGGTGGTAGGTCAGGTGTCCACGCTGGGCACGGGAATGCAACCCAAGAGAAACAATAACTTGGACGTGGGCATTGCAGATTTGTTAACCGCAATCTGAGGGGATCATCTGGTTTTCCCACCCCACCGATGCGACGGTCACGGCCATAGTCCGCCGACTTCGCTGCGCTGCGGCAGCTTGGTTGCCACCGCCCCTAACAATCGACCCGTCGCACCCCATGTCTTGGGGAGCGGGCCATCCGTCCGCACAAAAGGACTTTCATGAACATTGTTGAAACTGCAGCCGGTAACCCGGCCTTCTCGACACTTGTGACCGCGCTTTCTGCGGCCAACCTGACCACTGCCTTGGGCGGCACCGGCCCGTTCACCGTGTTTGCCCCCTCGAACGACGCCTTCGCCAAGCTGCCCGCAGGCACTGTCGAAGACCTCGTCCTTCCGGCCAACAAGGCCAAGCTGATGGCCATTCTGAAGCTGCACGTCGTCTCGGGCAAGCACATGGCGTCGGAATTCGCCGGCAAGACCGCCGAGATCGCCACTCTGGGCGGTGAGAAAGTCACTGTCACTGGCAAGGACGGGTCCGTCCATGTTGGCGCGGCCAAGGTCAGCTCCAGCGACCTGGGCGCCTCGAACGGGGTCATCCATGTGATCGACACCGTAATGATGCCCGCTTGATCAGCGGACTGGCGTCTTAACGAGTTTTGGGGGCCGGTGGCCCCCTTTTTCACAGCCGTAAGATGGATACCCTCAACCTACTGCAGGGCTTTCAGCTTTTCAGCCTCGTTCGCGCCAATGCGGTAGTGACCGGTCATCGGGTAGGCGAAAAGGATGTCTTCCTCTTTCGCGCCCGCACCGATGTTATGCAGGATCAGCGGCGTGCCGTCCGTGCCGCGCTGGTCCGAGACAATGCCGATATGATGCAGGTTGCCGGGCAGCATCCAGGTCACGATGTCGCCGGGCAGGTAGGGCGCGGGTCCTTCGGTCAGCGGCACCTCGGCCCCGATACGGGCTAGGAAAGTCTGCAGGTTCGGCACCCGGCGGTGGTCGATGTTGCGGTCCGGGTGGCTAAGGCCCCAAAGCGCCGGATAGGCCGAAAACTCGGACTTCATGTCCCGGTTCACCGCAAGTTGCAGGTCGATCCCCCAGCCGTCACGCAGCGCCCGGATCACCACATCGGTGCAGACGCCCCGGTCACGCGGCAGGTCGCCACCCGGAAACTCAAGCTGCACATAGGCCGGGTCGTAAGTCACAGTCACGCCGACCTGTTCCCGTGCGGCGGCAGTCAGGCGCGAGGGTTCGGACCCTGCCAGAAGCGGGGTCGCGAGGCTGAATGACAGGATCAGTGCCAATATGCGCATGACTGGAATCATGCGCCTTTCGGGGCGATCTGGCGAGTAGGGAATTCAGTCTTTTCGACCGGGCTGGCACCTTTCCGCCGGGGTCGGTAAGAAGTGCGTGATGGCAATTACCCTGACCTCTCTGGCTGACCTTGCGGTGCATGGCTTCGATGACATCATCGACGTGCGGGCTCCGGCCGAATACGCCGAAGACCACTTGCCGGGCGCGATTTCACTGCCGGTTCTGGACGACGATGAACGCGCCCGGGTCGGCACGATCTACAAGCAGGTCTCACCCTTCACCGCCCGCAAGGTGGGCGCTGCGCTGGTGTCGAAGAACGCAGCACGGCATCTGGAAGGGCCGCTTGCGGACAAGCCCGGGGGGTGGCGTCCGCTGGTCTATTGCTGGCGGGGCGGACAAAGGTCGGGGTCGTTTGCGACGATCCTGTCGCAGATCGGCTGGCGGGTCGAAACGCTGGCCGGAGGCTACAAGACCTGGCGTGGCCTTGTGGTGCGCGAGGTTTATGACACGCCGGTCCGCGCGCCGGTCGTGGTGCTGGACGGGAACACCGGGTCGGCGAAGACCGACATCTTGAACCTGTTGCCGGGTCTTGGCGTGCAGGTGATCGACCTGGAAGGTCTGGCGCGGCACCGGGGGTCCCTGTTCGGGTCGGTCGGCGCGCAGCCGTCGCAGAAGGCCTTTGAGGGGGCTCTTGCGTTGGCCTTGGCGGGGCTTGATCCGTCGCGGCCGGTGGTGGTCGAGGCGGAAAGCTCGAAGATCGGTGAACGCCGTCTGCCGCCGGAAATCTGGAAGGCGATGGTTGCCGCCCCGCGCGTGGCAATCGCGGCGCCACGCGGCGTCCGGGCCGAATACCTGGCGCGGGCCTATGCAGACCTGACAGCGGATGCCGACCGGTTGGCCGAAACGGTGCGTCTGCTGAAGCCCCTGCACCCCGCCGAGCTGATCGAGAGTTGGCTGGGGCTTGCCGCTGCGGGAGAGCATGCGGCGCTGGCCGACAGCCTGATGGAACAGCACTATGACCCGCGCTACGGCAAGCATCGGGCGCGGATGGCGGTGCGTCTGGCAGAGGTTGCAGCCGAAGACCTCCGGCCCGAGGCGTTGCCGGGGCTGGCCGCTGAGGTGGCCGAGGCCGTGAAGGGTCTGGCGCGTCAGGCCTAGGTCGTGACCGTCAGATGCGGCGGGCCTGAATTGACGGTGCCGATGATCGCCGCATCGTGGCCGGCAGCCTTGAGATCGGCAAGCAAGGCATCTGCCAAGGACTGCGGGACAGCGGCAAGTAGGCCGCCGGCGGTTTGCGGGTCGGTCAGCAGGTTGGCGCGCGGGTCTTGCGGGACGGTCATCCGCCACGAGACCGCGGCGAGATTGGCCGGCTGCAGCGAAGAGCCATGCCCCGCCTTGGCAAGGTCCAGTGCGCCGGGCATCAGCGGGATGTCGTCAAGGCGGATCGTGGCGGCAGTGTTTGCGGCGTCCTGCATCTCCAGCAGGTGACCGGCGAGGCCGAAGCCGGTGACATCGGTCATCGCCGTTGCATGGGGCGTCAGGATTGCCGCGGCGCTGCCTTGCGCGCGGGTCATCTGCTGGATGCAGGCGGCCCAGATTTCGCCCATGAGGAAACCCGGGACGCTTGCCATCGCCATTTCGGCCGCAAGGATCGTGCCCGAGCCAAGCGGTTTCGTGAGGATCAGCGCGTCGCCGGGCTTGGCGCCGCCTTTGGCAATCACGCGGGCAGCGGTGCCGGTGACGGTGAAGCCGATCGTCAGCTCGGCCCCCTCGGTGGAATGGCCGCCGACGACATCGGCCCCTGCGACGCGGAAGGTGGCGGCGGCTTCCGCCATGATCTCGGCCAGCATGCGGGTCTGCAGATCGAGGCCGAGGGGCGGCAGTGTGATCTGCGCGAGGGCGACCTGCGGCGTTGCCCCCATGGCCCAGACATCACCCATGGAGTGCAGGGCGGCAATGCGGGCCATCAGGCGGGGATCGTTGCAGAAGGCGCGGAGGTGGTCGGTGGTAAGGACCTGCGCTCCGGTCGGCGTGGTCAGGACGGCGGCATCGTCGCCGGGGCCGGAGCGGACCTCGGGTCTGGCGGGCGCGGGGAGGGTGGCCAGGGCTGTGGACAGCACGCCGGGGCCGAGCTTCGCGCCACAGCCGCCGCAGAGGGGGCGCTGGTCGAGATGGGCGGTCAGTCCCTGGGTCGCTTCGCCGGGCAGACTGGCTTTGGCCATTGTCGGGTAAGGGCCGAAGCGATCCATGAAGCGGCGGTCGATGCGGTCCTTGAGCTGCCAGAGGCGTGGACCGGCAGCGGCGAGGCTCCATTTTTCGGCCAGCGCGGATTTCGGGCCAAGCGAGATGAGCTTCAGGTAGTCGTTTTGCGGGCGGAAGGGGCGGAGGGGCTTGCCGGTCAGGGTTGCGCGGAGGTTCGTGTGCAGGATGGGCGCGGCGCGGACGGCGAAGACCCCGGCCTTCGGGCGGGGGTCGGTGAGGCTCGCGCAGTCGCCGGACGCGAAGATCAGCGGGTCGGAGGTGCGCAGGGTGGCGTCGGTCAGCAGGAAGCCGCCCTGGTGGTCAAGGCCGGTCTCGGCAAGCCAGGGATGCGGGCTGGCGCCGGTGACTGCGAGCGTGAAGTCGGAGGCGAGGGTTTCGCCGCTGTCGAGGGTGACGGAGGTGGGCGTGATCGTGGTGACGGACGTGCCGAGGCGGAGGGCGATCCCGGCCTGCGCGAGATGACGTTGGAGGCGCGTGCGGGCGCGAGACGAAAGGGCGGGCAGGAAGGTCTCGGCGCGGTCGATCAGGGTGACCTTTGCCTCGGCGCCAAGGGTTTGCAGACGATGGGCGGAGGCGAACGCCAGCTCGACCCCGCCAAGGCCCGCGCCGAGGATGACGACCTGAGGCGCGGCGGGGCGTCGGGTGAGGAACACCTCCCAGGTGGCGGCATAGGGGCCAAGCGGTTTGGCGGCGACGGCGTGCGGCTGGTTTGGAAGCCCGGAGGTGATGCCGATGTCGATGGCCGCGAGGTCATAGGGCAGGGGCGGTCGCTCGGCGAGGTGGATGAGACGCCTGTCCCGGTCGATCCCCGTGGCGCGGTCGAGGATCAGCCGCGCCCCGGCAAAGCGGGCGAGGCGGACGAGATCGATCATCAGCTCGTCCCGCCGGTAATGCCCGGCGATGAGACCTGGAAGCATGCCGGTATAGGGCGCGGCCGGGTCGGGGTTGATCACCGTCAACCGGGTGCCGGGCAGCGGGTTCATCCCCCACATCCGCAGGACGAGCGCATGGCTATGCCCGCCGCCGATCAGCACGAGGTCCTTGATCTGGGGGAAGGCGGGGGTCATCGGCGGCCGGGGGCTTGGGCTGGGGTGTCTTGGGCGGGGGATAGCGCAGGTGGGATGGAAAGGCCATTGCCTGAGCGGGGGAGCTGTCCTCGGGGCATCGAGCCCCTCGGACAGCGCTGCCGCGGATAAAGGGGGTGGGTCTGGCGCTTGGGTGGAGGGGTCGCCTGCCTCCGGCGGGAGTATTTGGCAAAGGGCAATTGCGGAGCGGTTGGCAATGCGCCCCGGCGGTCGGCACCTCTTACAGTGCGGAGGGAGAGCTTCCCACGCCGCCGGGGCGACTTGCCCTTTGCGGTCATCGGGACTCCTCCCTGTACCGCGAGGGCAGTTCGCCATAGGTGGGTTAAGAAACTGCAAACAGGCTTGCCCTTTCCGAAATACTCCCGCCGGAGGCATCCGCCCTTTCCGCCCAGGCCTGCGCTGGGCATGGTGCCCGCGCCAGTGCCGCCGAGCGGGCCCTCGATGGGCCCCGAGGTGGCCCCCCTTTTCAGGCAGCGTCGAGTGCTGCGCGCAAAAGCGCCATGGGATGCGCGCGGAGCGTCAGGCGCATGGCGACGTAATCCTCGACCACCGCCTCACCCAGGGTCATTTCGCGGAAGGCGACGTCAGGCTCAAGGATGCCTTCGCCGTCCATGTCGGCGGCGAAAAGGGGAAGAGGCGCGCCTTCGGCCAGCGCTTCGGCGGCCCAGAGCGCGTCGCGGCGGGAAAGGCCGAGGGCCGCGAAGGCGTCGGCTTCGGCGAGGCGCGTCAGCGTGGCAGGGCCGACCCCGGCGCGGCGCCAGACATCCTGCACGGTCTGGTAGCCGTTGCCGCGCGCGCCGGTGATCCAGCGTGCCTCGTCCTCGGCGATGCCGCGGATCTGGCGGAAGCCGAGGCGCAAGCCCAGTTCGGGCGGCTGGCCCGGCTGGTCGAGCCATTCCATCCGGTTGTCCCAGTGGCTCGTCTGGATGCAGGGCGGCAGGACGGTCACCCCATGTTCGCGCGCATCGCGGACGATCTGGGCCGGGGCGTAAAAGCCCATCGGTTGGCTGTTGAGAAGCGCGCAGGCGAAGATGCCGGGGTGGTGGCGCTTGATCCAGGCGCTGGCATAGACGAGGAGGGCAAAGCTGGCGGCATGGCTTTCGGGGAAGCCGTAGCTGCCGAAGCCCTCGATCTGGGCAAAGCAGCGGCGGGCGAAATCCTCGTCATAGCCCTTGGCCAGCATCCCGCCGATGAAGCGGTCGCTGAATTCGCTGACCGACCCATGCTTCTTGAACGTCGCCAGGGATCGGCGCAGGCGGTCGGCCTCGTCCGGTGTGAACCCGGCGCCGACGATGGCGATCTGCATCGCCTGTTCCTGAAACAGCGGCACGCCGAGGGTCTTGCCCAGCACTTTCCCCAACTCGTCGGACGGAAAGCTGACCTTCTCCTGCCCGTTCCGTCGCCGCAGGAACGGGTGGACCATGTCACCCTGAATGGGGCCGGGTCGGATGATCGCCACCTGGATCACGAGGTCGTAGAAGCATTTCGGCTTCATCCGGGGCAGGAAGTTCATCTGGGCGCGGCTTTCGACCTGGAAGACCCCCAGACTGTCCGCGCGGCAGAGCATGCGGTAGGTCTCCGGGTCCTCGGGCGGGAGGGTCGCGAGCGTGAAGCGCTGGTGGTGGTGCTGGTCGAGAAGGTTGAAGGCCTTGCGGATGCAGGACAGCATGCCCAGGGCCAGAATGTCGACCTTCAGGATCTTCAGCGTGTCGATGTCGTCCTTGTCCCAGGGGATGACGGTGCGGTCCTCCATCGTGGCGTTTTCCACCGGGCACAGCTCGTCCAGCCTTCCTTCCGTGATGATGAAGCCGCCGACGTGCTGCGACAGGTGCCGGGGGAAGCCCTGGATTTCGTCGATCAGGGCCATAGTCTGCTTGAGGCGCCGGTCGGTCGGGTCGAGGCCGATTTCCTTGAGTCGGGTTTCGGTCACTGCCCCTGGCCCGCCCCAGCCCCAGATCTGGCTGGACATGGCGGCGAGGGTATCCTCGGACAGGCCCATCGCGCGGCCGACCTCGCGCACAGCGCGTTTGCCGCGGTAGTGGATCACCGTGGCGCAAAGCCCGGCGCGGTGGCGGCCGTATTTTTCGTAGATGTGCTGGATCACCTCTTCCCGGCGTTCGTGTTCGAAATCCACATCAATGTCGGGCGGTTCGTTGCGGGCTTCCGAGATGAAACGTTCGAAAACCATGGTGCCGATCTCGGGCGAGACCGAAGTCACGCCAAGCGCGTAGCAGACGACGGAATTGGCGGCGGACCCGCGGCCCTGGCACAGGATGCCGCGTTGGCGGGCGAAGGCCACGATGTCGTGGACGGTGAGGAAGTAGGGCTCATAGCGCAGTTTGGCGATCAGGGTCAGTTCGTGCGCCATCTGGGCGCGCGCGCGGTCGGGTGGGCCTTCGGGATAGCGCCAGTTGAGGCCCGCTTCGGCGAGGCGTGTCAGGCGCTGGGCGGCACTTTCGCCGCCGGTGACCTCGGAGGGGTATTCGTACTGGAGTTCGTCCAGCGAGAAGGCGGCGCGGGTGGCGATCTCTCCGGCGCGGTGGACGGCGGGTTCATGTCCGGCGAAGAGGCGGAGCATTTCGGCCTCGCTGCGGAGGCGGCCTTCGTTGTTCGGGAGTGCCCGGCGGCCAAGCTTGTCGACGGGGACGCCCAGGCGGATCGCGGTCAGGACATCGGCGAGGCGGCGGCGTTTGCCGTGGTGGAGGAAGGGGAGGCCGGTGGCGACGGTGGGGAGGTGGAGGGTTTCGGCCAGCCGGGCGAGGTGCTGGAAGTGGTCCGCGTCCTGCCCGTCATAGCGCGGGGACATGGCCAGGCTGACCTGGCCGGGGAAGCGCTTGGCCAGGCGGCGGGCGTGGGAGTGCCAGAGTTTTGGGTCCATCGCGGCGCCGTTCATGGCCAGCGTCAGGCGCTGGTCGGGGGGGAGCAGGAGCAGCTCCATCCCCTCGCCCCAGTCGAGAAGGTCGGGCAGGTCGAGAGTGCAGCTGCCCTTTTCGGCCCGCAGGCGGCCGAGGCTGAGGAGCCGGCAGAGGCGGCCCCAGGCAGCGCGGTCGCGGGGCAGGCAGGTGACCTGGAAGCCATCGGTCAGGATGATGCGGGCGGCGGGGATCAGGCGCACCTTGGGGCCGCCGTCGCGGGCGAGTTCGCGGGCTTTGGTATGGGCGCGGACGATGCCTGCGACCGAGTTCACATCGGCCACGGCCAGCGCGGGCATCCCCATCTCGGACGCGCGCAGGATCATCTCCTCGGGGTGGGAGGCCCCGGTGAGGAAGGTGAAATTCGTGAGCGCGGAGAGTTCGACGAAGGGCAAGAGGCGACTCGGGGTAGCGTGAACAAAGGTAGAACATTTTGCCACGGTCGCGCCCCTGAAGCCAGCGGCATCGCGGGGTGGGGCGGGTGTTGAATTGAGCGCGTTCCGCGCAAGCCTTTGTCTCGCCTCTGGCGCAAGCGCCAACCGGCTCGGGGGACGAGCCTCCGGCGGGGAAATTTGGGGAAGAGAAAGGTCTAAAGGGGGGCCTAGATCAGGCCTTCCTTGCGGAAGAGGACCTTGAGGTCGGCTTCGGGGCGGGCGCCGAAGTGGCTGATGACCTCGGCGGCGGCGACGCAGCCCATGCGGCCAGAGGTGGACAGCGACTGACCGGTGGCGAGGCCGTAGAGGAACCCGGCAGCGAACTGGTCCCCTGCCCCGGTGGCATCCACGGGGACGACACGTTTCACCGGGACGATGGCCTCTTCCTCGCCGCGCACCACGATCACGTCATGGCCGGACCGGGTGCATACGACGAGGCCCGCATCCTGCGCGGCCTGTTCCAGGGCGGCGGAGAGGTCGGTCTGGTAGAGCGAGGACCATTCGTGTTCGTTCCCGATCACGTAGTCGAGCGACTTGACCAAGCGGCGGAAGTCGTCGCGGTGGCGGTCGACGCAGAAGGGGTCGGAGAGGGCGATGCCGGCCTTGCCGCCGGCCTTGTGGCAGAGCTCCACGGCGCGCTCAAAAGCCTGTTTGCCCTTGGGTTTGTCGTAGAGGTAGCCTTCGAGGAACAGGATCTCGGCGCTGCCGGCCACTGAATCGGACACGTCGTCGGGGCCGAGTTCGGAGGAGATGCCGAGGTAGGTGTTCATCGACCGCTCACCGTCCGGCGAGACGAAGATCATGCTGCGCGAGGTC
>JBKDYO010000102.1:0-13051 GCA_046305855.1 Paracoccaceae bacterium
TTCATCGTCCGCGTGCCGATCTCGGCATCGCCGTCGAGGTTGCGGAACTCGCGCTTGTCCCAGACCTTAACCGCGCGCTGGTGGCGGCTGGTCTCCTGCCCGATCCGCACCCCTTCGGGATTGTAGCCATAGGCCCCGAACTGGGAGGTGCCCGCCGTCCCGATCCACTTGGACCCGCCCTGATGGCGGCCCTTCTGCTCCTCCAGCCGCTGGCGGAGCGTTTCCATCAGCTTGTCAAAGCCGCCAAGCGCCTGAATCGCCGCGCGTTCTTCTGCCGAAAGGTGGCGTTCCGCAAGCTTTTCCAGCCAGTCGCGTGGTAGCTCCAGCGCCTCCAGAACCTGATCCGCAGTGACGCTTTCCAGCCCCGCGAAGGCCCGGGCGAAAGCGCGGTCAAAGCGGTCGATGTGGCGTTCGTCCTTGACCATGGTCAGGCGGGCAAGGTGGTAGAAGCCTTCCGGGTCATAGATGACCAGCCCCGCCGCCATCGCTTCGAGAAAGCCAAGGAACTCGCGCAGGGACACCGGCACGCCTTCTTCCCGCAAGGTCTGGAAGAAGGGCAGGAACATGGGTCAGCCCCGCAGCATGCGGTCAAGATACAGGGTCAGGAACAGACCGATGACTCCGAAGATGATGGCGTGGACCACGGCATATTGCGCAATGTCCGCCGGTTTGCCACCGCGCGCCTTTGCCCGAAAGCCGCCGCTGAGGGCACCCAGAATAAGGCCGCCGATCACGAACATTCCGCCCCTTTTCTAGGGCAGTCACGCTGCCCCTTCAGCCCTTTTCGGCCCGGTCCGCCACGGCCGCGATGTCGCGCATCCGGGTCTTGACCATGCCGTCAGAGCCGAAGCCATAACGCGCCCACGGTGCACTGTCCATGCGCAGCGCTGCCGCAGCCGAGGGGTTGCCCAAGGCTTCCAGCGCCTCGGCCTTGATCAGCATCAGCGTCGCCAGAAGGGCCGCGTTTTCATGCGCGCGAACCACCGGCATCGCCCGGTCCGCCAGCCGCGCGGCCTCCTCGGCCAAGCCGCCCGCCAGAGCCATCACCGCCAGCTGCATGTCGACATGCGCCAGCTGCAGATCGCCCCCCGGCAGCCCGGCATAGATTGCCGCAGCGCGCCCGAAGGCATTGAAAGCCCGCTCCGGCTCGCTGCCGGCCAAAAGCCGTCCGACCGCGAAATGGCTGAACGCCAGCCGGCTGTCCTGCCAGCCCGACCCTTGCGCCAGCGCCAGCGCCCGTTCCGCCGCCGCCTTGCGCGTGGCCAGCGAGCCGCTGCGCCCCAGCGCCGTCTCGATTGCCCGGGCCCAGTCGGCGGACTGGCCAGTGCCAACCGCAGCCGAGGTCCCCAGCCGCGCCGCGACCTCTTCGCGGGTCATGCCGCTCGCCAGCCCCGAGCCATAGGTCAGCCGCAGGATTTCCATGTCAAAGCGGGTCAGGACCGAGTGGAAGTTGTCATCGTTGAAGACGCTGTCGGACAACCGGTACAGGTCGTTCAGCGGCCCCAACGCCTGCGCCAGTTCCTCGTGCAGGCAGTCGCGCACCTCTTGCGGGCTGGTGTCGGTCGGGATGAAGATCGCCGCCCGTTCCCGCCGGGTGACCAGCGCCCAATCCACTTCGTCCCGCCCCCGCAGTCGCCGGTACTCCGCCAGCGAGCCCACGTTCGGCACCACGAAACAGGCCGCCATCGGGGCCAGCCTGCGCAGGTCCGACCGGCTGGCAAATTCGACCGTGATCGTCGCGGGCCCCGTCGTGGGCGCGATGTCGATCCCCGCCTCGGCCCTGAGCCGTCCGATCAGCGCCCCAAGATCCCGCGCTGCCGTGCCGGGCACATTCCCCGTCAGCGCCACCGTCACCGGCCCTTCGAACCGGCTGAAGGTCTGCAAGCCGCGCCCGCTTTCCATCGCAAAGGTCAGGTCCATGAAGTCTCGCGTCAGCGACGAGGCCGCCCCACTGCTGACCACCACCGGGTATCCGCCCGGCGCGCCAAAGCCCACGCCCACTTCGGCGGGCGGGCGGCTTTTTGTCACCTGGGCGGGTTCGCCACAGGCCGACACCACGCAAAGCGCGGCAAACATCAGGGGCAGACGCATTTACAAAACCAGTTCGGCAGCACCCCAGGCAGCTTGGAGCCCCGAAACTGTCCGGCCCTTTGCGACCGTGAGTCAATTCGCGAAAAATGACGATTCTTCCGACCACTACCCCTCGCGGTTGAAGTGGCCGGGGCCGCAGGATGTATCCGGGGCGATCACGGAATATTACAAATCCTACATTTGCTGTGTGCTGGCGTGGCCTGTGAACGACGGCGTGAGTGATTCGGCTTGCGTCCACCAGGGATTCAGATTACCAATGAGAAATATAACCAATAGGCAATCAAATGTCCGATCCGCTGTCCCGCACCTTCCTTGCACTGGCCGATCCCACCCGCCGCGCGATCCTTGCCCAGATCGCCGATGGGGCGCTGACGGTGAACGCCTTGGTCGAGGCGAACCACCTCTCGCAGCCCGGTATCTCCAAGCACCTGAAAGTGCTTGAGGAAGCCGGCCTGATCCGCCGCGAACGGGTGGCCAAGACGCGTCCGGTGCATCTGGAGCCCGAAGGGCTGAAACGCGCCGGGGCCTGGATCGACCACTATCGCCAGTACTGGGAAGGCGCTTTCGACCGGATGGACGCCCTCATCACCCGCCTGAACGAGGAGGCGAAGAAGAATGGAAGACAATGACGCCAACGCCCTGCGTCTGACCCACCGCTTCGCCGGTCCCTCGGGCCTCGTCTGGGCCGTCTGGACCCGGCCGGAACTGATCCGTTCCTGGTTCGGCTCCAGCCACGGTTTCCGCGCCCACGACATCGCCATCGACCTCCGCCCCGGCGGGAACTGGTCCCTGCGCAACGTGAACGGCGCGATCACTGAACACGTCTGCGGCACCTACCACGAGGTCGAACCAACCTCCCGCCTCGTCTACAGCTACCACTTCGAAGGCACCGACTTCTTCAGCGTGATCTCCATCGACCTCACCCCCGAGGCCGACGGCACCCGCCTCCACTTCCTGCAAACCGGCTTCCCCGACGCCCAAGCCCGCATCGAGCACGCCCGCGGCTGGCCCTATGCCCTCCGCATCATGTCCGACGCCCTTCTCGCCATGCACGGCGTCGGCACCCTCTGGCCCAAGCTCCCCGAGAAAGCCCACCTCGACGGCGTCGCCCGCGACCTTGAAGCCGCCCGTCAGCGCCTTGCCAAGGAACCCGCAGAATGACCCACCCGAACCTCCTTGCCCTCGATCGCCATTTCGACGCGGCCCCCGCCTTCGTCTACGCGCTCTGGTCCCACCCGTCGCTCCTGTCGGCATGGTGGGGCCCCGAAGGCCACCACCTGACCACCTGCGAGGCCGACGTCCGCGCCGGCGGCACCTGGCGCTTCAACATGGAGAGGGACGGCCAGCCGCACTGGATCCACGGCACCTACCACGAAGTGATCCCCGACCAACGCCTGACCTTCTCGTCCCACTTCGACGAGTTCGGCGTCCACTCCGTCATCTCGGTCCGCTTTGCGCCAGAAGGGCAGGGCACCCGGATGCACTTCCTGCAGACCGGTTTCCCGAACGCCGATCAGCACGCAGGTCACACCGGCGGCTGGACTTCGTCCTTCGGCATCCTCGAAGACCTCCTCCTGCGCCTCCACGGCATCGGCTCGGTCTACCCGACGCTTTCCCCCGCGAAACTCTCCGGCGTGGCCCAGGACCTCGCCGAGGCCCGCCGCCGCCATGATGAAACCATTGCCGAAAGGACCGTCCGATGACCGCCTACCCGCACCTTGCTGGCAGCCTGACCCTGCCGCGCATCGTCACCCATGCCGCCCAACCGGTGCTGGTCCGGCACGCAGCAATTGGCATGGACGCACTGGACAGTGCCGGTCCCGCAGCCCTGGACGCTGTCGAAGCCTGGATGGCCGAAAAGCGCATCGCACCGACCGGCCCGGGGTTCTTTCGCTATGACCTCATCAACATGGCTGGTCAGATGGGCATGGCCTTCGGCTATCCCGTCGCCCCCGGCACCGTTGGCGAAGGCGAAATCCGCGCCGAAACCCTGCCTGCCGGGCGCTACATCTCGGTCCTGCACCATGGCCACCCGGATGAACTTTACGACGCCACGATCATGCTGATCGAATGGTCAAAGGTCCGCCGGGTCGACTGGGATGTCGAGGAGACCGCCGCAGGCGACCGCTTTGCCGCAAGGCTGGAGCTTTTCAACCAGGCCGAGGGCGACCCTTCCGACGACTGGGTCACCGAAATCCGCATCCGCCTGCGCAATTAACGCTGCCCCCGCGCCATGAAGGCCAGCCGTTCGAAGAGCTGCACATCCTGCTCGTTCTTCAACAGCGCGCCATGCAGTCGGGGCAGGGCGTTCTTCGGGTCCTTGCGCAGGTCCTCCGGCGCCAGATCCTCGGCCAACAACAGCCGCAGCCAGTCCAGCACCTCGGAGGTGGAGGGCTTCTTCTTCAGCCCCGGCACCTCGCGCAACTCATAGAACTGCGTCAGTGCCGCGGTAAGCAACTGGTCCTTGATGTCCGGAAAATGCACCCGCACGATCGCCGCCAGCGTGTCCGCGTCCGGAAACCGGATGTAGTGGAAGAAGCAGCGCCGCAGAAACGCATCCGGCAGCTCCTTCTCGTTGTTCGAGGTGATGATCACCACCGGACGATGCCGGGCCTGTACCATCTCGCCCGTCTCGTAGACATGGAACTCCATCCGGTCGAGTTCCTGCAGAAGGTCGTTCGGAAACTCGATATCCGCCTTGTCGATCTCGTCGATCAGCAGAACCACGCGACCCTCGGCCTCGAAGGCCTGCCACAGCTTGCCCTTCCGGATGTAGTTGCGCACGTCATGCACCCGCGCCTCGCCCAACTGGCTGTCGCGCAACCGGCTGACCGCGTCGTATTCGTAAAGCCCCTGCTGCGCCTTCGTCGTCGACTTCACGTGCCATTCGATCAGCGGCAGCCCCAAGGCCCCCGCGACCTGCCGCGCAAGCTCGGTCTTGCCGGTTCCGGGCTCGCCTTTCACCAAGAGCGGGCGCTGCAGCGTGACGGCGGCATTCACGGCAATCGCCAGATCATCTGACGCGACGTAGGTCTCAGTCGTGGCGAATTTCATTGTGCTTACAACATCCTGCCTGCCGGCCTTTCACAAACCCTACCTGTGCCCAGAAAATGTCGCAACCGCTAGTGACAATGCTTCGGCCTTGGGATAAATGCGCCGCAACAGGAGCGCGTCCATGACAGAAGCCCACCTGTCGGAGCGATCCGGCGCCAAGGAGAGTTTTTCGATGAAGGCCGAAGTTTTCCTGCCCGACGACTACCGTCCCGCCGAGGACGAGCCGTTCATGAACGACCGCCAGCTTGAGTATTTTCGTCGCAAGCTGTTGATCTGGAAGCAGGAACTTCTGGATCAATCGGCCGAAACCATCGACAGTCTGCAAGACAGCGCCCGCAATGTCCCCGACATTGCCGACCGCGCCTCGGAAGAGACCGACCGTGCCCTCGAACTGCGCACCCGGGACCGCCAGCGCAAGCTGGTCGCCAAGATCGATTCCGCTCTGCGCCGGATCGACAATGGCGAGTTCGGCTATTGCGAAGTGACCGGTGAGCCGATCAGCCTGAAACGCCTTGACGCCCGGCCCATCGCCACGATGACGCTGGAAGCGCAGGAAAAGCACGAACGCCGCGAAAAGGTTCACCGCGACGACTGATGTGCCCCCGCGACAGTCTGCGACCTTGACGCCGGGCCTTTGGTCCGGCGTTGTCATGTCGGGGGCCCAGGAATGAGTCTGATCGGTCAATCCGTCACTGTCGTCGGCGCAGGCGTAGCGGGCCTTGCCGTCGCGCGGGCGCTCGCCTTGCGCGGTGCCGCCGTCACGGTCCTCGAACAGGCTGACGCGATTCGCGAAGTGGGGGCTGGCCTTCAGATCTCGCCCAACGGGGCGGCGGTGCTGCGGGCTCTCGGTCTCCAGTCCGCGCTCGACGCGGCCTCGCTGCGGGCCGAGGCGGTGCATCTTGTCGACGGGCCGACAGGTGAGCTGGTGACCCGGCTTGATCTCGCGCGCCTGCGTCCGGATCAAGGGTATCACTTCCTGCACCGCGCCGACCTGATCGACCTTCTCTTGCGCGGCGCGACCGAGGCTGGCGTCACCCTGCGTCTCTTGTCTCGAAGTGCCAAGACCGACCTGTCCGGCCCGCACCCCGCCCTGACCCTCGACACGGGCGAACGGCTCGAGGCACCGATCCTGATCGGTGCGGACGGGCTGCACTCGCGGACCCGGATGGCGCTGAACGGCGCGGCGGCACCCTTCTTCACGGGCCAGGTCGCCTGGCGCGCGGTGATCCCGGGTACTCCGGGCGACCCGCCAGTGGCCGAAGTTCACATGGGACCGGGGCGGCATCTGGTGTCTTACCCGCTGCGCGGTGGCACACTCCGCAACATTGTCGCTGTCGAGGAACGCCAGCGGTGGGCCGAGGAAAGCTGGACCCTGCGCGACGACAGCATAGACTTGCGGCTTGCGTTCGCAGGCTTCTCGCCCCGTGTCCGCGACTGGCTGGAGCCGGTCGAAGACCCCTGGCTCTGGGGCCTCTTCCGCCACAGGGTCGCCGAGACCTGGGTCAAGTCGATGGGGCAGGGCGGCGTGGCGATCCTAGGTGACGCCGCGCATCCGACGCTGCCGTTCCTCGCGCAAGGCGCCAGCATGGCGCTGGAGGATGCCTGGGTCCTGGCCTCGGCGCTGGCCACCCACGATTCTCCAGCTGCGGCCCTTACCGCCTACCAGTCACTCCGCAAGCCCCGCACCACACGGATCGTCGCTGCCGCCAACGACAATGCCCGGGCCTATCACCTCTCTGGCCTGCCCCGGATGATCGGGCACGGCGGCCTGCGGCTTCTGGGTCGGCTTTCCCCCGGCACAATGCTCAGCCGCTTTGACTGGCTCTATGGCCACGATGTGACGCAAGGCCCGGCATAGTCGGCGCTGCGCCAGGACTGCCTGACCGTGCAAGCCCCTTGCCCTTTTCCGAAATACTCTCTGGGGGTTTCGGGGGGCGAAGCGCCCCTGAAGGTCCGAGCCGGTTGGCGCTTGCGCCAGAGGCGAGACAAAAAATGCGCGCCGAAGGCGCTCAATTCAGCAAACGCCAGCCATTTGCGCGTCCGCTGGGGGTCTTATGAAATCCCTAACGCCCGCGACCAAGTTCCGGAATTCAGGGTATTTTCCGAAGATGTCCACCGTGGACAGTTCCGTTCAGGCCGCCAGCCGCACCCAAACCGGCACGTGATCGGACGGCTTGTCCCCACCCCGCACCGCCTTGTCGACGCCCGCCTCTTCCAGCCGGTCGGCCGCCTGCGGCGACAGCATCAGATGATCGATCCGGATGCCGTTGTTCCGCTCCCAGGCCCCCGCCTGATAGTCCCAGAACGTGTAGACCCCCGGACCCGGCTGACGGACCCGCAGGGCATCGGTCAGCCCGAGGTGAACCATCCGCCGCAGGGCCGCCCGGCTTTCCGGCAGGAACAGCGCGTCGGTGGTCCAGGCCTCGGGTTTCGCCGCATCCACTCCCTGAGGGATCACGTTATAGTCCCCAAGGCAGACGAAGGCTTCCTCAGCGGCCAGCAGCTCCCGCACCCGCGCCTCCATCCGCGCCATCCAGGTCAGCTTGTAGTCATACTTCGGCCCCGGCGCGGGGTTCCCGTTCGGAAGGTACAGCCCGCAGACCCTGACCGGCCGGCCCGCATCCACCACCGCCTCGATCCACCGCGCCTGTTCGTCGCTCTCGTCTCCCGGCAATCCCCGCCGCACATCGCTCAAGGGCAGCTTCGACAAGATCGCCACCCCGTTGAACGACTTCTGGCCATGCGTCTCGACCCGGTAGCCCATCCCCTCGAACAACTCGCGCGGAAAGCCCTCGTCCACCGACTTGATCTCTTGCAGGCAGACAAGATCCGGCTGTGCCTCGGCCAGCCAGGCCGGCAAGGCCTCGATCCGCGCCTTGATCCCGTTGATGTTGAACGTCGCAAGCTTCATCGCCTGGCCCTCCGGTTCCCGCAAGCCTAGGCTCCGAACCCTCCGGGCTCAAGCCGTCTGCCGCAACGGCCGGGTCGCCGCCTGCAGCCAAAGAGCATCTATCCGGGCCAGCGCGCGCGGGTCAAAGCGATCCGCTTCCTCCCAGTAGCGGCCCGAGGGCACCAGATAGCCAAGCTTGGCCTCCAGCGCCAAGGCCTCGGCGGCAAGGTCCGGACACCAGCGAAGGGGTCGTGCCTGTGCCGATGCTTCACGCGTGGACCGGGGAAACACCAGCCGCGACGGCCCGTGCGACAGGTTGACCATCGCGCAGCCCTGCTGTGCGGCCATCACCATCAACCGCGCCGCCTTCGCCTCCAGCGACCGCAGGGTGATGTCGGCCCGCAACGGGTCCGGCGCGCCCGTGCCGTAGAAATGCGTCGGGCCCGTCGCCGGATAGTGCATGTCGCAGCCATAGACCGCGATCACGTTTGGCTTTAGCGCATTAAGCGCCCAATAGCCTGCCGTGAACGCCATTGTTGCGCCAGCGTAAACAAAGCCACCGTACTCGTTCTGGGCGGGCACGAATTCGGCTTCCGTCACGATCCGCTGTCCGGGGCCGGCAACGGCTTGCCGATCAACCGGAAAATCATGCGGATGGATCGCCACGTCCCAATCGGGCCGGATCCGCCAGGCGTTGTTGATTGCAAGCACTAGGTCGAAGGGCGCGCGCGGCCAGTCCCGCGCCGCTGCCGCCATCGGTGCCGATCCCAGCATCAAGACCTGCATGTCGCCTCCCTTTGCTGCGCCGCAACAAAGTTAGTCCGCTCGGCCGAGAGGGCGAGGGTTCAGATCGAAAAACTGGTCCCGCAGCCGCAGCTGGTCTTGGCGTTGGGGTTTTCCACCACGAAACGCGCCCCGATCAGCTCGTCGGTGAAATCGATCACGGCATTGGCAAGGAACGGCAGGCTGACCTGATCAACCAGCACCCGTTGCCCCGCCTTTTCCAGCACAAGATCGTCCGGCGCGGGATCGTCCAGCGTGATCGAGTATTGAAACCCCGAGCACCCTCCGCCGTCCACAGCGACGCGCAACGGCTTCACTTCGCCCGTCGCTTCGGCAATTTCGGCCAGCCTGGCGAAAGCCCGGTCGGTCACTTTCGGCGGCAAGGTCAGTTCCATGGCTGTTCCCGTATCCTTCGCGGCATGGGATGAATATATGGGGCCTGACTGATTGGAACAAGGACAGCCGGGAATGCTGCAACCATTCGCCTGCCAACCCGATGCCAGCCGCGGCAGGCTCTGGCCGGAACGGCTGTCTTCGTTCCGCTCGCCCTTCCAGCGCGACCGTGACCGTATCATCCATTCCTCGGCTTTCCGCAGGCTGAAGCACAAGACACAAGTCTTCGTCGAACACGAGGGCGACTACTATCGCACCCGTCTGACCCACACGATCGAGGTGGCGCAGGTCGCCCGCACGATCGCCGGTGTCCTTGGCCTCAACACCGACTTGGCCGAGGCCGTGGCCCTGGCCCATGACCTTGGCCATACCCCCTTTGGCCATACGGGCGAAGACGCGATGGAACGGCTGATGGCGCCCTATGGCGGCTTTGACCACAATGCCCAGGCCCTGCGGATCGTGACCCGTCTGGAACGCCACTACGCCGACTTCGACGGGTTGAACCTCACCTGGGAAACCCTTGAAGGCATTGCGAAACATAACGGCCCCGTCATTGGCCCGAATGCCGACAAAAAGCATGACGGCCCGCTGCCCTATGCCCTGGCCGAGGTCAATGCCCAGTGGGACCTGGAGCTTGACACCCATGCCAGCGCCGAGGCCCAGGTCGCAGCAATCGCCGACGACGTGGCCTATTCGCACCATGACCTGCACGACGGCCTCCGCTCGGGCCTCTTCAACGAAGACGACCTGATGGAGCTTCCCGTAACAGGCCCCGCCTTCGAGGAGGTCGACCGCACCTATCCCGGCCTCGACCGCATGCGCCGTCGGCACGAGGCCCTGCGCCGGGTCTTTGGCCGCATGGTCGAGGACGTGATCGCCGTCGCCCAGAACCGCCTGTCCTCGGCCCAGCCGAAATCGGTGGACGACATCCGCCACATGGGAACCACGGTGATCCGGTTTTCGAAACCGCTCTATCAAGAGCTCAAGGCCGTCCGCAGTTTCCTCTTTCACCGGATGTACCGCGCACCGTCGGTCATGGCAGTGCGGGCCGACGTGACGCGGATGATCGATGATCTTTTCCCGCTTTTCCTGAAACAGCCCGACCTTCTGCCCGCCGAATGGCAGATCGACGTGCGGGCCACACAGGATGAAACCCAGCTTGCCCGCATGGTCGCCGACTATGTTGCCGGGATGACTGACCGCTTCGCCATACAGGAACACCAGCGCCTGTTCGCAAGCGTCACCGGCCAGCCCGAAACCTGAAGAAAGGCTTGCAAGCCGCACAAAGGCTTGCCCTTTTCGGAATTACTCTCCGGGGGTCCGGGGGTGGAAAACCCCCGGGTCTTTCCGATCCAGATGCGCGCCCTTCAGTCGGCCCGCGCTGCCTTGACCCAGAGGCCCGCAAAGATCAGCGACAGGATCACGTTCCACCCGGCCATCGATATCCCCAGCATCGACCAGGCGATCTCGTCACAGCGGACGACGGCGGCAACGTCCTTCGACGGGTCCAGCAGGTCCGCAGTCGAGATCCCCTCGATCGAGCCTGCCGTGCAGGTCGCCAGACCCTCCCACCAGAACTGCTCGACGCCGAAATGGAAGAAGCCGACTGCCGCCGTGGCCAGCGCCGCCAGCGCCCCAAGCCAGGCCAGCCCGCGCCAGCCGGTCGCAAGTGCCACGATCCCGATCAGGATCGCCGCGGCATGCGGCCAGCGCTGATAGAGGCACAGCTGGCAGGGTGCCAGACCGCCGATGTATTGAAAGGCAAAGGCCCCCCCAAGTAGGCCCGCAGACCCAAGGGTGGCAAGAATGGTCAGGGTGCGGCGGGACAGGGTCATCAGGGCTCTCGTGCTTGGCAGGGACGCGCGGCGACCATAGGCCCGGTCCGCGGCAAGCGAAAGCCCGCTCCCGCAGATGTGCTTTACCGCTTCCGATGTGGGCTGGCAGGCGATAGGATTTTGCCGGAGGCCCGGGGTGCGAAGGTTAAGGATTCGTCAGCGCCCACAGCCAAGGCTTTGATTTGGAAGAGTTCGGCCCGGGCGTCCTGCGTGGACACCGGCGCGATTGGGAAGGGTGACAGGATGCAGTGGCGCGGTCGGAAGGGAAGTTCCAATGTCGAGGACCGTCGCCGGACGGGCGGGGGCGGGGGGCAAGTTGCCGGTCTCGGCGGGGCCGGGGCGATCATCGTCTTCCTGATCGCGATATTCCTCGGGGTCGACCCCAGCCAGCTTCTCGGCCCTGGCAATGACACGGCAACGACCGGAGCCCCGGTTGAACTGACCGCCGAAGACCAGGCCGAGGGCGAGTTCGTCACGGTCGTTCTGGGCGATACCGAGGAAATCTGGACCCGGGTCTTCCAGGAGCAGCTTGGTCAGGCCTACCGGCCCGCAACGCTGGTCCTGTTCAAGGAGGCGACCCGGTCAGCCTGCGGCGGCGCAAGCGAGGCGACCGGCCCGTTCTACTGCCCGGCGGACAAGAAGGTCTATCTCGACACCTCCTTCTTCACCACTCTGCACCAGCGTCTCGGCGCCGGCGGCGACTTCGCGGCGGCCTATGTGGTGGCACACGAGATCGGCCATCACGTCCAGAACGAGCTTGGCATCCTGGCCAAGGCCAACCAAGTGCGCCAGCAGGTCAGCCAGGAAGAATCGAACGCAATCTCGGTCCGGGTCGAGCTGCAGGCCGACTGCCTCTCCGGCATTTGGGCACGCGAGGCGGCACAGACTTTGGGCGTGGTCGAACGTGGCGATCTGGAAGAGGCGGTCAACGCCGCCCGCCAGATCGGCGACGACACATTGCAGCGCAATGCCGGTCAGCGCCCGATGCCGCACACCTTTACCCATGGCACCTCGGAGCAGCGGTCGCGCTGGTTCATGATCGGGCTGCAGTCCGGCCAGATGGCCGATTGCGACACGTTCCAGACCGACGATCTCTGACGCCCGGCCCGCATTGACGCCGCGCGCGCCAAGTTCTAGAGGTATCGCCGGTGGCCCGAGTGGTGGAATGGTAGACGCAGGGGACTCAAAATCCTCCGCCGCAAGGCTTGCGAGTTCGAGTCTCGCCTCGGGCACCACTCATTTAAGATCAGTTGCGGCGTAGGTCGATTCGCGGTCGACGACTACCATTGCGACCCAGTCCGGCCCCCGCGCGGGATTTGCCGCCATTTGCGGAAACACTGCTCTTGTAGGCCAAAGGGCACACGAAAGTTTGCGTGGGTGGCAGATGATCAACACCCGGTTGCAGGGCGACTTGTCGCTCATCGGGTGAGTTTCCGCCGGGAATGCACGTCAAAATTGAAACGAGTTGCAGGCAAAGGCTTTACGCGCCGCGTCCCCGTCGCTTTTCCTGCAACAGTGGTGTGACTGGCGTTAACCAGGTCCCCGCTTGCACACGCGTCGGCTGAATCCTGCCGCCGTTGTCTTTGTTTACAAAGAATTTTCCGCTTTTCTCCCGCCCGCCCGAAGCGGTATTCAGATCATGGGCACCGCCGGATTTTTGCGGCGTTGGTGTGGGTCGCGGAAAGTGATGGGTCATAATGGCGAATGAGTTTGAGCTTCCGGAAATGAGCTCCGGGACACTGCAGAGCGCACCGCGCGCCACGCCATGTTTCACCCCGGGAACGCTGATCACAACGCAACGGGGCGAGGTTCCGGTCGAGATGATCGCATCGGGCGATCGCGTGGTAACACGCGACAATGGCATCCAGACCGTGCGCTGGGTCGGCAAGACGCAGATGTTCCTGCACGACTTCCAGGCCGATCCGCATCTCTTGCCGGTTTTCATCCAGCAGGGCTCATTGGGGAAGGGGCTGCCAGAACGTGACATGATGGTGTCGCCAAACCA
>JBKDYO010000103.1:0-31417 GCA_046305855.1 Paracoccaceae bacterium
CTGCACCTCGATCAGCCGAAGATCGACCTTGCCGGGGTTGGCCAGCCGGTGGATCTGGCCAAGCTGGATGTAGACCGACTGGTTTTCGGATATGGCGGAGACGGTGTCATCGATGGTCACGCGGGCGGTGCCTTCGACCACAACCCAGTGCTCGGACCGGTGCATGTGGCTTTGCAAGGAAAGCTCGCCCCCCGGCTTCACCACGATGGATTTGACCTGGAAGCGCGAGCCGAGCGCCAGTGTTTCGTAGTGCCCCCAAGGCCGGAATTCCTTGCGGAAGTTTTCGGCCTGGTGCGCGCCGCGCCGTTTCAGTTCCTTGACCACGTCGGCGACCGATTGAGTGCTGTCGAGGTCGGCGATCAGGACTGCATCACGGGTGGCGATGGCGGCAATGTTGCGCAGGCCGATGCCGACGACCTGGATACCGTCGTCGCGGGCGCTGAGAAGGGTGTTCTGGCAGTTCAAGGACAGGGCCTCGCCGGAGAGGGCCACACCGGACGCGTCGCGCTCGGTCGCTTCCCAGACGGCGCGCCAGGTTCCCATGTCGCTCCACCCGACCGAGATCGGGACGACAAAGCCGGTCATCCGTTCCATCACGGCATAGTCGATCGACAGGTCGGGGGCTTCGGCATAGCAGGGGCCGAGACGCAGGAAGTCGAGGTCGGTCTTCGCTTCGCGGATCGAGCGGCGGACGGCGGCGCGCATCTGGGGGGCGTGACGGCCAAAGGCCGACATCAGTGTCTTGGCCGAAGCAAGGAAGATGCCGGCGTTCCACACGAAGCGGCCACTGTCGAGCATCGCTTCTGCAGTGGCTGCATCGGGCTTTTCGACGAAGCGTTGGAAGGGCTGCGGGATGCCGTCGGCGGTGACTTCGCTGGACAACTCGATATAGCCATAGCCGGTTTCGGCGCGGTCAGGGCGGATGCCGAAGGTCACGATCTCGCCCCGTGCGGCGCAGGGGATGGCGGCGGCGACGGCATTCGCGAAGGTCATGACATCGGCGATGACATGGTCGGCCGGGCAGATCAGCACCAGCGCGTCATGGTCCTGCGCCTGGATCAGCTCGACCGCGGCGCAGACGGCGGGACCGGTGTTGCGCGCTTCGGGTTCTACGACCAGGCGGTGGCCCATGATGCCAAGCTCGGCCGCCTGTTCGGCCACGACAAAGCGATAGTCATTGGCGGTCAAGAGGACCGGCGGGGCGCAGCTGATGTCTTCCAGGCGACGGATGGTCTGCTGCAAGAGGCTGATGTCGTCACCAAGACGGACGAACTGCTTGGGCATGCTTTTGCGCGAGGCGGGCCAGAGGCGTTTGCCAGAGCCGCCGCAGAGAATGACAGGGTGAACCTTGGGTAGGGACATGGGAGGGATCCTTAAGCAGGGGTGGAGAGAGAAGCCGTCGAAGCGGCGGGGAAGCTGCGCCGGGCAGCGCGGAGGAGAAGAAGCGTGGCCAGGGCAAGCTGGCAGGTGAGTTTGGTGGCCACGAGGTCGCCAAGGCTGTCGGTGGACAGGGCCAGGGCGGTCAGTTGCAGCGGGGAGGCCAGCGTGATGGCCCAGATGCCCCAGCGGTCACCGATCGCGGCCAGGTAGGTCGCCAGCAGGTAGCTGAGCGTGAAAGCGGCGGCACTGGCCGAGATCATTGGCAGAAGGGATGCCGCAGGCAGGAAGGCGGGGCCAACCAGCGCAGTCAGGACCTGGGCGGGGAAGGCGCAGGCCAGACCGACGAGGAGGCCACTGACGCCAGCGTAAAGTGCGAAGACCGGACGGGCTGCGGCGAGTGGGCTGCGACCAGCTGCGACCTCGGTGACCACCGCAGGCAAAAGCACGGCGGCAAGGCTGAAGCAGCCGAAGAACTGGATGCGCTGGAAGAGGCCAAGGGCTGCAAGCTGACCGGCGTCCTGCGGGCCAAGCCGGGCCTGGGCCAGCAGCACATCGCCATCCATCAGAAGGACCTGGCCCGCCTGGAGGGCGGCAAAAGGCAGGGTGGCCAGAACCACTCCGGTCGCGATGGCCGGGACCGGCAGGGCGGGGCGCCCGAAGATCGACCGCAGGGGAAGCCAGCCCGCAACAACCGACAGCGCGATGACCGCGATGACGCCGGGCAGACCAAGCCCCGCCTGCCAGGCGAGCGCGGCGCCGATCAGGCGGACCCACATCTCGACCTGGGCCGACAGGATAACGCTGCAGGCGGCAAGGCTACCGGTGGCGATACCCCGGGCCAGGGCCAGGGGCAGGGCAAAGGGCAGGCACAGAAGCAGAAGCGGAAGAAGAAGCGCCGAGCCGAGGCCAAGCGCGGGGCCAAGGTTCAGCGCAAGGCAAGCGGCGACCAGCACCGGCAGCGCGACAAGCCCAGCGACAAACCCGATCCGAGCAAAGCGGGCAAGCCCCGCCGTCAGCGTTCCGGACTGGTTACGGTCGCCCGCGACCTGCTGGCTCACCGCCAGCTGCAACGCGCCAAGGACGCCCATTACCGCAAGAAACAGGGTCAGAAGCGTGGCAAGCTGGCCGAAAAGCTCTGGCCCCATCCAGCGGCTGAACAGCACGTTGAAGCCGAGGTTGCCCAGGTTGACGAGGTTCGCCGAGAGGAAGATCGCGACAACAGGCCCGCCGAACAGCGCAGCCAGCGTCCGGCGCGGCAGGGCGGAGAGCGACATCTCAGGCTGCCTTCTTGACCAAGGACGCGGTTCCATGGAGGACCTGCAGCTGGGGCATATCGGTGTCTACCGGGCGAACCGTGAAGCCAAGGCGGCGCTCGGCGATCAGGCGCAGCATGGCCAGGCCTGCGCGGCGGATAGCTCGACCGGTGACCTTGGAGCCGGGCACCTCGGTCCATTCCGGCAGCGGGTATTCGTAGAAGGCGTGGACCGAGCCCGAAGTCGATGCAATACGCGAAAAGAGCTCGACGTCGAACAGCCACCCGGCCGAGAACGGCTTTGCCACGGCCTGGCGGAGGCGTGGTGTGTTGCGCAAGAGTTTGGCGCCGCACTGCGTGTCGCCGATCGGCAGGCCGACAGCGACCCGCGCCATCCGGGCGCAAATGCGCGAGATGATGCGGCGCGAAAGCGTGCGCGACACGCGGTGTCCCAAAAGCTGCAGACGGGCACCGTAGACGACTTCGGTCTGGCCGTAGCGCTGGGCGACACGCAGGAAGTCTTCGATGGCTTCCAGCGGGGTGGCAAGGTCTGCGTCCCAGTAGCCGACGAAATCGGCGCCGCTGCCTGCTGCATATACCAGGCCCTGACGCACCGCCTCGGCCTTACCGCCGTTGCGGCTGAGCGAGAGGATCTCAATTCGGTCGGGATGGGCAGCGTGGAGAGATTCCAACACCGACACCGTTCCATCGCGGCTGCCGTCGTTCACGAAGACCAGGCGGATGTGCGGAACGCGGTTGAGAAAGCTGGAGAAGGCTGCCAGATCAAGCCGTTTTTCCTCGTTGTAGCAGGGCACCACGATGGCTGTCCGGTTCGTGACCGGGACCGGTGTGGGAAACAGGGTGACGACACTGGAGAGGAGCGGTTGGGCAGTGAGGTGAGTGGTCATTCTGGTATCCTTTAGAGCGTGCCGGAAGGATGCCATCGGGGCACAAAAAAGTCGTGCAACCCTCTGGATATGAAGGGCTTTCCCAAGCATATGCGGTCTATCCCGAAATGCAGACGGGGTCCCGAATGGGACCCCGCGCTGTTCTTTCGGATAGGTGGGTTTGGTCGTCAGTTGGCCATGCTGGCCGTCGCCTCGATCGGGGGCGGCAGGCGCCAGATCGCGGCCAGCTTGCGCATATGGACCTCGGCCACCTCAGAGATCGGCATTCCGAGGGCGGCGGCGCGGTTGGACTCGGCAATGCGGTCTGCCGCTTCCGGGTTAGCCAGAAGGCCCGCGATCGCCTCGGCCATTCCTTCGGCGTCGCCCGGCGCGTAGTTGGCGCCGTCCAGTCCCTCGTCCCGGCAGACATCGACGAAATCGCCGATGCGCGGGAAGACGGGCACGGTGCCGTACGAGGCCGTCTGGTGTAGCACGCCCGAGCTGCCGGTGGTCGCGCTGTAGTCGAACACGCTGATCCGTCCTTCCGCGAAAAAGCCTGGGATGTCGTCTTCGGCCACGTAGCCGTGAAAGGTGATGCCGGGATCACTGGCATAAGCCGTGGCGAGGGAGGCCATGTAGCCTGGGGTGTTCGGATGGTCAGAGCCGCCGATCACCAGGTTCAGCCCCGCGAGGCCCGGCTGGCCGCGCAGAATGCGGAAGGCGTCGATCAGGGTTTCCAGCCGCTTGTAGGTGCCGAACTTGCCCATGGTCACGATCCGCAGCGGGCGCTGGCGGCTGGGCAAAAGGTCGCGCTGTTCGGTGTCGAAGGTGCCGTGCGGGACCAGCAGGACTGGCGCCTTGGGATGCCGTGTGGCCAGGTCCTGACGATAGCTTTCCAGCGTCACCGTCAGGTAGTTCGCCGCCAGAAGCGCGCGGGTGATGACCACCCCGCCCAGCCGGACCAGACGCTGGCGCACGGGCTGGCCCTTCAGCTGGGTCTGGTCAAGGTCGACGCCGGTGATCAGGTTGTGCGCGATGACGCCCGAGGGCACGCCGGCCAGTCGCGCGGCCATCGGGGCCAGAAGGCCAAGCGCTGCCGGAACCTCGCGATCGCCAAAGCTTGCCATCTGCAGGTTGAAGATCGCGCCATCGACCTTTTCGGCCTTCAGCGCCCGCACGATTCCGGGGGCGGCGAGCGCGGAATTGAACGACCAGACCCGGCAGACGCGGATCTTCGAACCCATGTCCAGTTCCGCCTCGGTCCGGTCAAGCCGGTCGGCGATGACGACGACTTCGGACACATCCGCGCGCGCGGCGAAGGCCTTGGCGAGATGAAGGCCGTATTCGTTGAGCGTCTGCCGTCCGGGCGGAAAGGCCGAGACTAGGGCGATGCGGCGGGGGGAGGCGAGAACGGACATGCACGGGTTCCTTACACTGGACAGGGACTGGGTCCCGAAGCGGCGCTGTGCCCTGCCCAGAGCGGGGCTTGTATCCCCAGCCAAGCCCTTCAGCCGCCGCCTCGGTCCCACCTGCCTTATGCTGGAAAGCGCTTTGGGAAGTCCCGGTCTCAAAAGGATAGGGCGGCTTCGATCAGTATAGTGCGGATGCTCAATTGGAATCGGACGCAGCCGAAAAGGCGGCGGCCACGGCGTCCGCCGCCGGTTTTGCCGCACCAGTGCTGTCGTAAAGGCCGAACGTCGCCTGCAGGCGCTGAACCCAGGGAGAACCGCCGACAGCTGCGATATCCGGGGCGGCAAAGTCGTGCAGGGTCCAAACGAGGACCCCATTGGCGGGGGCGAGTTGGTTGAGGCGATCGCCAAGCGCGGTGGCCTGCGCAGATGGGGAGCCCGGGAAGCCGAGCGCGAAAGTATAGGAGCTGGCGCCGATTTCGGTCACCAGGACGGGCTTGCCCTCGGCCAATTGGCGCACGTCGGCCAGACGCTCGGCTGTGCCCTTCACCGGGGCATAGTCGTGGTAGGACACGGCATCCAGAAGCCCGGCCAAGTCCGGTGCAGCCTCGGCCGAGGACCAGCCAATAGTCAGCGCAAGGTCCGGCGCGATCTCGCGCGTCATCAGCGTCATGGTAGTCAGCCAAGCCTCGACCAGCCCGGCGCCTTGGGCCGAACGGTCAAGGTCGGGTTCGTTCTTGAGGTCCACGATCACGACGGCGGGCGAGGCGGCAAGGACAGGCAGCACCCGGCGCAGATAGGCCACGTCATCGGCCCAGACCGCGGGGCGGTAGCCGGGTTTCATGTCGAAAAGCGTGGGGATGACCTGGATGTCCCGGGCTTCAGCCAGCGCCAGGAAGGTGCCGAGCTTCTTCAGATTGGTAGTCCCGTCTGCGTCCGGGCCGAAATCGGCAACCGGCAGAAAGATGCGCACGGCATTGCCGCCAAGGCCTGCGACAAGGTCCAGGTCAGCGGCGATGATGTCGGCGTTAAACTCGGGCCAGAACCGCCGCCAAGGGGTGCCAGCCGGATAGTAGTTGACTCCGTTCAGCCGGGGCAGTGTCAGTGGGGGCCGGGGCACGGTCGTTACCGGCTGGCTGCCGCTGCGGTCGTGGCTGAAGATGCGCCAGCCGGTGGTTTCGTTCGTCAGCGTGGTGCGCACTTTGTCCTGTGCCAGCTCCAACTGGGCCAGCGCACTATCGCGTAAGGAATAGCGCACGGTGGTCGCCTTGGCCGAGACTTGGACCACCGAGCCGTCAAGATGCAGAAAGTCGGGCTGCGCGGTCTGTTCCAGCACCACCATCCGCGTGCCGCCCGTCCAGGCCTCACTCGCGGCAAGTTGCGCGCGCGAAAGGGCGATGCCGGCGAAATGGTCGGCCAGAAGCGCTGTCTCGTTGGTGTCGGACGCCGCGGCAAAAGCGCGCCAACCTTGCGTCAGGGCCTTGCCGACCATCGCTTCGTCTTCAGGTAGGAAGTCGCGGACGAGGGGCTTTACTGCCGGTGTCCAGCGGACTGCGTCAGCGGGGCGCTCGACGGGATCCAGCGCCTCGGACAGGTAGCGGTATTCCCGGGCCCGGTCTTGCGCGCGGCTGAAGGCCCCGGCGGACAGCCAGAGGAAGAAGGCCCCCAAAACCAGGAAGCCCGCGACGGCGAGGGTGGGGGGAAGAAGGCGCTTCATGGTCCGGGCTTACCTAAGGCGGGCGCTTTCGCCGCGGCTGCCTGCCAATCAGCGGTCAGGTCCATCGGGCCTAGGGGCGAGGTGAGTGACAGCCGCGTGACCGATGCCGGGTCGGCGATGGGCAAAAGGAGGCTGATCTCGCCGTCCTGCACCCAGGCGGTATCGCTGATCTCGGTGCCATTGGGCAAGGAGGCACTGACCGTTACCTGCGCGCCGTCGGGCAGGGCATAGCCCTCGGTCGTCATGAACGGCCCGAGCGTCAGGCGCACCGCAGCGATCTCTGGCAGCGGGATCAGGTCCAGGGCGGGGGCGCCGGCGGATGTGGGGGGGTCGATGGAGAGGGTCTTGGCTGCAGAGGTCCGGGCACCGAGCGTCATCGTCACGTCGGCGGGACCGGGGATGTCGCGGGCGATGAAGCGGGTCAGGGCGGTGTCCTGGATGGCCAGGCCGCTGGCCAGACTGTAGCTGCCGTCAGCGTGCTGGATCAGCACCGACGCGCCGGTGCCTTGGGGGACCGGGTTGCCAAAGCGGTCGGTCAGGGGGGCCGAGCGGACTTCGAAAGCAGTGTCTGCGGTGACAGTGGTCGCCGTGTCAGCAACTTCGGGCCGGATCGACGCGATATCGGCCACGATGCTGAGCATCGCCTGCGGGCTCTGGCGGGGGCCTGCGGTCACTCCGACGAACAGGTCTTCGGCCTTTGTGCGGGGTGGCAAGAGCAGATCGGCTATGCCGCCGGTGACCTGGGTCTTCGTCGGGGCGCCGTCGACGCTGACCACGGCGGGGGTGCCGTCGGCCACCAGATTGCCGAACTGGTCGACGACGATGGCGACGACATGACTTGGGTCCTTGCCCGCGACGCTGCTTTTCGGTCCGGCGAAGATGAGAAGTTCGTCGGGGTCGCCCGGGGCAATGACTGTCGCGGCTCTTCCGGTGGTCAAGCCTGCCCAATCCTGCCGCTCGGGCGCGCTGATGGCTGGGTCGTACAGCCCGAAGGCGTCGGAGACGAGAGGTTCGGCCAGCGCGGGCGGCGCCAGAAGGACGGCAGCAAGGATCGGGCCTAGGTCAGAACAGCGGGTCATGGGTCATGCTCGTGGCCAGAAGGCGGAGGTGGGAATAACCGGTGGCGGGGTCCAGCGGGATCGTGCCGTCCTCCGCGCCGGGAAGGGTCAGGTCCGGTTCCTGCGATCGGCCATTGGCGGTGAGGGCCGTGTCGGGCAGATCGGCGACGACCGCGATGTCGGTGCCAAGGGGAAGGCTGACGCGGAAGGGTGTGCTTTGGCCGGGGTAGATGTTCGTCTCGACAAAGCCGGTATCGGCCCAGAGCGGGCGACCGTCGGGCCCGTAGAGCAGGAGGTTGAGGCCGACGATGCTGGCGGTTTCGGTGCCGGTGTTGACGGCAAGGCCGGTCAGGATCAGCGCGTCGCCCTCGACCGTCGTGCGGAGACCGTTCAGCGCGATGCCGCGGTAGAGGTTGCTGCCGGTGACCAGCGCGCGGGCGGTGACGGTTGCGGTCCGGGGTGGTTCGGCAAACTCGGGCGGGAGGAACAGGGTCGGGTCGTATTCGCCATCGGCGCGGGAGTCCTGCAGCGACAGCACGCCTTCGAAGTCGATGCGGAAGCCGGAAGTTTCGGCGGCCAGCAGTCGGTGCGCGTTCACGAGGCCGGCGGTTTCCTGGCCAATCTGCAGGTCCGTGCCGAAGAGGCTGGCCTCAAGCGTGATATGGGCGGGATCGGCGTCCGCGTTGGTCACCTGTCCCACCACCGCAAACCGGTCGCCGTGGCGGACCAGCCGCGCGCCGGATGTCGCGATACGCGGGCGGTCCAGCCGGTCGCGGTGGAGGTCGGTCTCGGGGCGGGGCTGGCGGCGGCCGACGACGTTCAGGTCCAGCGTTTCCTGCCGCTGCAACAGAAGCGGCGTCTGCACCGGGCGCAGGACCGTGGGCGCCACGTACCACTTGCCATCGCGGCGAACTGCACGGACCGTAAGCTCTTGCCGCCGCAGGTCCAGAGGGGTCAGCCAGTCCAGCGTCACGGCATAGTCGGCAATCGCGCCGTCCTGGCGCAGGGACTTGACGGAAACGCCACCCAGCTTGCCGAAAGAGGCGATCAGCCCGCCGGTCCAGCGCCAGCCGAACTGCACGTCTTCAAACCGGCCGCGGGTTTCGGGGTCAAGCCGGGCAAAGGCGTCGGCATGGCGGCGAAAGTCGAGATCGTTGAAATAGGCGGTGATCACCTCTTCGGGGGCTTGTGGCCGGGACAGACGCTTTTGCACCTGCCAGGTCAGCGCCGCCGCCCCAAGGACCACCAGAACTGCAAGGCCCAGCACGATCTGGCGCACACGCGCAGGGTTGGTGAACCCGACGTCTGCCCGGGCGACGGGCCGAAATGCAACCGGTTGCGCGCCGAAGGTGCGCCGGACGGCGGAGCCCGCGAACACTAGCGCGGCCAGGATCAGCGCCATCGGGGGCAGCACCCCCCACATCAGCGCATGCAGCGCCGGGATGTCGCGGCGGGGCAGGACAAGGGGCAAAGGCGGGATGTCGGACTTTTCCCAGACCACGATGCCGTTGCCCAGCCGGTTCAGCCGGGTCCAGCCGGTGAAGTGCAGAAGCGGGTCGTAGAAGCCGTCGTTGGAAAAAACGTACTTCAGGTTGTAGCGCTCGGCATTCACCAGAAACTGGCGCAGCGAGCCAAGGCCGGGCACGCCGAGGTACTTGGCATTTTCCAGCCGCTCGACGGAAAACCGGGTCAGGTCGGGCAATCGGCGGGCAGAATGGTAATTGCCATCCACCGACAGGGCCGTCGTCTGCGAGGACAGGTAGGCGAACTGATCGCCCATGCCCAAGGTCAGATAGCGCCAGCGCTCGTGCTCATCTTCCGACATGAAGCTGACGATGGGGGTGGGGTCGACGAATTCGGGCTGCGTCGGCTGGAGACGCGGCAGGACGGCAGGCAGGACTGCCATCCCCGTCATCGCGGCGAAGATCCCGCCAACCAGAAGGCGATGCGCCCCGTTCCCGAAGGCCCGCACGATCACCTGACGCGACCGGCCATGCAGAAGCCCGTCGAACATCAGCCCGAGGAAGGGCAGGATCAGGATCGTGGCCCAGAAGGTGAAGCGGTCCAGCGTCAGGATGTCGAACGCGCCGCGCAGGATGGCGCGGGGCAGGGGGGTGGTGCCCCCGGTGCCAAGAAGCACACACAGCATCAGCGACAACCCAAGCGGCCAGAGCCGCGTGGTCGCGGTCTTGTACAGCGCATAGGGCAGGAACAGGATCGCGACACCCCAGGGGATCGCGAAGAAGACGACGCCGAGGTCCAGCCGCTCCAGGAAACTTTCCCGGCTGCCATGCGGGATCGAGACCTGGGTGATCGGGTCGGTCACCGACCAGTACCAGTAGGGAAACACGGTGATGACGATCGCGCCCACCATCAGCACCGCCAGCACGGCGCCACGGGCCAACGGCGGGACAAAGCGTCCGACGACGTAAAGGCGAGAGCGTCCGGATGTGGGGCGGATTTCGGCCACGGCCTTCAGCGCGTGCAGCCCGAGGGGCAGGATGAAAAGGACGCCGCCAAAGATCGTCGTCACGTGATGCGCCGCCGTCGTCGCGGCCGAGAAAATAACAGCCGCCAAACAGTTCTGCCAACCGCCGTGGGTGATCCAGCGGTAGACGTAGGGCAGCCCGTTCAGGAAGATCCCCAGCGAGCAGATCGTGGGCAACTGGCCGAAGAGATGCACCGTCTCGGAGATCGACGAGGCCAGGACCGCCGCCAGCGCCGCATAGCCGGCTGCGCGTGCGGGCACCCACAAAAGCGCAAAGCGGAAGACCCCGGTGACCAGAAGAAGAAGTCCGCCCAGTTGGACCACGACAAAGGCCGCGCGCAGGGACAGGACTTTCATCAGCGCTGCCATCGCCATATGCGTGCCTGGCGGGTAGGAGGTGACAGAAAAGCCGGTGTACCAGCGCGGCTCCCACGGGTCGAACCAGCTGCGGTGGTAATGGTCCGCAAAGAAAATGTGGATGAAGGCGTCGTAGGTGTTGCCATGGGTAAAGGGCAACAGGCCACCATGAAACAGCACCGTCGCCGCAAGCGCGATCAGCAACAGGCGCAGGCCGGCGCTGTCATCTGCCGGATTGGCCGGGGGCATGGCGAGGTCGGCTGTGGTCATGGCACTGAGCGCTGTCTGCCCGACCCCGACAGCCGAGGCGGCACGGTCACGGTCCGACCTTGCGGTCAGATCAGGTTCATTTCGCGCGCCAGCATTGCGGCATGGGTGCGGTTCTTGGCGTTCAGCTTGCGGCTAAGCGTCTTGACATGCAGCTTGATCGTGACTTCCTGCAGGTCGAGGTCGCGCGCGATTTCCTTGTTCGACTTGCCCTCGCACAGCCCGCGGAGCACATCGGTTTCCCGCTGGCTGAGGTTACCCGAGGCGGTATCGGCCTGCTGCATGAAGTTGAACGGGGCATAGATCTCGCCTGCCGCCATGAACTTGACGGCGGTCACCATAGACCGCGACGACATGGTCTTCGGCACGAAGCCTGCCGCGCCGGCCCGTATGGCCTGCTCGGCCACAGCGCGAGAGGCATTGCCGGACAGAAGCGCCACTGGTCGGCGATCATTGGCCTCGATCATGCGGGTCAGGCCGTCTAGGCCGTTCATCCCGGGCATGTTGTAGTCGAGGAGAACGAGGTCGAAGCTGCCGCTTTCGTCCGTGGAGTGGACAGCAGCGTCCAAGGTCGGAACGGTCACCACCTCAATTACGCCTTCACTTTTCAGGAAGGCTGCAATGGCCTCGCGCACTAGGTCGTGATCGTCAGCAATAAGTACTCGCATGGATACAGGTTTCGGGACTTCCGAAACTACAGTCAATGGGAAAGTCCGGATTATATTCTCACTACGCATGGCGTCACTCTCCAACAAGTCCGACTTCCGCTCCATTCGGCGAGCGGCAATATGTCAGAGGTTATAGCCGCAGGATTCGCACAGCGTCGCGCCACCATTGGTCGCGTTAACCGTGGCAGAAGAGTGCTGCGGGTATACGAAAGGATAGGCGACTATTCCGATGCTTCGATGACGCATGGGGTCGTCTATGCGAAAGAACTGTCGAGGCATTCAAGCTGGTGGAGTATCAAAGATGATCGTCATGTTCAGACATTTAATTGCGCCGCTGGCCTGCGCGCTGTGTGTTGCGGCCCCGGCCTTGGCAGAAGACTTGCCCGCCCCGGCGGGTGAGATCCTGTTGACCGTGACCGGTGCCATCAGTGTCACGAACCAAGGCGATGCCGCGGCTTTCGATCTCGACATGCTGAAGGCGGTTGGGGAAGTCACCTTCACGACCAAAACACCCTGGACCGAAGGTACGCAAAGCTTCACCGGCATCCCGTTGGAGGCGCTGATGCAGACGTTGGGGGTGACCGGGGGGACGCTGACAGCGAAGGCGATCAATGACTATGCCGTCGAAATCCCGGTGTCCGACGCCGTGGCTGACGGTCCGATCATCGCCTACCTGCAGAACGGCGAGCCGATGTCGGTACGCGAGAAGGGCCCGCTCTGGGTTGTCTACCCATATGACTCGAAGGATGACTACCAGGCGGAGGTGATCTACTCCCGAAGCATCTGGCAGTTGACCAACATCGACGTCAAAGCCGAGTGACAAGGTCCTGTGGCTTCTGTCATATACGGCATGACCCAGGAAGGCACCGCATCCCCGCGTCAGAGATCCCGGTTTCTGGGTCTTCCGTCTTTTGTCGCCGCCGCCGCTGTCATTGGCGTTATCCTGTGCGCGATCGGGATTATGGTGCTGGCGAACGGTGTCTGGCGGGAAGTGGATGCGCTGGCGGCGGCAAACTCTGACACGACACAATGGTCGCTGGCCCAGACCGAGGTCGAGCTGCTGACCCTTCTTGTCGCGATCCACTCGGGCGAACATGCGGCTGGACCCGACCTGCGGGACGTCCGCAACCGGTTCAACGTCCTGTACAGCCGCGTCTCGCTCTTGCGCGAAGGACAGCAGTTTGGCGGATTGCGCGCTGATCCCAGCGTGTCAGGAAATCTGAACTCGATCGCCACCGTGCTGGATCGCCATGTCCCGGTGATCGACGGGCCAGACCGCGATCTGGTTGCCGCCCTTCCGCAGATCGAACGGGACCTTGTGGGGCTTCGCCCCGCGGTGCGGGACTTCTCGCTGCTGGGCGTGCGGCTGTTTGCCTCGGATTCCGATGCGCAGCGCGAGACGCTGGCTGAGCTTTTGGCCCGCATCGGCTACTTGACCCTTGCACTGGTCCTGGCGCTGATGGGCGGGATCGGCATTCTGGTGGGCATGTTCCGACGAAGCATTAGCGCCGAACGTGCGGCGGGTGACGCGCGAAACCGACTGCAGGAAGTGATCTCTACTTCGTTTGACGCTATACTCGGGGCCGATATCGAAGGACGGCTGATCGAATACAACGGGGCGGCCGAGAGGATCTTCGGCTATTCCCGGGCCGAAGCGATCGGTGGCGATATGGCCGATCTGATCATCCCAGACCATCTGAAGAAGGCCCACGCGATGGGCATGCAGCGCTATCGCGAAACCAGAGAGCGGCACGTTGTCGGCAAGGGCTTGATCCGACTTGAGGCCCGGCGCAAGGACGGGACGGTCTTCCCGGTCGAGATGTCTCTTTCGTCGGCAATCTATGATGGGAAAGAGATCTTTGTCTCCTACCTCCGCGACATCTCGGATCGGGCGGCCGCCGAACAGGAGCTGATCCAGACCCGCGACCGCGCGGTCCTCGGCGAGCGCGCAAAGGCCGACCTTCTGGCCGTGATGAGCCACGAAATGCGCACACCGCTGAACGGCATCCTTGGCACGATCGAGCTCTTGAAGGATTCCAAACTTACGGCACAGCAGAATCGGTACATCTCGGCGATGAACACGTCCGCAGGACTATTGTTGCATCATGTTAACGGGGTTCTCAGCATGTCGAGAGCCGATGCAGGGCAGCTTGACTTGCGTGTGGCCGAGATCAATCCGTCCACCCTCTTGCACGAGTTGGTAGAGAGTCAGCGCCATGTGATCGAGGCGCACGGCAACCAGATCCTTTGCGATACTTCAGCAGCCCCGGATTTGATCTGGGCCGATGCTTTGCGGCTGCGCCAGGTCATTCTGAACCTGGTCGGCAATGCCAACAAGTTCACCCGCCGTGGCGAGATCCGACTTGAGTGCGACCTAATCCCTACCAACCATCAGGTGGAGTTCCGGGTGACAGATACTGGCATCGGCATTCCCGAGGAAGAGCTCGACAACATCTTCGAAGAGTTCCGCACCCTGGACAGCAGCTATAGCCGCCGGGCGGAAGGGACCGGCCTTGGGCTGGCGATCGCGCGTCGGCTTGTCCGGGCGATGGGGGGCGAGATCGGCGTAGACAGCGAACCGGGCGAGGGCAGCCTTTTCTGGGTCCGTTTGCCGATTGGAGAACCGCAGCAACCGAAACGGAAGACGACTGGTTCTGCCAAAAGGAAGCCGGTCTCAGTGACCGACAGTGCGCCTGTTCGTCAACTGAATGTGCTGCTGGTCGAGGACAACCAGATCAATCGACTTGTCGCCAGGGACATGCTTCAGAAATGCGGACATACCGTTCTTGAAGCCCATGATGGTCGGGAAGGTGTGCGCTTTGCCAGCAGCCAGGCTTTCGACCTGATCCTGATGGACATCAGCATGCCCGAACTGGACGGCATCGCAGCTACGAGCATCATCCGCGACGCAGACGGGCCGAATCGAACAACGCCAATCATTGCCCTGACGGCCCATGCTTTGCCCGAAGATGCCGCGCGCTTCCATGCGGCAGGCATCACGAGCACCCTACTCAAACCCCTCTCCTTTGCGACCTTGAAAACCGCTCTGGCCACGGTAGCTAACCGACTGTCCGAGCCGGTTATCCATGAGGCAGAACCTCAAATTGCGTCGGTCCATGCAGGGCTTGTGGAGCAACTTGGCCGAGACCAGGCTTGTGCCTTGCTGGAAGCATTCCGTTCCGAAGCAGAGCAGTTCGTCGCACGTGCGCTTGCTCCTGCCTGGGACAGCGAACCCATGTCGTCCCGCGCCGATGAGGTCCACAAGCTGGCAGGATCGGCTGCAGTTCTGGGTGCAACCGAGTTGCGGGCCTGTCTGACAGAGCTTGAGCGTGACTACCGGCGCGGCCACGACGAGGCTGCAGGGAAACGCATACTGGATCTTAAGGGTATATGGGGCCGAACCCGAGACGAAGTGGTCGCTTGCTTGCACGAAGGGTCCGTCATTCGGGACAACGCGGGGCCTCCGCACTCATAACGCTGGTCGGCCTTCTCCGTGGAGAGCATCAAGATTAATATGCTGCGATTGCTAGTGCTGCCGCGATTGGCAGTGCGGAGCCTCGTTCCAAGTTCGAACGCGCTATAGGAGCTTCAAGCTATAGACTGCTCCGCAGAAGTCTTCACCGCTTGATCAAACGTAAAGCGCTGCTCCGTCGGGCAAGAGCCTGACGATGACATCGTCTTCGCCGTTGGCTTCCAGACTGAGCGCGCCGGAACGGTGAAGGGTCTGCAAAACATCGACCAATCTGGGTCCGAAAGTGGGTGGTGCCCAGCCCAAATGGTGTGACAGGTGCCGAGTCAATGCGGAACCCGTAACCTCCCCGCCAAATTCCTCCACCAGAACTTTCAGCACGAGCTGCTGCTGGACCTCAACGCTGAGCGGCACAATCTCCGGACCGGCATGCCCACCGATCGCGGCGCGCTTGGCCGGACGCGCAGGTGCGGGATCGACGCGGTGCGGCCGAGGGCCGATATCTCGATTTGCCGATGCGGAAGTCACGTTGGTTCTCTCCTTACTGGTCGTGCAACCTGTGCTGGCGACTTTGCCGGTCACGTCCGATCTTCAGGATCAATATGGCTTCAATGCGTCGGCGATTGGGTGACAACGCGGTGCGTTCGTCACCCTGTTCCGGCTTCGACAGAGCATCAGAAAGCCGGCGGCCAGCGGCCCAATCAAGTCAGTTCGGTCGGAACCGGTCAGGAGTAAGATGCTCGCGTGCGACGTCCAGGACCAGATTGCCGAGCCGGCCGAGGATTTCGCTGGACTGCATGCCGGACTGCCAATGCAACGCAACGCTGACCTTCTTGCCCGGGCTAAGCTCTACCAGTTCACCGCGCTTGATGTAGGGATTGCCGGCAATGCTGGGCACCAGACCCCAACCTGCGCCGTTCAGACAGCAAGAAAGGTATCCTTCATATGAAGGAACGTAGTGGATGGAGAGCGGAACCGTTGCTCCGAAACAGAGCGTCATCCACTGATCCTGGATCGTGTCCTTGCGATTGAAAGCCACGGCGACGCTGTTCCGCAGGGCCTCGAGAGAAACGCCGTTTGAAAAGTGGTTCTGGTAGAGTTCGGGCGAGGCGACGGCTACGTAGTCCATCGACCCGAGCGAGATAATCTTGCAACCCTGAACCGGGGTCTCCAGCGTGGTGATGACCGCAAGTGCGTCCCCGGACCTGAGGCTGGATTCCGTGTGCTCCTGATCGTCGGGAAGAATGTCGAAGCGGATGCCAAGCTCCTTGGTTGCCAGCTTGATCAGCTTTGGAAACCAGGTTGCCAGGCTATCGTTGTTCACTCCGATGCGGACCGTAGCGGCAACACTCTCCTCGCCTCCGACAAGCGCGCGCATCCGCTCGGCCAGTTCCTGCTGTAGTAGGCCAACCTGTTCGACATGACGGAAGAACTGCAGTCCGGCCTCGGTCGGGACGCACGGTCGGCCGCGCGCGACAAGCACCACACCGACCTTTTCCTCCAGCTGCTTGATTCGCTGACTCACCGCCGACTGGGTCACATTCATCGATTTTGCCGCCGCTTCGAAACTTCCTTCGCGGATGACAGCTGCGAGGATCGTCAGTGAATCATAGTCAAAGCGTGACATCTCTGCCTCTCCGCATAAGAATTGCTTATGCACCACAACTCAGTATAGCCCGCAAATCCCTGCAACGCAAAGGCGAGTGCGAATTTTGCATTAGCTTTGCTCATGAACCGAGACCAAAAGATAAACAATGCGGCGAAAGTGTTTGGTTTGTTTAACAATTTGGCTAGAGTTTGGACAACATTCGGGGGGGCGCATGTCTGGTCGGGTCTTGAGACGAACCTATGTTCGGCGGTTTCTTGGATTGAAGCGCTACCGTCGCATCGACTCATGGTTGATCGTTGCTGCCTACATCGGGCTCATTCTCGCATCGATCCTTCTGGGAACCTACCTGGTTTCACTTTCGCTTTCAGTCTGGACGGTGGTGGCCATGGTCGCCACTGCGGCCTTCATCGGCACCCGACTCCGGGGCATCAACAACATCGTTCATGAATGCAGCCATGCGACCTTCGCCGATGAACGGTCGGACAATGTGGTGATTGGACGGTTCTGCGCTGCGATCCTGATGAAATCCTTCCGCAAGTACCGCGACGACCACCTGTCACACCACGCCCATAACGGCGACTATGAACATGATGCGGAATTCGGCCTGATTGAGAAGTTCGGGCTCCATGATCCGATCAACGTGCGGACCGTCCTGCGCCATGCCTTCGTACCGCTGACCGGGCGACACTTGCCGTTTTACACCGGAATCAACCTATCGGCCGAGGATGGCCGCTTCTTCCAGGGACTTAAGTTGCTACTGCTCGCGGCGATGGCGATCTTCCTGCTGTTCCACCCGGTGGCCGCGCTTGCCTTTGTCATCCTGCCGTTGTTCTACATCTATCCGACGTTCAACTTCTGGACGGACTGCCTGGATCACGCCGGGCTGGTCGGCGCGAAGGACGAGATGGAAGCTTCGCGCAATGTGCTGGCACCAGCGCTGGTGCGCCTGATTTTCTTTCCACGCAACGACTCCTACCACCTAGTCCATCATCTGTTCCCACAGATCCCGGCCCGGCATCTGCATCTGGCGCATGAACAACTGAGCCAAGATCCGAGCTATCGACGCATGCCGTCGGCAGTACGTGCAATCGATCGCCGGACCGGTGAACAGCGGCTCGATGTATCCTTGTAGGAATTTGGCTGGCGCCTCAGATCGCAATACCTAACCGGATTGCTTGGGATAGCGGTGCGACTCGCTCCGCATACCCGGAATCATAAGGGCGGATCCCGGCAACTTTAGCGCAGACAAGATGCAAGAACGGAAACAGTACATCGCCTAAGCGCCCGTATGGGGCGAATATCGGACCTGTCACTTATGCCCTGACGCGAACACACCGTTTCCCGTTACATTCAATATAAGTGTTGCTAATCGTGCATTAGTTGAGTAACTATTGAGTTGTGGCGAGTAAGTGTAGTGTACGTCACATCTGATGAAAGAGCGGGTTCTGGCCGCGTTATTCCCCTTCCACGGCTCAGAACCCAGTCTTTCAGTTTGATTGCAGCGAATCCCCACGCTGACCTGTTGAATACGAAAAAGTGTTAATAAACAGTTGGTTGCCTAGTTTCCTTTCTGAGGTTGCTGTCTCGCATAAAAGCCGTTCGCGAATCGCCTTCGCGAACGGCTGCGAGTCGGAGCGTTATCGGTCTTCCTTGTCCTGATGCCGGTGTTAACGGTTTGACGGTGGGCCTGACCCCCGGTCGAGATGCCTTTCCGCCCGGGACTGTTGCTCGATCAGCGAGCCTAGAGCCGACATTGAGCAGTCGGGAGGCGTTTCCATCGCCGCGATTTTGCCATCTTTGACGACAGAAGAATGGGGCACTTGCTCCAGAGGTTTGTCCAAGATGCAAACACAGCTACACGAAATCGACATGCTGAAGACTCAGATCTACGAGGACTTTCTGAAGTCCATCGCCACGGTTCGCGCTGGCCAAAGTTCGGAGATTGCGTTCCTTGAACACGAGAGGCGTGTTCGCGAACTCCGGCAGAAAGTGGCGGTTGCCGAAGCACGGCCGGTTTACCTAAGACTGGTAAACTAAGCCCGAACGCGAGTTATCGGCAGGCCGACGCATGTTGGTTGCCGCCACGATCGCGGTTGAGGTCGGGACCTTTCTGGGGAGAAACCATTTCTTCGTGTTTCTCTGTATCTCGCAGACTTTGCATGATTAGGTGCTCCCTTCTTCCGCCACTTCACGACGAGCCCTAAGATCATTCGCTTGGCCGTTATTCTTCGCATCCAGTTGTCGCTTTCGCGGTGCAACGTGGAGGATACCTTGCGCAAGTGGAGATCAAGTTCGGACAGGTGCAGTACTGTGCCGGTAAAGCAGGTTTGGTCAGTTGGTCACCTACGAAATCCGCTGCAGCGTGTTGAGACTGTTTGCCCCCTTCACCAATAGAGGTGGCTCCGGGGACGAGGCCCAAGTAAAGAGCAACTGGGTGAGGCCCGACCCCACTTGGGCGGGCCATCGATCATGTGGGCGAGGTGCTGGCAATCATCGTCACGAGGGCCTGAGATCGACAGGCGGTCCTCAGATTCCTCAAGAATTCGATCACGCGTCTTGGCGGGCTGGAGGCGATCTCGAACGGCCGACGACGGTCCCGCCGTGCTGCGACTGTTCCGCCCCCTTTGATCCGCGCCGCCGATCTTGTCGAACCGCGCGGCCTTGGCGCAGCCTCAACGATGGGTTGAGGGCTAAGGTATCGAAGGTTGGTTCACACCCGTCTTGCAGCACCCAGGAACACGCTTTCTTTGCATCAGGATTGCTGATACTGACCGGGAAAGCCCTTGATCCATGCGAACATGACCAACCAAATAATCGTCGTCGATCCGCTTGAGCGGCAGGATATCATGCGCAGTCTCGCGAGCGATGTTCGCGTCCGCATGCTGGAGCATCTGACCCGCAAAGGTCCCCGCAACGTCAACCAAGTGGCGGAAGAACTGGACTTACCGCAGTCGACGGTTTCATCGAACATCCAGATCTTGGTCGATGCAGGCCTGGTGCAGACAAGGTCCGAAAAAGGCCGCAAGGGCAGTCAGAAGATCTGCCATTCAACGTTCACCGAGATGCTGATCGCCTTCAAGGACCCGACGCCGCCCCAGGCTGCAAATACAATTGAAGTGTCGATGCCGATCGGACTTTATACCCGTTGTGAGGTCAGCGCACCAAGCGGGCTTTGCTCGCCCGAGGGGGTGATCGGTCTGCTGGATGTGCCCGACACCTTCCTTGACCCAGACCGGATGCGCGCCGGTTTGTTGTGGTTTACCCGCGGCTTCGTGGAGTACCAGTTTCCGAACAATGCGAAACTTGCCGGCACGACTGTGGAATCCCTTGAATTGGCAATGGAGTTGTCTTCCGAGGTGCCGGGCACGTCGAAAGACTGGCCGTCGGACATCACCATTGCGATCAACGGGCGTGAGATCGACACTTGGACGTCCCCAGGGGATTTCGGTGACAAGCGCGGTAAGTACACCCCTGACTGGTGGAAACTGGCCGGTTCGCAATATGGCGATCTGAAGCGCTGGCAAGTGACGGGAAGTGGGACGTTCCGCGACGGGGCCCGGGTATCCGATTGCTCGCTTGGGGATCTGGAACTGAACGATCACAGGTCCGTCCGCGTGCGGATCGGGGTCAAGGACGACGCGCGTCACCCCGGCGGGATCAACATCTTTGGTCGGGGTTTCGGCAACCACGATCAGGACATCACCCTTCGGCTGATCCGCGCCTAACCTTTTCGCTTGACCTCTGGGCAGCTTGAGGCTGACTATACCGGAAAATCTGGTATGAACCGGAATTGCGGATTCGCATAGGCCGGAGGGAGGGTGCGATGAAGGCGAAGGTCACGGCACATTCGGCTTATACGATTGCCGATATCGACAAGCGGCTCTACGGGTCGTTCCTCGAACACCTTGGCCGGGCGGTCTATACCGGCATCTATGAGCCCGGTCATCCCACGGCCGATGCATCAGGAATGCGCGGCGATGTGCTGGATCTGGTGCGGGCGCTGGACACTCCGATTTGCCGGTATCCGGGCGGCAACTTTGTTTCGGCGTACAACTGGGAAGACGGGATCGGCCCGAAAGAAAGCCGCCCGAAGCGTCTAGACCTCGCCTGGCGCACGACCGAGACCAACCATGTCGGCATTCACGAATTCGCCGACTGGGCCGAAAAGGCCAACACCGAAATGATGCTGGCGGTCAATCTCGGCTCGCGAGGGCTGGATGAGGCGCGTGCCTTCGTCGAATACGTGAACCACAAGGGCGGGACCTACTGGTCGGACCTGCGGGCGAAGAACGGCCGCAAGGAGCCGTGGAATTGCCGCCTCTGGTGCCTGGGGAACGAAATGGACGGGCCTTGGCAAGTTGGCCACAAGACGGCAGGCGAATACGGGCATCTGGCGAACGAAACGGCGAAAGCGCTGCGGGGACTGGACCCGACACTGGAACTGGTGGTCTGCGGGTCAAGTCACTCCAACATGCCAACCTACCCGCAATGGGAAGCGACCGTCCTGGAGGAAACTTACGACCAGGTCGACCACATCAGCCTGCACATGTATTTCGAGAACTACGAGAAGAACTCCAACGAATTCCTCGCTTTGCCGATGAAGCTAGACACCTACATCGGCACGGTGGCAGGGATCATCGACTATGTGAAGGCGAAGAAACGCTCGAAGCGCCAGGTCACCATCTCGTTCGACGAATGGAACGTCTGGTACCATGAACGCAAGGCCGATACCGAGCGGATGCGGACCTGGGACTGGCCGGAAGCTCCGGTCCTGCTTGAGGACCAGTACAATTTCGAGGATGTGCTGCAGGTCGGCTGCATCTTGAACACCTTCATCCGCCGCGCCGATGTGGTGAAGATCGCCTGCATCGCCCAGCTTGTGAACGTGATCGCCCCGATCATGACCGAACCCGGCGGGGCGGCGTGGCGGCAAACGATCTACTGGCCGTTCCTGTTCGCGTCCAAGCACGGGCGCGGCACGGCAATGGAGCTGGCAGTCGAGGTTCCGAGCTACAATGCAGATGCCGCGGCCGGGGTCCCTTGGCTGGACATTGCGGGGGTCCGAAACGACGACGCGGGCATGCTGACCTTCTTCGCCATCAACCGCTCGGGCTCCGAGACGATGGAGGTCGACCTTGCGCTGGATGGTTTTGCCGGGAAGTCCGTCGAACACACGCTGATCAAGCATGCTGACCTTGAAGCGCGGAACTCGAAAGCCAAGCCTGACAACGTGGCCCCACAGAAAGGCACTGGGGCAAAGCTTGAGGGCAAGGGGGTGAAACTGACCCTGCAGCCACATTCCTACTCGATGATCCGGGTTGGGCTTTAGTATCCGACTTTCGGATACGTATCAGGTTTTTATTGAACGAATCGGGAAAGGCGATACGCTTTTCCCAGGAGACGCGGCGAACCACGCCGCCATGAGGGAGGAAAAGATGACCATAAGTGGAATGCTGAAGGCCGCCATCATCGCCACCATTGGCTTTGCCGGGGTAGCGAAGGCGGAAGAGACCGTTGTCTGGTGGGACTTCCTGGGTGGCGGCGACGGCGTCCGGATGAAGAAACTCATCGAGGACTTCAACGCCGCTCATGCCGGCCAAGTCAAAATCGACGCGACCACGCTGGAATGGGGCACCCCATTCTACGCCAAGGTCCAGACCTCCGCCGCCGTGGGAGAGGCGCCAGATATCATGACCTACCACGCTAGCCGAATCCCGTTGGCAGTGGAGCAGGGCGTGCTGCAGGAAATCACCGCGGATGACTGGACTGCGATGGGTCTTGGTCAGGCGGACTTTGCGTCCGCGACTTGGGACGCTGTAACGATCGACGGCAAGCAGTATGCGGTGCCGCTCGATACCCACCCGATCGTCCTCTACTACAACAAGGACCTTCTGGAAAAAGCCGGGATGCTGGATGAAAACGGCAAGCCCAAGGGCCTCGACAGCCGCGAGGGCTTTACCGCCACGCTGCAGGCCCTGAAGGACAGCGGCGTCAAATTCCCGCTCGGCTCCGTCACTGCCGACGGCAACTTCATGTTCCGCACCATTTACTCGCTCGTGGGCCAGCAGAACGGCGAGTTGATGACCGACGGCGAATTCCTGGCCGGCGACAACGGTGACAAGCTTGCGAACGCGCTTGGCGTACTGGCGGAGTGGACCAGCGCGGGTCTCCAGTCGACCTACACCGACTACCCGGCGACCGTTGCCCTCTTCACCTCCGGCGAGGCGGCGATGATGATCAACGGCGTCTGGGAAGTGCCGACGATGACTGACCTCAACGCGCAGGGAAAACTCTTCAACTGGGGTGCCGTGGAACTGCCGGTGATCTTCGACAAGCCGGCGACCTATGCCGACAGCCACTCCTTCGCGATCCCCGCGAACCAGGGCAAGGAAATGACCCCCGAGAAGCGCGCAGCGGTGCTGACAGCGATCTCGTGGATCGAGAAGAACTCGCTCTTCTGGGCCACCGCCGGTCACATCCCGGCCTACGGTCCGGTGACGGAATCGGCCGAGTACAAGGCGATGGAGCCGAACGCGACCTATTCTTCGCTGACGGCGAACATGATCTTCGACCCCAAGTCGCCGATGGCCGGCGTGGCCGGGCCGATCTTTGACGTGATGTCGACCTACTTCGTTCCGACCCTGAACGGCGAGATGGACCCTGCAGAAGCTGTTGAGTCGATCAAGGAAGAGCTGAACGCTCTCTGACCTGAAAACGGACCGGGCCGCCCCAGCTTCCTGGGCGGCCCGGAGCATTCGGGGACCCCTGTCATGCTGACCAATCGCCGCAAGGATGCCTTCGTCGCCGCCATTCTGGTGGCGCCTTTTCTTGCGATCTACCTGCTGGTCTTTGTCTGGCCGACGATCCAGATGTTCGGCATCTCATTCACTGACGCGCGCTTGATCGGCTCGGGCGACTGGGTCGGCCTTGACAACTATGCCCGCCTCGACAACGACCCGCGCTTCCGCACCGCGGCCTGGAACACCGCCTACTTCGTTCTTCTGACTGTCTTACCCGGAACGATCGTGGCCCTGCTGATCTCGCTTGGAGTTTCGCGGCTGAAAGGCCGTCTGCAGGCGGCGATACTCGCGCTTTTCTTCTTGCCCTACATCCTGCCCGTTTCAGTTGTCTACCTGATCTGGGACTGGGTGCTGAACTTCCAGTTCGGCATTCTGATGCATATCCTGGACCTCTTCGGCCTTGACCGCATCCCAGTCATGAAGACCCGCGAATGGTTCATGCCCGCGGTTGGCGTCGTCACCATATGGTGGACCGCCGGTTTCTCGATCCTTCTTTTCCTCGCAGGCCTCCGCGCCATTCCGGTCGAGATCTACGAGGCAGCCGCACTAGACAATGCCGGCCGCTGGACGACCTTCCGCCGGATCACCTGGCCGCTCCTCTGGCCCGTGACCAGCCTTGTCTTCACCATCCAGCTGATCGCGCAGCTAAAGATCTTCGACCAGGTTTACCTCTTCTCGCAAGGGGGTCGGCCGAACGACAACATGGTCCTCGTCTACTACGTCTTCCAGCGTGCCTTCCAGCAAGACCAGGGCGGACGCGCGGCCGCCGTGGCCGTGACGCTTTTCGTGCTGGTCGTCGTCGTCTCGGTCCTGCAATTCCAGCTTCTCCGGCTGGCGGGAGGGCGCAAATGACGACTTCCGGTCTTCAACGCATGAACTTCTGGGGCGGGGTGATCACTGTCCTGACCATCCTCCTGGCCCTGATCTGGGCCTTCCCGTTGTATTGGGGCGTCATCTCCTCGCTGAAGCCCGAGGACGAGGTCGTCCGTCCCTATATCGAGCTCTGGCCCGAGAATCTGACCTTCAGCCACTATTACACGGCGATCTATGACACTCAGATCGTGACCTGGTACATCAACTCCATCGCTGTCGCCTTGGGGGTGACTGTGATCACCATCGTGACCTCAATGCTCTGCGGCTATGCGCTGTCTCAGCTAAGCTTTCCTGGTCGCAAGGCGCTCTGGTGGCTGATCCTTGCCAGCTTCATGGTCCCGACCCAGGCCTTGATTATCAACCACTTTGTCCTGATTTCGCAGCTTGGCCTCATCAACACCTGGGCCGGAATCATGCTGCCGCAGCTGATCCATCCGGTGATCATCATCGTCTACAAGCAGTTCTTCGATCAGGTCCCCAAGGACTTCCGCGAGGCCGCGGTGATGGATAATGCGGGCGAGTTCCGCATCCTCTTCAAGGTCTACCTGCCGATGAACTGGGGGGTGACCACTGCGCTGTCCATCGTCACCTTCATCTGGACCTGGAACGCCTTCCTTTGGCCCTTCCTGTCGGTAACGAAGACCGAGATGATGACGGTCCCTGTGGGCATCACCCAGGTCAATGACGCCTTCGGGGTCTACTACGCCCGGCAACTGGCCGCCGCTGTTCTGGCCGGCCTCCCTGTGGCGCTGGCCTATCTCCTTTTCCAGCGCAAGGTGACCGAGGCGATCACCCTGTCGGCAGGGATCAAGGGCTAATCACCATCGTCCATTCTTTCAAAGAAATCGGACCGGAGCCTCTGAAGGCTCCGAGACTGGGTTTTCGAAAATTCCCGTTTCCCGTGGTCCGGAAGTCAGACCAGAACCGCCCGCCCCTGTCCGTCGAACAGATGAAGCTCTGCGGTGTCGAAGCTGACGCTGATGCTGTCACCTGCCTTGACTTGCGACTTTCCGCCGTCCTGCGCGATGACCTGGGTGCCGTTCGAAAGCTTCGCATAGACCAACGTCCGGTCGCCGAGCCTTTCCACCACGGTGGCCGTCGCTTTGGTCATCCCCTCGGCCACCACGGTAAGCGCCTCGGGCCGGATGCCCAACTCCCACGGCCCCTCGCCCTTGGGCTGGGCGGGAAGCGGCACTACCGCCCCGTCCCCCAGTCGCGCTGCCGGGCGGTCGCCAGAGCCGCTCAACGTGACCGGCAGAAGGTTCATCGCGGGCGAGCCGATGAAGCTTGCCACGAAACGCGAAGCCGGGCGGGAGTAGACCTCCATCGGCGTACCGACCTGCTCGATCTGGCAGTTGTTCAGGATCACGATCCGGTCCGCCAGCGTCATCGCTTCGGTCTGGTCGTGGGTGACGTAGATCATTGTCGAACCCAGCCGCTGGTGCAGTTCCGCCAGTTCGACCCGGGTTCTGACCCGCAAGGCAGCATCCAGGTTGGAAAGAGGTTCGTCGAAAAGGAACGCCTTTGGCTCTTTCACGATGGCCCGTCCGATGGCGACACGCTGGCGCTGCCCACCGGACAGTTCCGCCGGCCGACGTGCGAGAAGCTTCTCCATTTCAAGCATCCGCGCGGCTTCGGTCACCCGGGCACCGATCTGCTCGGGGGGAAGGCCGATGTTCTTCAGCCCGAAGGCCATGTTCTCGGCTACGGTCATGTGCGGATAGAGCGCGTAGTTCTGGAACACCATTGCAAGGTTGCGCTGGCCTGGGGCCAGCCCCTCGGACCGGACGCCGCCGATGGTCAGCCAACCGCTGTCAATGCTCTCCAGACCAGCAATCATTCTTAGCAACGTGGTTTTGCCGGACCCCGATGGACCCAGAAAGACCGCGAACTCACCTGGTTCGATCACAAGGCTGAGGTCGCGTATGACTTCGACCTGGCCGAACTTTTTCGACACTCGTTCGAGTGTGATTCCGGACATTGGTTCCTCCTGGATCGATTGAATCATCATTTCGGGTACGTACCGGATGTCAAGGCCTAGATGCCCGACCGAACGATCTACGACCCGATCCAGAGGAGAATACCGGCTGCATGGTCTGGTTTCCTATAGCCCGATGGGTATGGTCCGAGGGACCGGCATGCAGCCGGGCAGGACAGTGCCAAGCCTCCTCAAGAAATCGATGATCCGGCATGGCTCAACTTGGACAGTTGTGACCGAACGATAGGCGCCGTACGGGGCTGCCCTGAAGGACTTCGTCCTCGGGGATGATTGTCAGATGGCACGCCAGTTCTTCAGCAAGACCGAGAACTCGCGCCTACCATTCCGAACAAGAGGATGGGTCAAGCATTGGTTCTGCCTCATCTGAGCGGTGCAGAAACTTGCCTCAGCGCAAAACTCTTCTCTTTCGGGGCGTCTCCCCTAGAACCGCAACGCCCACAATGTTGCCTGCTTCGCCGCCCACGTCGTGCGGCGTAGCCTTATAGTTGGCTGAATGAAAGGTGGGGGCTGGAGTAACAGAGGCTCGTTCGCAATTCCCCGACTGCACCTAGCGAAGGCCTTATCCGCCAACGGGGCAAAGTTGGTTTCCCACTATGGGCTTGGGTCGGGCAAAAGAACTGCTTCCAGAGAAAAGACAGGCACGAAGCTTGCCGGCGCAAGCGAGCCTTCGATTACCTCGACCCCGGCGGTTGCAGAGGTGACAGTCCAGACAGGTGGACCGGCGTGGCGGGTGGTCAGGCGACCTTCCAGCGCGCGGACGGCCATCTCGATAGAGAGCCGACCCTGCAGTACAGGTGAATCGGTCGGCGCGGCCAGTATCCGGCCGCGGACCACGCCCCGGTAGACGGCATGGCTGAGATAGGTCGAGACCACTTCGACTTCACCTTCCAGGCCCCGGGCGCGCAGGATCGGGACTGCAGCTTCGGCCATTGGACCGCTGCCAACCAGGTATTCGACCTCCGGCATGGCTTCGAGCACCTCTTCGACCAGAAGCACCTGCTCTTCGGTCCCGGTGTCGCCAAAACGGGTCATCACGATCTGGGCGGAACTGTCTGCGAGTGCCGCGCGAAAACCGGCCTCGACGAAGGTAACCCAACCCGCGCCACTCGGACCGGGGAACCAGGCCACGCTGACCGGCGGGCTGCCCTTTGGGTGACGCTCGGCGAGGAACCGTCCCGCGGCGGCACCCATATCTGTCCAGGGGACGCTGGCCTTGGCCGTGATGCCACTGTCGTCGATGTCGTTCACGGCGGCGATCACCGGCTTGAGCCGTGCGATCCGTTCCACCTCTGCAGTTAAACCAGCATAGGACACCGTGCCGAGAATGACGGCGTCGAACTCCTCGCTGGCGCAGCCCTTCAGCTGGTCGATCTGGCGAGAAAGGTTGGGATAGCCCCCGGCCTCGAACACATCGAAGGCGACGCCCAGACGGCGGGCTTCCTCGACCATGCCGTAGTTGACCGATAGCCAGTAGGCGTCCTTGAGGTGCGGGTAAAGCACACAGAACCTCCAGGGTCGGCTGGCGTGATCGAAGGCGATGTAGGTTACTGGCACCGAGGCGCTGGCATCGTCGAAGGGGACGGCACGTGCTTCAAGCTGCCAGACCTCGGCATGCGAAGGCCCTGCAAGGCCTGCCATCATGAAGACCGCATACAAGGCCCTGCGCATCATCTCTCCTCAAGTGCGAATTCGGTGTTAGGCTGGCATCACCTTGTACCCGGGGGCGAGAGTTGCGGAACTTCGGCATCAAGTCGAGTCTTGGCGGAAGGCTTCTGCTGGCAATCGTTCTGATTGCGGGCTTTCCTGTTGCTACAGGTGTTCTGGGCTGGTTCGAGTTGAAGGACGTGGCGGCGAACCAGTCACGTGTCGTCACCGAGGCAATACCGGCGATCTCCGAAGTAAGGGGCGTGGCCGAGGAGACAAGCCGGGTGGTCGCGGTAGCACCGGAATTGGCGGCAGTGACCGACGAGGCGCAGCGGGCCGAACGGGCAGCCTTCCTGTTTGACCAGGCCAATGCGCTGCGGGCGCGTCTTCTGCGGCAGAAGGGACTGCCGGACGACGCGCTGGACAATGCGCTGGCGGCCGAAGCGGGGTTGCGGCAGGCACTGACTGCGATTGACCATCTCGTACGCAAGAGGATCAGCCTCATTGCCCGGCGAGATCAACAGCTGCGCGCGGGCCTTGCAGCGGCGGTGGAACTGACCGAGATCGCTGATACACTGGTGGCGAACGCAGAAATGGGCGCTTCTGCAGTGATTTCAAGCCTTTATGGCATGGACGGTACTGATGCCTCGGACCCGGAAACGCGGCTTGATACGCTGGACAAGCTGATCGAGGTCGATCTCTTCCAGATGGGGCTGATGTTCGAGCTGCGGTCCCACGCCTCTGAAGTTGGGCTGCTGCTGAACCGGGTGGCGGGGGTGCAGTCGGAAGGGGCTTTGCAATCCCTGCGCGACGAGCTCTCGGCTCGAGTGCGGGTAATTTCGCGGCGGCTGGAGTCGGTACAAGACCCAAGGCGCGCCGAGCGGGTGCGGGTTCTGCTGCGGGTGATCGGGGCCGCCCCGGCATTGCCGCCCGAGACGGCAGCGCTGTTCGAGACTTCGGGTCAGGTGCTGACTGTGACTGACCAGATCGCCGAAGCAGAGACCGAACTTCGCCACGCGGCGCTGGAGCTGGAGACGGGGGCGGCGGCTCTTGCCGACCGGATCGAGGCCAATGCCGTGACAGCCGGACAGTCGGCGCAACAAGCGATCCTGGCGACGCAGCGGCTTTATGCCGTCTCGGCGATGCTGGCGATGGTCCTGTCGTTTGGCGTTCTGTGGTTCTATGTCCGCGGCAACCTGATCCACCGGCTCGACGCGCTGTCTGCGCGGATGACCGGTTTGGCAGAGGGTCGGCCGGGCGACAGGATCCTGCCAAGCGGCAGCGACGAGATCGCCCAGATGGAGGCGGCGGTAGAGGTGTTTCGCCAGCACGCCATCGCCAATCGCGAGTTGGCCGCCGAGCGTGAGCGGCATCTGGAGGAACTCCGCCGGCACCGGAGCGAATTGCAGGAGCTGGTGGACGAACAGACTGAGGCGTTGCGCGGCGAGGTGGCAGCGCATGACGCCGCTCGCGACCGTGCCGAGGCCGCGGACCGGGCGAAGTCGGAATTCCTCGCAATGATGAGCCACGAGATCCGGACCCCGATGAACGGGGTGTTGGGCATGCTACGTAACTTGCCCCGCGACGGGCTGACGCGCGAGCAGGTGGCACGGCTGGACGCGGCGCTGGCTTCGGGCAAGGGTCTCATGGGTCTTCTGAACAGCATCCTCGACTATTCCAAACTAGAGCAGGGCCAGACAGCCGATGAGATCGTGGATTTCGATCTGGGCGAGGCGCTGGGCGATATTTCCCTGCTGATGGCGCCAATGGCCGAAGAGAAGGGTTTGCGACTGGTGACCGAGCTGCCAGCCGCCGAGCTGCCCCACTTGCGCGGCGACATGGGCAAGTTGCGGCAGATCCTGTTCAATCTGGTGTCGAACGCGGTCAAATTCACGGATGTCGGCGAAGTGCGGATCGCGGTGGCGCTGCAGGGTCCACCCGAGGCCGATCCTTTGCGCCTGAGCTTCACAGTCACCGACACGGGTCGTGGCATCGCTCCGGACGCCTTGGAGCGGATCTTCGATGCCTTCCAACAAGAGGACCCCCAAACCGCCCGGATACATGGGGGAACTGGGCTGGGGCTGACGATTTCGCGACGCCTGGCGGGACTTATGGGTGGCGTCCTTACCGTCGATAGCCAGCGAGAGCAGGGGGCGACCTTCACACTGCACCTGCCCTTTGGGCGGGGCTCGGCCGTCACTGTGCCGCGACAAGACCCCATTCCGGACCTGCCGCCCCTGCACGTGCTGATCGTCGAGGATCACCCGGTCAACCAGGAGGTTGCGCTTGGCTATCTGCAGGCAGTGGGCCATCGGACGGTCATCGTCTCGACCGGCGAGGCGGCGCTGGACTTGCTGGTGGCCGACGGGTTCGATGCTGTGCTGATGGACGTGAACCTGCCCGGAATTTCCGGCATCGAGACAACGCGGCGGTTGCGCACCTTGCCGGGACTGGACCGACTGCCTGTGATTGGTGTTTCGGCCCATGCCCAGCCAAAGGACATAGCAGCCTGCCGCTCCGCAGGGATGGACGAAGTGGTCGCCAAGCCGCTGACGCCCGAGGCCCTGGCTGCCGCGTTGGAACGGCTGTGCGGTACTGGAATTACGCCTTCAGTGCGCGAGACGCTGGCAGACCTTGGCCCCATGGCCTCGAGGGACGTCGTTAGCATGATGCTCGACCGGCTGAGGCCGGAGGTGGAGGCGCTGGCCGAGGCGCTACAATCTGGCGCGCTGGGCGAGGTTGAACGCAGGGCGCATCAGTTGAAAGGCGCGGTCGGGAACTTTGCGCTGCCCGAACTCGCGGAGATTTTGGGCGACCTGTCGCGCCGCGATGCCACCCCTGGACCCGAAGCCGTCGGACCGCTTCTGGCGGCGACAATTGCGGCAGAGCGGGACCTGACTCGTTCGCTTCAGGCACTCGAGGACCTAGCTGGCGTTAGGACAGCGGCGCAGTAAAGACGTACCCCTCGCCATGCGAAGTGCCGAAGATACGCGGCTGCTTTGAGTCGTCGCCGAACTTTGCCCGTAGGCGCTTGACCATGACATCCACGGTCCGTGACCCCGAATCGCCGTGCCGGTGTGTGATGCTGGCCAGAAGCCGGTCGCGCGAAAGCACGATCCCGGGATTCAGGACGAAGGTCCGCAAAAGCTCGTACTCCGCCCGGGTCAACTGTAGGCCCACGCCATCTGCGCTCGAAACATGTCGCGCGGCGGTGTCGAAAGTGAACCCCGCAAAATGTACAACCCGACGCGTCAACTGCCGCATCGCCGCCGTGCGCCGAAGGAGGTTTTTCACCCGAGCCAGAAGCTCGCGCCGGTTGAACGGCTTGCAGACGTAGTCGTCGGCCCCAAGCTCCAGCCCGACGATCCGGTCCACGTCGTCGGTACGCCCCGAAAGCAGGATGATACCTATCTCGGACCGCGCGCGCTGTTCGCGCGTGATTTCAAGCCCGTCCTTGCCCGAAAGGTTGATGTCGACGATCAGAAGGTCCGGGTTTTCCTGCGCAAGCACCTTCTCGGCCGCCTCGGCCCCGGCACAGAC
>JBKDYO010000104.1:0-18494 GCA_046305855.1 Paracoccaceae bacterium
CCGGGCTTGGCATTCGCCCCCGCCTTGAAAGCCTTGGCGTCAAGCCAGGTCTTCGAAATCCGGGCTTCGGCCTCGGCGGCGTTGAAGGTCTTTTCCATCGGCATGAGCAATCCCCTTGTCCGCGCGGGTTCTAGCGAACCCTGCGCGGAAGGGGAAGCGTCAGAAGGGCGGCAGGCCCATCAGCGCGCGGGCAAAACACCACAGTGTCAGCGCGGTGAACCCCGCCGCCGCGCCCCAGACCGCCCCACGGCTGCCAGTCAGACCTGCCAGCGGTACAAAGTGCATCGCATGGGTGGCCAGGAAATGCGGCAGGCGCAGGTCGCCAACCTCCATCGACCAACCCATCAGCGGAAACCGCGCTCCGGTGACCGGTGTGCCTACAAGGTGCCCGGTGCCCGAGGACATGGTACTGGCAATCGGAACGGTCAGCAGAAATGTCAGGATCAGCCCGACAGCGACCGACAGCATCAGCGGGTCGCTCCGGTACCGCCAGAAAACCAGCCCCATCGTCAGCGAAAGCGAGGTCAAGGTTACCGCCGCCGCGCCCATCAAAGGGTAGATCACGCCCCAGATCCCGACCTGGTTGAAGTGTGACGCCGTGCCAAGCGCTGCAGCGCCGCCAATCCAGGCAAGCTCGGCCAGGATGCAGGCGGTGACCACGCCGATGTAGACCCGCCAGCGCCGACTGGAGAACGTGCCCTCGGGCAGAAGCATCGCGTAAAGCACCAGAGAGCCGGTATAGACCACCAGGGCCAGATGGAATTTCAACGGCTTGAGCCAGACATTATCGCCCTGGAACAGGCGGTCATCCAGCCCGTAAGCCGCCGTCAGCGGCAAGGCGGCGAGCGAGATGAACAGTGTCAGACGTGCAAGTTGCGGGTTGGGAAGGGATAGCGCGGCCAAGCGCGGGGCGGAAAGTGCGGCGGTCATGGCAGAACCTTTCGGACAAGAGTGAAACGCAGGACCGCGAAGGCCAGAAGGCCCGCGGGACCGAAAAGGAAGGTCAGGATCAGGCAGGGGATCACCGCCCAGTGCGGGATGCCCTCGGCCCGGGCGGTGCGAACCTCCCAGGCGCCCACGAAAAGGTCAAAGGCCAGGTAATGCACCCAGCCCGCCAGCGCGATCTGGGGGTGGGTGAACAGCGCCTGCACTTCGGGCAACGAGCCGAAGCCTCCCGGTGCCTCCCACCAGAAGGCGAGGACCAGGCCGGTATAGGCCAGGGCCAGAAGAAGCGGGATCGCGGCGGCCGAGATCGCCTGCGCCGCTCGGGGGGCGAGCGGGGATGCCAGAAGAACCAGCCAGCCCAGCAGGGCCAGCGGATTGGCGAGTTGGAAGAGCTGATCGGGGGTCATCGTGGCCTCATATCTTTACACTGTCAGGATTATGGGACGAAGGGTCGCCTCGTCAAGAAAAATCTTTACGATGGAAAGATGGGCGGTTAATCCTTCGGCATGGCAGAAAAACCCTATCACCACGGCGATCTTCGGGCGGCGCTTCTGGCGGCGGCGGAGGAGGAGCTGACAGAAAAGGGGGTCGAGGGATTCTCGCTGCGATCCGTCGCCAAACGGGCCGGGGTCAGCCACGCCGCGCCGGCGCATCACTTCGGCGACACGGGCGGGCTTCTGACTGCGCTGGCCGCAGAAGGTTTCACGCAGTTCCAGGCCAGGCTTGATGCCCGCGAGGTGGGCGCGGTGGATGACCGCGACAGGGCGGTCCGTGCGGGCCTCGGTTACCTCGAATTTGCGCTGGCCCGTCCGGCCCTTTTTCGGCTGATCTTCTCGTCAGCCCGACCGAATTTCTCCTCGGCAGAGCTGATTACGGCCGCGAACCGGGCCTATCAGCACCTCGTCGAACTGGTCACGGTCCTCGGTGGCGGCGAGGCGGATGTGATTGCGCTCTGGGCCACCAGCCACGGCATCGCCGACCTTTCCGCCGGACAAAAACTACGGACCCTGCAGGGAAAATCGCCTGAGGAGCGCGAAAGGATGATTCGCGCAGTGCTACTGCGCTGCCTTCCGGGGGCCGTGGTCTAGACCGGAAGCCCCGCGTCGGGCTTTGGCTGGTCCATCACGATCTGGCTTTGCACGCGCGCCACGGCGGGGTTTGGCAAAAGGCGATGGTGGATCAGAGTGTTCAGCGCTGGAAGATCCGCGCACCAGACCCGCAGCAGATAGTCCGCCTCACCGGTCAGGGTCCAGCAGGCCACGACCTCGGGAAGGGTGGCGATCAGGCGCAGGAACCCTTGCGCGGTCTCGGGCGAGTGCGCGGCCATCTGCACCTGGACAAAGGCCTGCACCGTCAGGCCAAGCTTTGCCGGCGACAGGCGCGCGGCATAGCCGGTGATAAGCCCGTCGGCCTCAAGCTTCGCGCGGCGGCGGGCCGCCTGGCTTGCGGACAGGTTCAGAAGCTCGCCCAGCTCCTGCGCGGTGATCTGGGCATTGGCCTGCACTGCGGCCAGCAGGCGGGAATCGATTTCATCGATCATGCGTCTTTCTCGCGTAGAAGGCTTCATCTGTAATGAAGGCGCGCATGATTTGTGAAAATCAAGCCAAACAATGCGCGCCCATATCGGAAGGGGCATGTCATCTTGATCAGGATGAAGCTTTTCCGGAGGACATGACGATGGGCCCCTTTCCGCACAGCGCCCCGCGCGCAGTGATCTCGGCCGAGAACCCCGCCGGGACCGACGGCTTCGAGTTCGTGGAATTCGCGCACCCGAACCCCGATGAGCTGCGGGCCCTCTTCACCCGCATGGGCTACGCGCTGACTGCAAAGCACAAGACCAAGGCCATCGAGCTTTGGCAGCAAGGCGACATCACCTACATCCTGAACGACGAACCCGGCAGCCACGCCCGCAAGTTCGTCGAGGAACACGGCCCCTGCGCCCCGTCGATGGGCTGGCGGGTGGTCGATGCCGCCCATGCCTTCGCCCATGCTGTCAGCCTTGGGGCCGAGCCCTTCGAGGGGCCGGAAAAGACGCTCGACCTGCCCGCGATCAAGGGCATCGGCGGCTCGCTGATCTATTTCACCGACCGCTACGGCGACACGAACCCCTATGACGCGGACTTTGACTGGGTCGCCGCTCCGAAACCGGCGGGCGTGGGGTTCCACTACCTGGACCACCTCACCCACAACGTCCATCGCGGCCGCATGGACATCTGGTTCGACTTCTACCAACGGCTCTTCAACTTCCGCCAGATCCGGTTCTTCGACATCGAGGGCAAATTCTCCGGCCTTCATTCCCGTGCGCTGACTAGCCCCTGTGGCCGCATCCGCATTCCGGTGAACGAGGATCGTGGTGAGACGGGGCAGATCGTCGAATACCTCAAGCGCTACAAGGGTGAGGGCATCCAGCACATCGCAGTCGGGACCGACGACCTCTACACTGCCACCGATACGATTGCTGAGGCTGGGCTGAAGTTCATGCCCAAGCCGCCGATGGCCTATTACGAGTTATCCAAAACCCGCGTAGTGGGCCACGAAGAACCCATTGAACGGCTCGCCAAGCACGGCATCCTGATCGACGGCGAGGGCGTGCTGAACGGCGGCGAGACGCGCATTCTGTTGCAGATCTTCTCCAAGACCGTGATAGGCCCGATCTTCTTCGAGTTCATCCAGCGCAAAGGCGACGACGGCTTCGGCGAGGGTAACTTTCGGGCGCTCTTCGAATCGATCGAGCAGGACCAGATCGATCGCGGCGTGCTTAAGGCCTCGTAGGGAAGGTGGGCGGATCGCCCGCCCTACCTGGCGTCGCGCGCCAGTTTCACCGCCTCGGCAAAGGTCGGACCGTCGCCCAGATGGTTCATCAGGATCAGCACCAGTCGGGCGTTCAGCGCATTGCTCTCCGCCTCGCTAAGACCCTTGTGCGCGGCCAGAAGGGCTGCATAAGCCGCGTCCGGATCGCGCAGGTTCGGCGTGGTGATCAGGCTCATGCATCCCTCCAGATGTCAGCCAAGGCTGCGTCAAAGGCCTCTGGCGTGTCGCTGGTCCAGCGGGCCGCGACGATCTGGTCCGGGCGGATCAGGTACAGCGCCTTGTCGGTGCTGCCGAGATACCGCGCCTGCAGTTCTGGCGTCACCGCCAGTTCGATCACCTCGATCGGCACCGCGGGTGCAGGCTGACCAATGGCAAGCAGCACGGCTTGGCGCCCCATCCGGTCGATCAGCCAACCGTTGCCTAAAGGCGCATCCGGCGCCACAGCACCGGGGCGCGCCTCATAGGGCAGGGCAGGGTCGTCCGGCCCGGCCAACGGATAGACGCAAGGCCGCGACAACCGCCCCGAGTTCACCAGAGGCCGCGCAAAACTCGCTTTCCCCGCCAGTGCCAGCACTGCATCACGAAACATCCGCTCCGCCCCCGGTGCCGGAGACATGAACCGCGTCGTGCGCGAGGAGTTCAGCAGATTCTCGTCCGCCCCATGCTGCCGCTCCCGGTCATAGGCGTTCAGGATTGCCGGGTCCGCGCCCTGTGCAACCTTGGCCAGCCGCCACCCCAGCGCATCGACATCCTGCAACCCGCCATTCCCCCCGCGCGCCCCAAAGGGGCTGACGATATGGGCCGAATCGCCGCAGAAGATCACTGGCCCATGCACGAACTGCGCCAGCCGTCGGCACTGGAAGGTATAGACCGACACCCAGTCCAACCTGAAATCCTTGTGCCCGACCGCCTTCTCGATCCGCGGGATCACCTTTTCCGGCTGCCGCTCGGCCTCGGGGTCGGCGTCCCAGCCCAATTGCAGGTCGATCCGGTAGATGTTGTCCGGTTGCTTGTGCAAAAGCGCCGATTGCCCGGCATGAAAGGGTGGTTCGAACCAGAACCGCCGCTCACTGGGGAAATCCCCGGTCATCTCGATGTCGGCGATGAGAAACCGCTCCTCGAACAACTCGCCGTCGAAATCGAGCCCCAGCATCCCCCGGATTTCACTCCGCGCCCCGTCGCAGGCAATCAGACGGTCCGCCTCCAGCCGATAGGTCCCATCCGGCGTCTCCACCGTCACCGCCACATGCGCTCCGGTCTCCAGCGCCGTGACCTTGTTCTTCCAGCGCAAGTCGATCAGCCCGGGAAACTCCATCGCCCGCGCGACCAGATACTCCTCCACGTAATACTGCTGCAGGTTCACGAAGGCTGGCATCTTGTGGCCGGGATCAGGCTGCAGGTCGAAGGTCCAGACCTCGTCCTCGCGGTGCAGCGTCCGGCCCACCTTCCAGATCACGCCCTTCTCGACGCACCGCTGCCCCACCCCCAGCCGGTCGAGGATCTCCAGCGACCGCTTCGACCAGCAGATCGCACGGCTGCCGACCGAGACGACGTTGTTGTCGTCCAGCACCACGGACGGGACACCGTATTGCGCAAGGTCGATGGCCAGCGCCAACCCGATCGGACCAGCCCCGACGATGACGACCTTGTGGCGCGGCTCTGGCGCGGTCAGGCCGGGAGGAACGACATAGGGGAAGGGGCGATAGTCATATGGCATGGATAGGAACTCCGATCAGGCGGAGAAGGCCGAAGGTTATTGCCAGAAATAGGCCGAGACCGGTTCCGACCTGTAAGAGACGGTTCGCCACGCGGCCAAGAGCAGTTTCGTTCTCCTCGCGCCGCGCCCGCTCTCCGGCTTCAGAGCGCTTGGCGAATCGCTCGGCAAGGCTGCCGAACTGTGCATCCCAGTATCCCGGCGTCCGGAAAGATGCCCGGATATTGACAAAGGCCGCCAAGACGAAACCCGCGGCGAAGGCGAACATCGCAATCATCAGGGCGATAGAGAAGACAAGATTCATCCTTGCAACGCCGCCCACATCTCCAGATCGCGCTGGGCGGTCCAGATCCGGGGATGATGGATGCCGCGCGCCTCGTCGTAGGCGCGGGCGACGTTGAAGGGCAGGCAATGTTCGTAGATCGCGTAGTCCTTGAACTTCGGATCACATTCGGCGCGGCAGGCGTCCCAGGCTTCCTTGAGCGTGCCGTTGCGGGCCGCCACTCGAGCGACGGGCTTGTAGGTCGATTCCACGAAGTCCTTCGTCCGGTCCAGCGCCCCGTTCACTGCCTTGGACCCGATCACAGCATCGCCCCGGCCCGGAGCAATCGCGTCCAGATCATAGGCACGGATCGCTTCGAGCGTCCCGCCCCAATCGGCGAAATGGCCGTCGCCGCAGTAGCAGGCCGAATGCGCCTCGACGATGTCGCCGGTGAACATCACGTTCTGGTCCGGCACATGGATCACCGCATCCCCTGCCGTATGCGCCCGGCCAAGCTGACGGATATCCACCCGACGCTTGCCCAGCCAGACCGTCATCTTGCCGTTGAAGGTTGTGGTCGGCCAGGTCAGGCCAGGGATCGACTCATGCCCCTGAAAAAGGCGAGGAAAGCGCTGGAACTCGCTGTCCCAGTCCTCCTGGCCGCGTTCCGCCACCATGTTGCGCGCGGTCTCGGACATGATCACCTGAGGCGCTTTGAACGCGCTCGCCCCTAGCACCCGCACCGCGTGATAGTGCGTCAGGACGACATGGCTGATCGGCTTGTCCGTCACCCCCCGAATGCAGTCGATGACCTTCTGCGCCAGACGCGGCGTGGCCTGCGCCTCGACCACCATCACGCTGTCATCCCCGATGATGACGCCCGAATTCGGGTCGCCCTCGGCGGTGAAGGCGTAAAGCCCCTTGCCGATCTCGGTGAAGCTGATCTTCTTCTCCGCAAGGTCACCCTGCGATGCGAAAGCTTTCGTCATTTCATGTCCTTGCGTATGGATCTTCAAGCGCTGCCTGAACTTGGCCAGCACATTCGCCAAAGCCGATGGTGTAGCCGTCACCTACGCACCGCCCGCGCAACACCAAGGTATCGCCATCCTCGATGAAGGTCCGCGTGCCGCCATCAACTTCGATAGGTTCCTTCCCACCCCAGGACAGCTCCAAGAGGCTGCCGCGCGAGTCCTTCGTCGGGCCGGAAATCGTGCCCGACCCTAGTAGGTCACCCGTGTTCATCGGGCATCCGCTCGTCGTGTGATGCGCCAGCTGCTGTGCGGCGGAGTAATACATCTCACGATAATTGGTCCGCGCGATCACGGTCTCGCTGCCCCCTTCGGGTGTCAGGCCCACCTCCAGCGCGATGTCATAAAGCATCGGCCCCGGTTCGTGCAGATGCGGCAACAGGGGCACCTCGCGCGGCGGCGTCGGGCAGCGGAACGGCTCCAAAGCGGCGCGCGTCACGATCCAGGGGCTGATTGTCGTCGCCGTCGCTTTGGCCTGGAAGGGCCCCAGCGGCTGGTACTCCCAGGCCTGGATGTCCCGCGCCGACCAGTCGTTCAAGAGGACATAGCCGAAGATCATCGCATCCGCCTCGGCCACCGTCACTGGCCCCTCCGAGGGCACGCCCACCACCGCACCCATCTCCAGCTCGATGTCGAACCGGCGCGAGGGCTGGAAGGTTGGAACCGCATGGTCAGGGCCCTTCACCTGCCCCCAGGGCCGCCGAACCGGGGTCCCAGAGACCACGACCGAGGACGCCCGCCCGTTATAGCCGATCGGGATGTGCAGCCAGTTCGGCGGCAGGGCATTCTCTGCCCCCCGGAACATCGTCCCCACATTGGTGGCATGATGCCGCCCGGCGTAGAAGTCGGTGTATTCGCTGACGAGGAAGGGCAGGTGAAGTGTCACCCTTTCCTGTGCCACCAGATGCGGCTCCACAGCCGCGCGCCCACGTGAGCCCTCCACCAGGAGCGCCGTCAACTGAGACCGAAGAGCCGCCCAAATCTCCGGCCCGGCCTCCATCACATCATTCCAGAAGGGCACGTCCAGGAACGGGCCGCCCGCAAGCGCCAACAGCCCCTCTTCTTCCAGAGCCGCCACATTCAGCACGAAATCGCCAATCGCCACCCCGCAGCGCGGCTCTTCTCCGGGCAAAGAGAATACCCCGCAAGGTAGGTTGTTCAGAGGAAACGGATGGCCCGGCGCATTGGCGCTTTCGACCCATGAGCGAAGAAGCGGCATTCCTGGTCTTTCTCTTCCACAAATATCCCGGGGGTCGCCAGTGGTGCGCCATTGGTTCGAGAACCACTGGCGACGGGGCTGGCCCCCGCTCCCGTCACTTCACGCCCGGCGTCCCATCGAACTTCTTGTCCAGGCTCGCCCAGCAGTCGATGTAATCGTCCTGCAACGGGGCCGCTTTCGCCGCCCATTCCGTCAGGTGCTGCGGGAAGCGGGTCTCGAACATGAAGCTCATCGTCTCCTCCAGCTTCTCGGGCTTCAACGCCGCGTTCGACGCGCCTTCAAAGGCATTCCGGTCCGGCCCATGCGGCAACATGCAGTTGTGCAAAGACATGCCCCCCGGCACGAACCCCTTCGGCTTCGCGTCATAGATGCCGTAGATGTTGCCCATAAGTTCGGACATGACGTTCTTGTGGTACCACGGCGGCCGGAAGGAATTCTCGGCCACCAGCCACCTTTCCCGAAACAGCACGAAGTCGATATTCGCCGTCCCCTCGAGCCCGCTTGGTGCCGTCAGCACGGTGAAGATTGACGGGTCCGGATGGTCGAACAGGATCGCCCCGACCGGAGAATAGGTCCTGAGATCATACTTGTACGGCGCGTAGTTGCCATGCCAGGCGACCACGTCCAGCGGCGAGTGGCCGATCCGCGTCTCGTGGAATTGCCCGCACCATTTCAGGATCACCCGGCTCGGCGCATCCCGGTCCTCGAAGGCCGCCACAGGCACCTTGAAGTCGCGCGGATTGCCAAGGCAGTTCGCCCCGATCGGCCCGCGATTGGGCAAAGTGAACGGGACCCCGTAATTCTCGCAGACAAACCCCCGGGCCGGGCCTTCCAGCACTTCGACCCGATAGGCCAGCCCCCGCGGTAGCACCGCGATCTCCTTCGGCTCCAGGTCGATCACTCCCAACTCGGTGCAGAACCGCAACCGGCCCTCTTGCGGCACCACCAGCAGTTCGCCATCCGCCGAGTAGAAATACTCATCCACCATAGACGCCGTCACCGTGTAGACGTGCGCAGCCATCCCGGTCTGGGTGTTCACATCCCCTGCCGTCGTCGCCGTCCGCATCCCGGTGACCCAGGTCAGATGCGCGTTCCCATGCGGCACCGGGTCCCAGCGGTACTGGCCCAGCGAGATTACATCCGGCAGAACATGCGGCGCGGATTTCCAGAACGGAACGTCGATCTTCTGAAACCGCGTCGTGTGCTTCACCGAGGGCCGGATCCGATAGCACCAGGTCCGCTCCGGATGCGGCTTGGTGAAGGCGGACCCCGACAGCTGTTCGGCATAAAGCCCATAGGCGCATTTCTGCGGCGAGTTCTGCCCCTGCGGCAGGGCGCCCGGCAAGGCCTCGGTCTCGAAGTCGTTGCCGAAGCCCGGCATGTAACCCTCGGTCAACCCCGTGCCCCCGGGGGCTCGGATCATGCCTTGCGGCAGCGCATGCTGGGTCATCGGAAACCTCCTCCTTGCGGGTGCCCTGATTAATAGTTGCATGTGCAACCAAGTCAAGCTTAACATGACAAGCAATTCCGAACCGGCTAAAGCCAGCGCATGACAGATGTGATCCTGCACGACTACTGGCGCTCGTCCTCGGCCTACCGGGTGCGGATCGGGCTGAACCTGCTGGGCATTGCCTATCAGTCCATCCCGGTAGACCTGACGATCGGTGCCCAACGCGCGCCCGACCACTTGCTGGCCAACCCGCAGGGCCTTGTTCCCGTGCTGGAAATCGACGGCATCCGTCTGACCCAATCGCTCGCGATCCTTGAATACCTCGACGAGACCCGCGCTGCAGGCTTCCTCCCGAAGGACCCCGCCGCACGCGCCCGCGCCCGCGCGCTGGCAATGGCCGTGGCGATGGACATCCAGCCGGTCTGCAACCTTCGCGTCGGCCAGTATGCCGTCAGCCTTGGGGGCAAGGCCACTATGCAGGGCTGGATGCACCACTTCATCACCCTTGGCTTTCAGGGGCTGGAGCCACTGCTGACCGGCGACACACCGTTCAGCCAAGGGGACCGACCGGGCCTCGCCGACCTCTGCCTTCACCCCCAGGTCTACAACGCCCGACGCTGGGGCGTGGACTTGGGCAGCTTCCCCCGCATCCGGGCCATTTCCGAAAGGATGGAGGCGCTGCCGGCAGTCGCAGCGGCCCACCCCGACCGCGTGAAACCGGGGGCCTGACATGGCAGAGGGTGGTGACTTCGATCTGCAGGACTTCCTGCCCTACCTCCTGAACCAGGCCGCCGAAGCGACGAGCCGTGGCTTTCAGGCGACCTACCGCGACCGCTATGGCCTGACCCGCACGCAATGGCGCGTCATGGCGAACCTCGGTCGTTTTGGAGCGATGACCGCCCGCGACATCTGCCGGATCAGTCACATCGAGAAGACAAAGGTTTCCCGCGCTGTCGCTGGGATGGAATCCGAGGGCCTTCTGATCCGCACCACCAGCGATCAGGACCGGCGGGCCGAAAATCTGTCACTGACGCCGAAAGGCCGCGCCGTCTTTGCCGAAATCGGTCAGCGCGCGCTGGAGTTCGACGCGGATCTCCGCAAACGGCTTGGCCCCGAGGTCGCTACCCGTATCGACAAGATCCTGCGGGAGATCATCGCGCTGAATGGCACTGAGGGCGAAGACCTCTGATGCTCAATCGAAGCTGGCAACCGCAACGACCACCGCGTTTGTCGGCTCTGGTCCGGTTGCCTCGGGAGCCATGGCCAGTCTGACCCGCGACCTGTCGCCAATGTCCGGACTACGGCCCACCGCCTCCAGCGCCAGCCTCCGATGGTCAGCAGTGACTTCGGTGCAAGTATTCTTCTCGGTCCAGTATTGATATGAGAACGGGCTTGTGACGGCGGCAGTGACCGCTGCACCGCTGACATCGTCTTGTCTTACGCGCCCCGAATCGTGCAGTGCCTTGATGCTTTCTGCAATGATCCTTGCTGACTCTTCAAAGGTCATGTCGGCGACGACGGCATACTCGGGACGCTCCTTTCCAGCCGTCCAGCATTGCCTGGCGCGGAACAGCCAATCATGCACGATATATGCCGGACCATAATTCCAAGGCGTCAGTCCATTGAACGCGCGCGCCAGCGACGGAACCGAGCCGCCATCGGTATAGATCATCGTGGGTTCAATCTTGGTGCCATCCGGGCGAACGAACGTCAGCGGCCTGTTTGGCGTTGGAACGTAGACGAAGGTCCCGTCTCCGCTTCCCTTGGTACCTTTCAGCCAGACGACGGCAAGCTCGCCTTCGAATTTCCCGGCTTTCGTGGACTGATAGTTCACGTTCGCACAGCCGCAAAGCGCTGCGAGAAACGGGGCGAGCATCAACTTCCACATGGCCAAACTCCGTCCTCAAATGACGGAATGCTAACATGGCAAGAGGTCTCGCGCGAGACTTCGATGCTCGCCGTAGCGCGCAAGCCGGCGTGCTGTCCACATGCAATGGGAATGCCCGGGCCAGGCGATCCGGGTGCCAGGCCTCACTTGTTTGCCGCGATCAGCCCCGCCAGACGCTCGGCATCCTTCCAGGCCCCCCAGATGAAGGCAGACCCCCGGCAGGACAGCCAGGGCAGCCCGATGAAGTACAACCCCGGCACCTCGCTTACCCCGTCCTGATGGCGTGGGCGACCGTCTTCGCGGAAGATGTCGAGGTCGATCCAGCCGAAATCCAGCTGAAAGCCCGTGGCCCAGATCACGGTCGAGATGCCTTCCGTCCCAAGATCCAGCGCAAGGGTCGGGCTGGTGACGCAGTCGGGCAGGGGTAGCAGACTGCGTGCTTCCGGCTCTTCGGGCAGGTCCAGCCCGTGGGCCTTGGCATAGGCATCGGCTTCGTCCAGCACCGAAAGATAGTTCCTGTCGCCGTTCTCGATGTTCGTCCGTAGGTCTTCGGCGAAATGCAGCGTTCCATCGCGGTAGTCACCGGCGCGACCCAGAAGTGTCACCCCCAGTCCCACTAGGCGGCGGAAGTCCATCGTGTGGCCGCCATAGGCGCCGCTGACCGCGATGGTGATGTGCTCGGTTCCGGGCGTCGGGGCTTTCATGTCCCATTTGCCCAACTTGCCCAGCCACCAGACGAAGTCCTGCCCGCGATAACGGCGCGGCGGGCGGTCGTGTGGCCCGAGCGACAGGTAGACCTTGCGGCCCGCGCGGACCAGTTCCTCGGCAATCTGCGCGCCTGACGAGCCTGCGCCGACGACCAGCACCGCGCCTGCAGGCAGCGCCCCGGGGTTGCGGTAGCTGTTGGAGTGGAGCTGAGTGATGGAAGGGTCGGTTATGACGGTCGGGATCACCGGCTTCTGGAACGGGCCGGTCGCGACGACCACGTTCTGCGCCACGATGCTTCCCTGACTGGTTGTGGCAAGGAAACTGTCGCCGCGCCGTTCCAGTTTGGTCACCTCGACCCCGGTGCGGACCGGCAGGTTCCGGTCGCCCGCAAAGCGGACGAAGTAATCGGCGACGGCCTCCTTCGGGGCGAAGACCTCGGGGTCCATGTCGGTGAACTCGGCGTCGGGAAAGCGGTCATGCCAGGCGGGGCCGTTGGCAACCAGACTGTCCCAGCGCCAGGTCCGCCACCGCTCCGCGATGCGGTCGCGTTCAAGGACGATGTGGGGAACGCCCTGCTTTTGCAGATGGGCCGAGGTGGCGACCCCGGCCTGACCGCCGCCGATGACGAGGGTGTGGATGGATTCGGTCATGATCTTGGGCCCCCGACACAAAGAGTGTCCACGGTGGACATTTTCTGATTTCCAAGCGAAACGATATAGTTAGCCGCGGTCGTTAACTGTTTCTTCATCTCTCGAAACCTACTCATCTCCGGGCACGCCGTAGGACGGAGCTTGCGTCGGGTCCTCGGCGCGCTGGACGTATGCGGCCATCTGCGGCGCGTAGATGTCCCAGGCTTCACGCAGCATTCCGATGGGGTCGTCAGACCAATCTATCCGCAGATCGACCAGTGGCCACGACAGCCGATCCGCGACCTTCAAGCCGGCGGAATGCACCGGCCCCGCTTCGCCACCTGCGGCGAGACCCGCTTCCAGCGCCTGCATCAACCGTTCCCCAAGATGCCCCTTCGAGGACGTGAAAGCCTCGACGATCGCCATCGGCACCAGCTCCCCCGCCAAGAGGTTCCCCCCCGCAGCACAGTCGGTGGCCCGCGCCTCACCCCAGACGCCTAGCACCTGGCCTCCCGAATGGATCGCCGTCCGCCCCGCGCGGTCGATCACCAGAAGCTGACGGTAGTCGATGAACGGGCGGTCGCGGGTGATGGCTGCAAGAGCCTCGGCGGCGGGAAGCCCGGTCTCAAGCTGATCCAGCACCAGCGGCCCCAAGCCCGGGTCGGTGATGTTCTGGCTGGCGACGGCACCCACTCCGGCCCGGACATGCGCGCAACGGGCGGCGACAGCGGGGGAAGAGGAAGAGATGGCCATGCCGAACTGCCCGGTCCGGGCGCAGCGGGCGACGATGGAGAAGGTCATTTCTCGTCGTCCGGAATGACGGCGGTCCCATCGATCTCGACCAGCCACGACGGCCGGGCAAGTGCGGTGACAACGACCCCGGTCGAGACCGGATGCACGCCCTTGATGTACTCGCCCATCGTCCGGTAGACCGCCTCGCGGTGGCGCACGTCGGTCAGGTAGACGACGACCTTGCAGAGGTGGCTCATGTTGCCGCCCACCTCTTCGAGCAGCTGCCGGATGTTCTGCATAACCTTGTGGGTCTGCTCCACCGGGTCATGGCTGCCGATGTCCTTCGCGGTGTCGAGGTCCTGCGGGCACTGGCCACGCAGGAAGACGATCCGCCCCCGCGCGACGACGGCTTGGGCCAGGTCGTTGTCGAGCTTTTGTTCGGGGTAGGTGTCCTTGGTGTTGAACTTGCGGTGGCGGAAGTGGGTCATCGTCGGGTCCTTGTTCGGGCGGTCAGGAAATTGAGCGCGTTCCGCGCGAGCCTTTTGTCTTGGCCCTGCGTGTGAAGAACACGCAGAGCCTCGGAGTGCCTCCGGCGGGGACACTTGGGGACAGATGAATGCGCTTTGCGCGTGTCATGGCAAGAGCGATGCCTCGGGTTCAAGCGCGGCGATCTCGCGGCGGAAGGTGAGAGCGTCGCCGGGGTCGGGCTGGTCAAGGGTTTCCGCCCAGTTCCGGCCCGCATAGGTGGCCCAGGCGATGGGGCCGGGGGCGGCGGCGTCGCCGATGAGTTTGAGCGACCGGATGGCCGAGGCTTCCCAATCCAGGGCTTTGGCGGCGTGATAAAGCTGGTCGTTCGGGGTTCTTGACGTGACATAGACTAGCGCCCCGCAAGGCAGCGCGCTTACACGACCAGTCCAGGTACATCCTAGGGTTATCTCTTGCTGGCCAATGGCTTCCGGGGCCTTGCTCAAGTGCATATCGACGCCGATTTCCAGCAGGCGGCGCATGATCGTTCCCTGTTCCAGCGTGTTGTCGGTCCATTCGGCAACCTTGACGGCCGGCGTGATGAAATGGACGCGATTTCCCTTGGACACCAGCAGTTCGGCCAGAACCGAGCCCATGTAGAAATGGTCGTCGTCGTAAAGTGCGACGGTTTGGCCTTCCGGGCAGCGGCCAGCCATCAGATCGTCGGGCGTGTAGAGCGGCATTGCGGGATCGGTCGGGATTCCATGCAGGTGCAGCCGCGCAATCGCATCGCGCCGCCAGGTCGCACCAGTGGCGATGGCGACGTGGTCCGCGCCCATGGCGAGGATGTCCTCGGCCGTCAGGGAACTGTCGCGGTAGATCTCGACGTTCGGCAAGGGTGCGAGTTGGCCCGTGCGGTAGTCGGCCACGCGGCCCCAGGCGGAAAGGCCGGGGAGGAGGCGCTCTTTCGCCACGCGGCCGCCGAGGGTGGTGGTGGCTTCGGCCAGCGTGACCTTGTAGCCGCGCTTGGCGGCCTGCAGGGCGGCCTCAAGCCCGGTGGGGCCGGCGCCGACGATCAGGACGCTTTCGGACGCGCCTTTGGGGCGGGAGCGGTCGGGGTGCCAGCCCTTGCGCCATTCCTCCATGAAGGCGGTGTTCTGGGTGCAGCGGCTGATCCCGCCGGTCATGTCACCGCTGACGCAGATGTTGCAGCCGATGCATTCGCGGATGTCTTCGTAACGGCCTTCCTCGATCTTCTTGGGCAGGAAGGGGTCGGCGATCGAGGGCCGTGCCGCGCCGATGAAGTCGAGCACCCCGGATTTGATCTGCCGAACCATGGCATCCGCGCTGGTGAAGCGGCCAACACCGACGACGGGTTTCGACGTCAGGTCCTTGATGCCGCGGACCAGATCTTCCTGCGCGCCTTCGGGCTTGAAGCGGCTGGTCCCAGAACAGGCTTCCCAGGTGCCATGGGCGAGGTCCCAGAGATCGGGAAGATCAGCATGCATCTCGATGAAGTCGCGCAGTTCGGCGTTGGAAAAGCCGTAGGCGCCTGCCTCGTGCAGGGACATGCGCAAGGTGACGGCCAGTTCGCCTTTCGTGGTTTCCCGTGCATCTTCAACGATCTCGCGCAGAAACCTCGACCGATTTGTGAGGGAGCCTCCGTAGTCGTCGCTCCGCTGGTTGGTCGCGCGAGAGAGGAAGTGCTGCAGGATGCCGAAGCCATGCGCACCGTAGAGGCAGATGAGGTCGAAGCCCGCGTGCTGGCTGCGGCGAAAGGCGTTGCGGAACCAGCGGCGGAGGTTGCGGATATCCTCCTTGTCCATGGTGCGGGCCTGGACCGGGTCGGAGGTGAAGGTCAGGATCGGGCCGCCGGTGACGGCAAGGGGAACTTCGCGGGAGTAGAGGTTCGGGCCGTTGATGCCGGAATAGGCCAGCTGGATGCCCGCAAGCGCGCCGTGGGACTTCATGGCGTCGGCCATGCGGGCAAGCGCGGGGAGGTCGCGGTCGTCCCAGAGGTGCTGCTCGATGAAGGGGGTGATCTCGGAGGTCGGGTGGATCTCGGTCTGTTCGGTGAAGATCACGCCCCAGCCGCCTTCGGCCTTGGTGCGGCGCATCTCGACTACGGCGGAGGGATCGCGGTAGCCGCCGCCGTTGCAGTGGGGAACCTGGTAGAAACGGTTCTTCGCGGTCTTGGGGCCGATCTGCATCGGGGTGAAAAGGAGGTCGTGGCGAGGGTCGCGGGGCATGATTGGGCCTGCGGGCTGACAATGGATTGCTGGGACCGGAAGGCCAGAAAATACCCCCGTATCCAGCCCGTTCAGACTATTGTCGCAAGGTCCAAGGGGTATATACCCCTATCGAGGTATGACCATGTCCCACCCCGCCGACATCACTCAGGAGGCAGCCATTGCCCGGGCCATCGGCGCGCTCCGGCAAAAGGGTTTTGCGACCGCGTTGTGGGAGCTGTGCTGCAGTCTGGCCCAGCCGGACAACCTGATTCTCCTGGCCTATCGCGATGCCGGACCGCCCGTCGTGCTTGCGCAGCAGACGGGTCATCCGCGGGTCTTTCAGCGCCTCGAGACGACCTATCTGGCGGGCGCGTACCGGTTGGACCCGTTCTTTGCGCTGCATCTGGCGCGGGCCGGAGATGGGGCCTACCGGCTGCGGGATATCGCGCCGGACGCATTCCGCCGCAGCCGCTATTTCGTGGACTATTTCGGCGGGACGACCCTGGTCGACGAGATCGCCTTTGTCGTCACACTGTCCGAGGGCCTGTCGCTGAGCCTGTGTCTGGGACGGGACGCGACGTCGGGCCGGGCATTCGGTGCGGCTGAGCTGGCGGCTTGCGTCAGGCTGGCTCCGGTCGTCTCGGCGCTTGCGCGTGCCGAGTGGCAGGGGCTCGACAGAGGGACGGGGCCGGTGGAAGACACGCCGGCCCTGCTGATCCAGGCCGCAGGGCTGCAGGGGATCGCCCTGTCACCCCGTCAGGCGACCGTGGCGCTGATGATCCTGCGCGGGCATTCGACGCCGTCGATTGCCCTGTCGCTGGGCGTCTCGCCGCAGACGGTCAAGGTCTTCCGCAAGCAGCTTTATGCCCGCTGCGGGATCTCGTCACAGGGGGAGCTCTTTTCGCTGATGCTGCCGCTGCTGAAGGGCTGACCCTAGACCTCGGTCTCGAGGCCAGCCTTGGGGCGGGGTTCGGTGGGCATCGTGCCGGTTGCAAGGTAATGGGCCTGTTCGGCGATCGTCGTGGCGTGATCGCCCGCGCGTTCGATGTTCTTCGCGATGAAATGCAGGTGCATCGAGGGGCCGATGTTCGCGGGGCTTTCCATCATGTAGGTGAAGAGCGACCGGAAAAGCGTGTTGTACATCTGGTCGATGTCGAGGTCGCGCTTGCGGACAGCGTCGGCGAGCTGCGCATCCTTCTGGACCAGCGCGCGGGTCGCTTCGTCCAGCATCCGGGTGACCAGCGTCGTCATGCGGCGGATGGTCCCGGCATGGCCATCGAGCGGCGAGGAGCGCGGCAACACGCGGGTGCGCTTGGCCACGTTCTTGGCATAGTCGCCGACCCGTTCCAGGCTGTGGGCGGCGCGCATGACGGCCAGCACCCGGCGCAGGTCGCTGGCGGTCGGGGCGCGACGGGCGATCAGGCTGGCGGCCTCCATCTGGATGAACTCTTCCAACTCGTCGATGGCCTTGTCGGCAGCAATCACCCGGTCTGCGGCCGTGACATCCAGATTCTCCAGGGCTTTGGCGGCGTCGGTCATCGCCTGTTCGGTCAGGCCGGAAAGCTTGAGGAAATGGGCCTGCAGGGCTTCGAGATCGCGGTCGAAGGCGGACAGGATGTGCTGGTCGGATGCGGTCATCTTACCTCTCCTTACCCGATGCGCCCGGTGATGTAGGCTTCGGTCCTGGGGTCCTTCGGGTTGGTGAAGATCGCGGGCGTGTCGCCGTATTCCACAAGGTTGCCGAGATGGAAGAACGCCGTTTTCTGGCTAACCCGCGCGGCCTGCTGCATCGAATGGGTCACGATCACCACGGAAAAGCTCGCGCGCAACTCGTCGATCAGTTCCTCGACCTGCGCCGTGGCGATCGGGTCCAGCGCGGAACAGGGCTCGTCCATCAACAGGACCTCCGGCCCGGTGGCGATGGCCCGCGCGATGCACAGCCGCTGCTGCTGGCCGCCCGACAGCCCGGTGCCCGAGGCATCCAGCCGGTCCTTCACCTCGTTCCAGAGGGCGGCCTTGCGGAGTGCCGCCTCAACGATCACGTCCAGTTCAGCCTTGTTGCGGGTCAGCCCGTGGATCTTCGGCCCGTAGGCCACGTTGTCGTAGATCGACTTCGGGAAGGGGTTCGGCTTCTGGAACACCATGCCGACCTTGGCACGCAGCTGCACCGGATCGACGCGGGGGTCGTAGATGTCTTCGCCTTCGAGAAGGATCTTGCCCTCGACCCGGGCCGAGGCCACGGTGTCGTTCATCCGGTTCAGACAGCGCAGGAAGGTCGACTTGCCGCAGCCCGACGGCCCGATGAAGGCCGTCACCGCGCGGTCCAGAATATCGACGTCGACGTCCTTCAGCGCATGGTTCTGGCCATAGTAAACCTGAACCCCGCGCGCCGATATCTTCGCCGTCGCAGTG
>JBKDYO010000105.1:0-4488 GCA_046305855.1 Paracoccaceae bacterium
ACCAAGGTGCATCTCGCACTGGATATCGCCAAGGCCTCGCTTTTTGACGCGAAGTCCGAACAAAGGATCTGACAAATGCTCGATCTGGCGGGGTGCTGGACGCTTTCGGATGAAAGCGGTGCCCATGTCATTGACTTCGACTTGCCGGGGGACGGTGTCTCGGCGCTGGCGAAGGCGGGGGTGATTCCGGAGCCGTATTGGGGCCGGAACGAGTATGACGTGCGCTGGGTGTCCGAGCGGGACTGGGTGGCGCGGCGGGTCTTTGTTCATGACGGATCGGCGGCGGAGCTGGTGGTCGAGGGACTTGATACGGTTGCCGAAGTGCGGCTGAACGGGGTTCTGGTGCTCTCGGCTGCCAACGTGCACCGGCGCTGGCGGGTGGACGTGTCTACGGCGCTGAAGGCTGGCGAGAATGCGGTCGAGATCCACTTCCGCTCTCCGGTCCGCGAGGCCTTGGCACGGGCAGCGCGGATGCCGTTTCCGATTCCCTATCAGCAGGTGAACGGGGCGATCGCCTTCAACAACATGTTGCGGAAACAGCAGTGCGATTTCGGCTGGGACTGGAACATCGCGCTGGGGATCTTCGGGGTCTCGGGCGGGGTGCGGCTGGAGGCAGTTGGTCCTCGGATCGCCGACATCGTCGTGACCCAGGCGCATCGGCCGGGGGTGGCCGAGGTGACGCTGGCGGTTCATGCGTCGGGCATGGCCGAAGTGACGGCGCAGTTGTGCGGTGTGTCGGGAACGGCCCCGGTGCGGAATGGCGTGGCGCGGATGACGCTGACCATCCCGGAGCCGGTGCTGTGGTGGCCTGCGGGGCAGGGTGCGCAGGTATTGCATGATCTGGTGGTGACCTGCGGCGGGGCCACGGCCTCGCGGCGGCTGGGCCTGCGCGAGATGCGGCTGGTGAGTGAGCCGGATGCGGCGGGGCGGTCCTTTGGGGTGCAGGTCAACGGCCGGGCGGTCTTTGCCAAGGGCGCGAACTGGATCCCGGCGGATGCGCTGTTCGGGCGGATCACGGTTGAGGGCGTGCGCGGGCTGTTGCAGTCGGCGGTCGACGCCAACATGAACATGATCCGCATCTGGGGCGGCGGGCGGTACGAGCCGGACTGGTTCTACGACTTGTGCGACGAGCTTGGGCTCATGGTCTGGCAGGACTTCATGTTCGCCTGCCACCTGTACCCCTCGACCCCCGAATTCCTGGCCGAGGTCGATGCCGAGGTGCGCGACGTGGTGGGGCGGATCAATCACCACGCCTGTCTGGCGGTGTGGTGTGGCGACAATGAACTGATCGGCGCGCTGACCTGGTTCCCGGAAAGCCGCAAGGATCGCGACCGGTATCTGGTGAACTACGACCGGCTGAACCGCACGGTAGAGGCCGCCCTGCATTCGGTGCTCCCGGGGGCGAATTGGTGGCCGTCTTCGCCGTCGCCGGGGCCGTTGGCGTTTGGCGATGCGTGGCATGATGACTCGTCGGGCGACATGCATTTCTGGTCCGTGTGGCATGAGGGGAAGGACTTTGATCACTATCGCGATGTAAGCCCCCGGTTCTGCAGCGAATTCGGCTTCCAATCCTACCCGTCTCTGTCGGCGATCCGGCGCTTTGCCGATGAGGCGGATTGGAACATTGCCGCCCCGGTGATGGAGAGCCACCAGAAGAACCCGGGAGGGAACGCGCGGATCGCCGAGACGATGTTCCGCTACTTCCGCTTTCCGGTGGATTTCCCGAGTTTCGTCTATGTCTCCCAGATCCAGCAGGGGCTGGCGATCAAGACGGCCGTCACGCATTGGCGAAGCCTCAAGCCGCATTGCCAGGGGACGCTGTACTGGCAGTTGAACGACACCTGGCCGGTCTGTTCCTGGTCAGGCCTGGATCATGGCGGGAACTGGAAGCTTCTCCACCACATGGCCGCGCGCTTCTATGCGCCGGTGATGGTAACGGCGGTGCCGAAGGATGGTGGGATCGAGCTTCGCGCTGTGAATGACCGGCCCGAGGCAGTGACGATCACGGTGACGGCCAATGCGGTGGCGATGGAAGGCACGACGCGGAAGCTGGGCGAGGCGACGGTGACGGTGTCCCCCGATGCAGCGGTGCAGGTCCTGACCGTGGCTCCCGATGCTCTGGGCGCTGGAGAGGTGCTGGCCTTCATCTGGTCGGGTGATGCGCAGGGCGGGGACGTCCATGCGCCGAAGCCGTGGAAGTCCTATGACCTGTTGCCCTCGGGCCTAGCTGCGGACGTCGTGCGTGAGGGCGATGTCTGGAAATTGACGTTGCAGGTCAATGCACTCGCCCCCTTTGTTGCAGTGGAATCTGAAGTTCCTGGCCGCTTTTCGACCAATGCCCTGACGATGTTCCCGGGCTATCCGACCACGATCACCTTCACTCCCGAGGACCCCTCGGCGGTGCCCACTTTCACCTTCCGAGATCTCCATTCCGCCACCTACGGCGGCTGACGAAAGGCAATCCCGATGTTCAGCTATCAGCTTTACTCCTCACGCAACTTCCCGCCCATGTCGAAGACCTTCGAGATGGTGTCGAAGGCGGGCTACGCGGCCGTGGAAGGCTACGGCGCGCTTTATGCCGATGATGCGGCGGTGGCGGCCACCAAGGCCGGTCTGGCGGCCACCGGGCTGACGATGCCGACGGGGCACTTCGGGCTGGGGCAGTTGGAGACGGATGTCGAAAAGGTGCTGGGCATCGCCAAGGCGCTGAAGATGGAGCGTCTGTACTGCCCCTATGTGATGCCCGACGACCGTCCCACCGATGCGGCGGGGTGGAAGGCGTTTGGTGCTCGGCTGCAGAAGGCGGGGGCGCCCTACAAGGCGGCGGGCTACGGCTTTGGCTGGCACAACCACGACTTCGAGTTCAAGGCGCTGGCCGATGGCTCGATCCCGCAGGACCGCATCTTCGAGGGCGGGCCGGGGCTGGAGTGGGAGATGGACGTGGCCTGGGTGATCCGGGGCGGCGCGGACCCCCTGGCCTGGATCGAGAAATACAAGGACCGGATCACTGCGGCGCACGTCAAGGACATCGCGCCTGCCGGAGAGAACAAGGACGAGGATGGCTGGTCGGACGTCGGTCACGGGACCGTCGACTGGAAGACCATCATGGCCGCGTTGCGCAAGATCGGGGTCAAGCACTTCGTCATGGAACACGACAACCCGAAGGATGATGCGCGGTTCGCAACCCGCTCCATCGCTTCGGCCAAAGCTTTCTGAGGAAAAGAGAAAATGGCAAATCTGGGTATCGGGATCATCGGGGCGGGCAACATCTCCAGCGCGTATCTGCGCCTGGCGCCCTTGTTCAAGGGGCTGGAGGTTCGGGCCGTTGCCGACCTGAACATGGAGGCCGCAAAGGCGCGGGCTGACGAGTTTGGCGTCAAGGCGCAGTCGGTCGACGACCTGTTGGCCAACAAGGACGTGGATGTCGTCATCAACCTGACCATCCCGGACGCGCATTATGCGGTGACGAAGCGCATCCTGGAGGCGGGCAAGCACGCCTATTCGGAAAAGCCGCTGGTCCTGACGCTGGACCAGGGCAAGACGCTGCGCGACCTCGCCGCGTCGAAGGGGCTGGCGGTCGGCTGTGCGCCGGACACGTTCCTGGGCGGCGCGCACCAGCAGGCGCGGGCGCTGATCGACGAGGGGCGGATCGGGACGATCACCACGGCGGTCGCTTGCGTGCAAAACCACGGGCCGGAAGGCTGGCACCCGAGCCCGGAGTTCTTCTTCCTGCCGGGCGCGGGGCCGATGCTGGACCTTGGGCCGTATTATGTGGCGAACCTGATCAACTTCCTTGGGCCGGTGAAGCGGGTGGGGGCGATCACCTCATCGGCGACGCCGACGCGGACCATCGGCTCGGGTGCGCGGGCAGGGCAGGAGATCCCGGTCAAGACGCCGACGAACATCCACGCCCTGCTGGAGTTCCACAGTGGCGCGGTGGTGAACCTGACGACCTCGTGGGACGTCTGGCACCACAAGCGGAACCACTTCGAATTCTACGGGACCGAGGGCACGCTTTACGTCCCCGACCCGAACTTCTTCGGCGGCACAGTCGAGGTGGCGGACAAGGCGGGCACGCTGACCGAGGTTGCGCCCTGGGATCACCCGTTTGGCGTGGCCAACGTGGATCATCCGCAGCGCGGGCCCTTGGCGAACTACCGCACGGCAGGGCTGGCCGACATGGTTGCAGCACTTCACGGCGGGCGCGATGCGCGGTGTTCTCTGGAGCGGACGTTGCATGGGGTGGACGTGATGACCGCCTGCCTGACCTCGGGCGAGACGGGCGGGTTTGTCACTCTGACCACAACTTGCACGCGGCCTGCGGCGCTGTCGCCGGATGAGGCGCGGGCGCTTCTGCGCTGAGGGTTGGCCGAGACCTGGCACCTCCCTGTCGGGTCGGCCGCAACGGGCGGAGGGATTGAGGGATCCTTCCGCCCGTATCATTCAAGAGGTTGATGATGCTGGAAAACCCCGTGATCCGCGGCTTCA
>JBKDYO010000106.1:0-4701 GCA_046305855.1 Paracoccaceae bacterium
AAGGCCTGTGGGATGACGAGACGGACAGCCCGGCGGAGAGTTCGGAGCCCAAGGCGTGACCGACCCGCTGGAGCGGATTGCCGCTGCGTTGGAACGGCTTGCCCCAGCGCCTATGCCCGCGCCCGATTTCGCGGCCGAGGCTTATGTCTGGCACACCAGTCCTGACCGGCTGGACCCGGTGGCCCATGTCTCGCGGGTCGACCTTGGGCTTCTGGTCGGCGTGAACCGGTCGCGCGACACGCTTCTGGAAAACACCCGCCATTTTGCGCGCGGCTTGCCTGCGAACAACGCACTGCTTTGGGGTGCGCGGGGGATGGGGAAATCCTCGCTGGTCAAGGCGGTGCATGCCGCTGTCCGGGCGGAAGGCCATGACCTGAAGATCGTCGAACTGTCACGCGAGGATCTGCCCTCCGTCCAGCGCCTGCTGACCCACCTGCGGGGCGCAGCGCACCGGTTCCTCCTCTTCTGCGACGACCTGTCGTTCAGCCACGACGACCAGCACTACAAGTCGCTGAAGGCGGTTCTGGATGGCGGCATCGAGGGGCGGCCGGAGAATGTCCTCTTCTACGCAACTTCGAACCGTCGCCACCTGATGCCGCGCGACATGATCGAGAACGAACGCTCAACCGCGATCAACCCGGGTGAGGCGGTAGAGGAAAAGGTCTCGCTGTCCGACCGGTTCGGCCTGTGGCTCGGGTTCCATCCCTGCAGCCAGGACGACTATCTGGAGATGATCCGCGGCTACTGCGCGGCGCATGGCGTTCGCGTGCCCGACGACCGCCTGCATGCCGAGGCGATCGAGTGGCAGGCGACGCGTGGCGGGCGGTCGGGCCGGGTCGCCTGGCAATTCTTCTGCGACCTCGCGGCGCGCGAAGGGGTGCGCATCCGCGCGTGACATATGATCTTCACTTGCAACGTGCGGGAACTCGCCTTACGCGAGAGCCATCATGATCACTGAAATTCTGGTCATTCTGGCCCTGATTGTCCTGAACGGCGTGCTTGCCATGTCCGAACTGGCCATCGTCAGCGCAAGACCCGGGCGGCTGAAGACGCTGGAGGCGAAAAGCCGGGGCGCGCGCATGGCGCTGCGGCTGGCCGAGCATCCGGGTAGGTTCCTGTCGACCGTGCAGATCGGGATCACTGCGGTCGGCGTGTTGTCCGGTGCGCTGTCGGGGGCGACGCTGGGGCACCGGCTGGAGCTTTGGCTTGTGGCGCAGGGCGTTGACCCCGGTTGGGCGGCGACCCTTGGGGTCGGCGGCGTCGTGGTGGCGATCACCTATGTCAGCCTGATTGTCGGCGAACTGGTCCCCAAGCAGATGGCGCTGCGCAATCCCGAAGCCGTGGCGATCCGTATGGCCCCGGCGATGACCTTCCTCTCCGTCATCGGCGCGCCGCTGGTCTGGTTCCTCGACCGCTCGGGCCGCGTCCTTCTGTGGCTTCTTGGCCAGCGCGGGGCCAGCGAGAACCGGGTGACCGAGGAAGAGGTCCATGTCCTTCTGGCTGAAGCCCACGAAGGTGGCGTGCTGGAGACCGAAGAGCGCGAAATGATCACTGGCGTCATGCGCTTGTCCGACCGGACCGCGCGCGCGCTGATGACCCCCCGGCACGAAGTCGAAATGCTGCCGCTCGAGGCAACCGGGGTCGAGGCCGTCGCCGCGATCCGCAAGGTGGCGCGCCCCCGGATGCCCGTGGCCGATGCGCAGGGCGAGGTCGTGGGCATCGTGCTTCTCTCCGAGGCATTCCAGGTCGTCTCCCGGCGCGAGACGCTGAACCTCAAGGCGCTGGTCCATGACGTGCCGGTGGTCTCCGATCAGGCCGAAGCGCTGGATGTGCTTGAAATCCTGCAGAAATCCGAACACCATTTCGCGCTCGTCTATGACGAGTACGGCCATTTCGAGGGCATCCTGACCACCGGCGACGTGCTGGAGGCGATCACCGGGGCGGTCGCGGCGTCAGAGGCCGACGAACCGGCCATGGTCGAGCGCGAAGACGGCAGCCACCTCGTCGCGGGCTGGATGCCGGCAGACGAGTTCTGCGACAAGCTGAGCCTGCCGCAAGCGATGTCCGGGGATTACGACACCGTGGCGGGGCTGATCCTGCACCAGCTGGGCCATATCCCCGAACTTGGAGCCAGCTTCACGGCAGAAGGCTACCGGTTCGAGGTGATCGACCTCGACGGCCGGCGGATCGACAAGGTTCTGGTCTCTCAAGCCCCAAACTGAGCCCGCGATCGTTCCGCGCAAGCTCCGAATTTTCGTCGAAAATTCGCCCCTACTGCAGATAGCCGATCGGGTCGTAGCTCTTCTTCGAGGTGTCGCGCACTTCGAAATGCACGAAGGCCGGATCGCCGGGGGCGACCTTGCCGATCTCCTGCCCGCGCTTCACCTTGTCGCCCTTCTTCACCACCATGCCGCTCAGGCCGACATAGACCGTCAGCAGGTTCCCGGCGTGGCGCACGATCACGATGCCTTTGCCGGTCGTGTCCGACGACAGCACCGTCACGGTCCCCGCATCCGCCGCCTTCACCGGGCTGCCTGCTGCGGCCGCGATATCGATGCCCTGGTTCTTCTTCGCGTCATAGCCCCGGATGATCTTGCCCGAGACCGGCATGCTCATCTTGGTCGTGGTCGTCGCCTCGGCCCCGAGATCGGGCGAAGGCGGCGTGGCCTTGGGCTTGGTCCCGGCGGCTTCGGTCTTCTCGTCCGGCAGGGGTTTCTTGGCCGAGGGCGGCTCGGGCGTCGGGCTGCCGGCGCCGGGGGCTGTCGGCACCGGTTCTGGATCGGGGGCCGCAGCCGTCGCGATCGGGATGATCAGCGTCTGGCCTTCGCGCACGGCCATGTCCGGGCCAAGCTGGTTCCAGTCCGCCAGCGCCTTGGCAGAAACGTTGTACGCCCGCGCGATGATGAAGGCGGTCTCGCCCCGTGCGACGCGGTGGGTCAGGGGCTGGCCCGAGACCGGCTTTGACGCGGCAGGCGACGCGGCGACCGGCGTAGGCCCGGCCTCGTCCAGCGCTGTGGTGGCAATCGAGGTGATGTCGACCGACCCGCCGCCGCTGGGCAGGGCCGCGCCGCCAATCACCGCAGGCTGCGGCGCAGCACTGACCCGGTCGGGCAGCAGCAGCATCTCGCCTTCGCGCAGGGGGTCCGTCGGGCGCAAGGCATTCGCCCGCGCCAGTCCGTCCGGGCTGATCCCCAGACGTCCCGCCATGCTGGCAACGGACTCGCCGCGCCGGGCGGTGGCCAGCTGGTAATCGGGGTACGAGATGATGCCATTGCCATCCGGTGTCGGTGCCGCCGCCGTGGCCTGCCGCGCCGCCTCCGAAGTGTCGCCGCTGCCCCGCCGCAGGTCCCAGTCCAGCGCCCCGGTGTCGATGCAGCCCGACAGGGCGATTGCACTTGCGCCGAGCACAAGGGTTGCCCGCAGTCTCATGGTTCTTGCCATCTGGTCCCGCCTGATCATCCGCCGTCCGGGTTGGCCCGGTTTCTGGGCGCAAATACTACTCGGAGCCCATGCCCTCTACCAGTGGAACAAAGCGCACTGGGCGAAGTTCCTCGTAATCAAACCCGCGAGAGGTCCGCGTGACCTTGATCAGGCTTTGCACGGCATCCGACTGGCCTACGGGCACGACCATGATCCCGCCGGGCTTCAACTGTTCCAAGAGCGGCCCGGGAGGGTCCTCGGCCGCCGCCGTCACGATGATCCGGTCGAAGGGCGCCTGATCCGGCAGCCCGTGCGATCCATCCGCCGTGAAGGCCGTGACGTTGGGAAGGTCCAGCTGGCGGAACAGCTCTGCCGCTTCGCGGACGAGCCGCCGGTAGCGGTCCACCGTGTAGACCCGTCGCGCCAGCTGCGACAGGATCGCCGCCTGATAGCCCGACCCGGTGCCCACCTCCAGCACCGTGTCGCGCGGGTTCACCTGCAGAGCCTGCGTCATCAGGCCAACGACCGAGGGCTGGCTGATCGTCTGGCCGCAAGCGATGGGCAGGGGCATATCCTCATAGGCGCGGTCGGCAAAAGTGCCCCGCACGAAAAGGCCACGGTCGATCTTCTCCATCGCGGTCAACACGCGGCTGTCGGTCACACCGCGTGAGCGAAGGGCAAAGAGAAAGCGCATCTTGCGTTCGGCAAGCTCTTCGGAGGTGGGTTCTTCCTCCGGACCTTTCGTCATGCGAGCCGGGCCTCAAGGTCCGCCAACAGGTCATGCGCGGTCAGATCGGCGCGCATCGGCGTGACCGAGATATATCCCTCAAGGTTTACCGCCGCGTCCGAGCCGGGCAGGGTGGGCGTGTGCTGCGGCCCGCCCTTGATCCAAAGGAACTTGCGGCCCGAGGGCGACTGGTGCGGCTCGACGCTGAAGGCGGTGTCGCGGCGGAAGCCCTGTGCCGCAACCTTCATCCCCTTGGTCGCAGCGGCCGTCAGCGGCGGGAAGTTGACGTTGTAGAAGGTGCGGTAGTCGTCTCCGGTCCACAAACCCTTGTCCAGAAGGGCGCGCACGACGCTGGCCCCGTGCACCCGTGCGGACTCGAACGGATCGGCCAGCTTTGCGTTGTCGGGGCCAAAGAACTGCGACAGGGCAATGGCGGGCACGCCCTGCAGCGCCGCCTCCATCGCACCACCGATGGTGCCGGAGTAGAGCACGTTCTCGGCCGCGTTGTTGCCCCGGTTGACGCCGGACAGCACCAGATCGGGTTTCGCGCCGTC
>JBKDYO010000107.1:0-3031 GCA_046305855.1 Paracoccaceae bacterium
TCGTCCATCAGCGCCTGCAACACCGGCGTCTGCGGGTCGCGCCTTGCGGCGATCAAGCCCACCGTGTGCTCGGCCTCTGGCTCGACAATCGGGATCGAATGCAACCGCCCGTCCGCCACGAACATGTCGGCCAGCTTTTTCGGCACAACGCTTGACCAGCGTCCGGTCAGCACATGCGCCACCAGCGCCATCGTCGAGTTCGATTCGATCATCGGAACCGCCGCCACCCCGGCCTCGCCCAGATGCTGGTTCACGATCCGCCGGTTCTGCATGTCCGAGGTCAGAAGACACAGTGGCACGGTCGCAAGTTCCCCCCAGCTGACCTGACGCCGCCCGGCAAGGTCGGACCCCGGCGCGATCAGCAGGCGGTAGAATTCGGTGTAAAGCGGCACCTGCGACACCCGGCCCAGCGGTTCGTTGTCGAGGTAGGTGATCCCCGCCTCCAGATCCAAGGCCTCGATCCCGGTCAGAATCTCCACGCTGGTTCGTGACAGGATCGACACCCGGACATTGGGGTGCTTCTGGGTAAAAGGCCCGGTCAGATCGGCGACCATCGGCAGGGCTGTCGGGATCACCCCGATCCGCAGGTTGCCCGACAGACCTGACCGCACCACCCGCATCTCGTCCTTCAGCGCCCGCACGTCGCCCACGATGCCCAGCGCGCGGTCCAGCACCCGCTGACCTTCCGGCGTCAGGCCCTGGAACCGGCTGCCCCGGAACACCAGCTGCACGCCCAGCTGATCCTCCAGCTGCCGGATGGCAGAGGACAGCGAGGGTTGCGTCACCCCGCAGACCTCCGCGGCCCGGCCGAAATGCCGTTCCTTGGCCAGCGCGATGAACATTTCCAGCTTGTCGATCATGCCCAAGACCCTGCCGCGCCCTGCCCTTGCCCGCAAGCCCTTGCCGGTTGCAGGCTGGGGCCTTACCTCTGTCGCATGAGACGGTTCATCCCCTTCCTGCCTAAGCCCGCCTATGTTCCGGTGATCCGCCTTGGCGGCACCATCGGGACTGGCGCCCGCGCCCTGAACGACGAGGCTTTGGCCCCGCTGATCGACAAGGCCTTCAAGATGAAGCCTTTGGCAGTGGCCCTGCAGGTCAACTCACCTGGTGGATCAGCCGTGCAGTCCTCGCTGATCGCTGCGCGCATCCGCAGGCTCGCGGACGAAAAGAACATCCCCGTCCACGCCTTCGTCGAGGACGTCGCGGCCTCTGGCGGTTACTGGCTGGCCTGCGCGGCCGATGACATCTGGGTCGACCCCAGCTCCATCGTCGGTTCCATCGGCGTGATCTTCGCCAGCTTCGGCTTCCCGGAACTGATGGCCCGCCAAGGCGTCGAGCGCCGCGTGGTCACCGCAGGCCGCTCGAAAAGCTTTGCCGACCCCTTCCTGCCGCAAAAGCCCGAGGATGTGGACCGCCTCAAGGCCCTCCAGACCCCGATCCACCAGGCCTTCATCGACCACGTGAAACACTCGCGCGGGAAGCGGCTGAAGGAAGAGGCCGACCTCTTCAACGCCGACATCTGGGTGGGCCAGCAGTCGGTTGACCTTGGGCTGACCGATGGCGTCGCCCACATGGTGCCAAAGCTGAAAGAGCTGTACGGCGAGAAGGTCAAGCTCATCCCCCTCGGCCGCAAGCGCAGCCTCTTCCAGCGCCTTGGCCTTTCTCTGGTGGACGAAACGCTCGGCGCTGTCGAAGACAAGGCGCTCTGGGCGCGGTACGGTCTCTAGATGCTGTTCAAGGTCATCTTCATCTTCCTCGCCGCGATGGTGCTGATCGCCCTGATCGGCCGCGCGCTCTTTCCGGGCGCACTGCCCCGCGTGATGCAAAAGCGCAAGGTCGCCCCTGTGTGCTCCAAATGCGGGCGCCCTCTCATCGGGCAAAAGCCGTGCGACTGCGGGGGCAAGTCCAAATGACCGCGCTGGTGACCGGTGCAGGCAAGCGGCTGGGCCGTGCGATGGCGCTTTATCTGGCTGGCCGCGGACATGACATGGCCGTCCACTACGCATCCTCCGCCGAAGAGGCCGAGGCCGTGGTGACCGAAATCCGCGCCATGGGCCGCAAGGCGCAGGCTTTCCAGGCCGACCTCCTGAACGAGGCGCAAGTCCAGGCCCTGATCCCGGCCGCAACCGCCGTCCTCGGCCCACTGACAGTGCTGGTCAACAACGCCTCGATCTTCGAATACGACCGCATCGACACAGCGACCCGCCAAAGCTGGGACCGCCACATCGAATCCAACCTCCGCGCGCCTTACGTCCTGACCCAAGGCTTCGCCCGCCAATGCCCGCCCGCCGCCACGGATGACAACGGCGAACCCCTCGCCCAAGGCCTGATCGTAAACATGATCGACCAGCGCATCCTGAAACTGACGCCCGAGTTCTCGACCTACACCATTGCCAAGATGGGCCTCTGGGCCCTGACCCAGACCGCCGCGCAGGGCCTTGCCCCCCATATCCGCGTCAATGCCATCGGCCCCGGCCCCACTCTGCAAGGTGCCCGGCAGTCCGCCGACCACTTCTCTCGCCAGCGCGCTGCAACCGTGCTGGGGCGCGGCGCGCATCCCGCCGATATCACCGCGGCGCTTGGATTTTTCCTCGATAGCCCCGCTGTGACCGGCCAGTTCATCGCTGTCGATGGGGGCCAGCACCTCGGCTGGAAAACGCCCGACGTTCTGGGCGTGGAATAGGCTTTCCAGCCCGACCCCGCGGCAACTTGTCCACCACAGGCGGTCCTGTCACACCTTAGTCATAATTCATTTGGAATTTCAGGGATTTGCGCCCTAGTGAAAAAAATTATTGCATTATAACATAGACTTATGAAAATGCCTAAAAAATAGGCAACCCTGTGAAGCCCGCCGAAAACAAGGGAAAATCCCCACTCCTGAAATCTTCTCCGCAGACTTATCCCCAGAAACAGGGGACAGCTTTGCTCTTGCCTAGACCCCCGTTCAGTGGCAGCCCGGACCGAGAATCGACATAGTGTAAACCATGGAAGACAAACCCCGCACCGGACATGAGGTAATCCAGGATTACCT
>JBKDYO010000108.1:0-12504 GCA_046305855.1 Paracoccaceae bacterium
GGTCGGGATGTACTCGTCGACGGCCTTCATCAGCGCGCGGATCGAGTCCTCGCCGATTTCCTTCGACTCGCCGATCATCGCCTGGTGGGCCGAGCCCTTGATGATCGGAATGTCGTCGCCCGGGTATTCGTAGGACGACAGCAGTTCGCGGACTTCCATCTCGACGAGCTCCAGAAGCTCCTCGTCATCCACCAGGTCGACCTTGTTCATGTAGACGACCATGTAGGGGATGCCGACCTGACGGCCGAGCAGGATATGCTCGCGCGTCTGCGGCATCGGGCCGTCGGACGCCGCAACCACCAGGATCGCGCCGTCCATCTGCGCCGCACCGGTGATCATGTTCTTCACATAGTCGGCGTGGCCGGGGCAGTCGACGTGGGCATAGTGCCGCGCGGCGGTTTCATATTCGACGTGGGCGGTCGAGATCGTGATGCCACGAGCCCGCTCTTCCGGCGCGCCGTCGATCTGGTCATAGGCGCGGAATTCGCCAAAGTACTTCGTGATCGCCGCCGTCAGCGTCGTCTTGCCGTGGTCAACGTGGCCGATCGTGCCAATGTTGACGTGCGGTTTGTTCCGTTCAAACTTTGCCTTCGCCATCGCGTATTCCGCCCTTGTTCAGATCGGGCCCAAAGGGGCCCGTGGTGATACGGGCGGCGACTTAGCCCGGAGCGCCGGGAATTTCAAGCCTGATCGGGCCCTGCGGCATGGTGGTGCTTTGCCCGGGGGCCCAGTCGGCCTATCTTCCACCTATCATGCTGGATATCACCCCTCCCCTGCCCGTCCGCGTTCCCCTGCACACCGAGCCGATGGGGGTCTGGGCCAGCTTTCGCGCGGCGCAGCGGAACGTACTGGAGCTGATCCCCGAGATCGCGACGCGGGTGCCGATCCTGTCGGGCCGCACCGGCAAGCGCTGGCACATGCTGATGGACCCGGAAGGGTTGAAGCAGGTCCTGCGCGACAGGGTGGATGACTATCCCAAATCGGTGGTGACGAAGCTGATCCTGGAGCCCGCCATTGGCGACAGCCTGTTCGTGGCCGAGGGCGCACAGTGGATGTGGCAGCGGCGCACGGCGGCGCCGGTGTTCTCGCACCGCAACGTCAGCGCCCTGGGGCCAGTGATGACGGCGGCGGCGGAGCGGTCGGTTGCTCGGCTGGACAAGGCCGTGGGCCGGGCGGCGGATCTGTTTGAAGAGATGGTGACGGCAACCTTCGAGGTGATCGCCGATGTCACCTTCTCGGACGGGTCGGGCTTTGACCGGGCCGCGGTCCATGCGGCCATCGAGCAATACATCGGCGAGACGGCGAAGGTCTCGCTGCTGGATGTGCTGGGCGCGCCGCCCTGGGTGCCGCGTCCGAACCGGTTGTTCACTGGAAGCGCGATGCGCGAGACGAAGCGGCTCGCCGACCGGGCCATCGAGGCGCGGAAGGCCGAGGGGGCGAAGGCACCGCCGGACCTCCTCGACCTTCTGATGGCCGGGTCCGACCCGGAAAGCGGGCGGCAGATGACGACCGCGGAACTGCGTGACAACCTTCTGACTTTCATCGTGGCCGGTCACGAGACGACCGCGCTGACCCTCAGTTGGGCGCTTTACCTCTGTGCCTTTGACCCTGTCGTGCAGGCCGCTGCGCGGGACGAGGCGCAGGCAGTGCTGGGCGACCGGTCCGCCACCGTGGCGGATGTCGCGCGCCTGCCCCTTGTGCGGCGGATCGTGGATGAGACCTTGCGGATGTATCCCCCGGCGGCCTTCCTGTCGCGAACGGCGATGGCTGCTGATACCCTTTGTGGCCGCGAGGTCCGCCCGGGCGACACGGTGATCCTGCCGATTTACGCCCTGCACCGGCACCAGTTGTTGTGGGAGGACCCCGACGCCTTCCGCCCCGACCGCTTCGCCGACCCCAAGGCCGTGCCGCGCTTTCAATACCTGCCCTTCGGCGACGGTCCCCGGATCTGCATCGGGGCCTCTTTCGCGCTGCAAGAGGCGGTGATCGTGCTGGCCACATTGCTGGCGCGGTTCCGCTTCACACCCATCCTCGGCAAAGACCCGAAGCCAGTGATGATCCTGACGCTACGCCCGGAAGGCGGGGTCTGGCTGAAGGTGGAGCGAGCAGGCTGAACGACGGGCGGATGGGTCGCCCCGTCAGGTAAACCGGTTGTCCCTTGGGAACCCGCGCGGGGCCATCTTGCCGGCGCTGGCGCGGGCGCCGGTCCATTCCATGAGGTCGGTCTCGGTCCGGGTGCGACCGGCGGGGTCCTTCCAGGACAGGCCCTCGGCCTTTACGAAGGTGATCGCGTCCGACAAGCCGCCGTCCTTGTACTTCTGCAACCGCACACCCTTGCCCTTGGCCATCTCTGGCAGCTCCGACAGCGGGAAGACCAGCATTTTCCGGTTGTCCCCCACCACGGCAATCGTGTCCCCGGCGACTGTAACGCAGACGGCGGTCTTCACGCCATCACGGGTGGTCAGAACGGCCTTCCCGGCCTTGGTCTGGGCCAGAAGTTCCTCGGACGGCACGATAAAGCCATCGCCAGCCGAGGAGGCCAGCAGGTACTTCTGTCCCGGGCGATAGATCAAGAGATCGGTAATCCCGGTGTCGTTCGGCAGGTCCACCATCAGCCGTACCGGCTCGCCCATGCCGCGCCCGCCGGGGAGGTTGGCCCCCAACAGCGTGAAGAACCGGCCATTCTCGGCCACCAGCAGGATCTTGTCCGTCGTCTCGGCATGGAAAGCGAAACGGGGGCCGTCGCCGTCCTTGAACTTCTGCTCGGCCGCAAGATCGACATGGCCCTTCATCGCCCGGATCCAGCCCATTTTCGAGCAGATCACGGTGATCGGCTCGCGGTCGATCATCGCCTCATAGGGGATGTCCTCGATCTCGGTCGCGTCGGCAAACTGGGTGCGGCGGGCGCCCAAGGTGGTGGCCTTGCCATACATCTTGCGGACCTCGTCGAGGTCCTTGCCGATGCGCTTCCACTGGCGGCGGTCGCTGTCCAGAAGGTCGGCCAGATCGGCCCGTTCCTTCGTCAGCGCGTCGCGTTCGGCGTTCAGCTCCATCTCCTCCAGCCGCCGCAAGGACCGCAGCCGCATGTTGAGGATCGCTTCAGCCTGGACCTCGGTCAGCTCGCCTTCGGTCGTCGTGGGCGGACGGTAGTCCTTTTCCGACATCGCCCGGATGTGCGATTTTGACCAATCCTCGGCCATCAGCGCGGCCTTCGGGTCGTCGTCGTATCGGATAATGTCAATCACCCGGTCGAGGTTCAGGAAGGCGATCAGCAAGCCTTCCAGCACCTCCAGCCTTGCATCGATCTTCTCGATCCGGTGCAGGCTGCGCCGCCGCAGCACGTCGCGGCGGTGGTCCAGGAAGGCGCGCAGCACTTCCTTCAACGAACAGACCTTCGGCACCTTGCCGTCGATCAGCACGTTCATGTTGAGCGAGAACCGGACCTCAAGGTCCGAGTTCTTGAACAGGCTCCCCATCAGCACGTCCGGGTCGACGTTCCGGGCGCGGGGTTCCAGGATCAGGCGGATGTCCTCGGCGCTCTCGTCCCGGACGTCGGCCAGAAGGGGCACCTTCTTGATCTGGATAAGCTCGGCCAGCTTTTCGATCAGCTTGGACTTCTGGACCTGGAACGGGATCTCGGTCACGACGATCTGCCAGGTGCCGCGGCCCAGATCCTCGACAACCCACTTGGCACGGGTGCGGAACGCTCCGCGGCCGGTCTTATAGGCCTCAAGGATTGAATCGCGCGGCTCGACGATCACGCCTCCGGTCGGGAAATCGGGGCCGGGGATCAGCGCGACCAGTGCCTCGTCCGACAGCGCGGGATCGGCCAGCAAAGCCTGGCAACCATCGATCAGCTCATCCAGATTGTGCGGCGGGATGTTCGTGGCCATCCCGACGGCGATGCCCGACGAGCCGTTGGCCAGAAGGTTCGGGAAGGCGGCTGGCAGCACCACCGGCTCTTCCAGACGGCCGTCATAGTTCGGGCGGAAGTCGACGGCGGTCTCGTCGATGCCCTCCATCAGCGCCTCGGCGGCGGCAGTCACCCGGGCCTCAGTGTAGCGCGAAGCCGCAGGGTTATCCCCGTCGATGTTGCCAAAGTTGCCCTGCCCGTCGACCAGCGGGTAGCGCATGTTGAAATCCTGCGCCAACCGCGCCATCGCGTCATAGATCGCCTGGTCGCCGTGGGGGTGGAAATCCCCCATCGTGTCGCCAGAAATCTTGGCCGATTTCAGGAACCCCCCCGTCGGCGTCAGCCGCAGCCGCCGCATCGCCCAGAGGATTCGCCGATGGACCGGCTTCAGCCCATCGCGGGCATCCGGCAGCGCCCGGTGCATGATGGTCGAAAGCGCATAGGTCAGATACCGCTCACCGATCGCGCGGGATAGCGGCTCCGAGGTCGTCAGGCCCTCTGGCCCCTCGATCTTGGGCTCATCGTCATCAGCTGTCATGGATGTTGTGTAGGGAAAAGCTTGGCTCCGGTCCAGATGGCAATGTCAGACCGTCACATCGTCATCTTGTTCCTGCAATTTTGCTGCACTCTTGCCTTTTGCCTGTGCTATGAGACCTCAAAATAAAGAACGGAATCCCCATGCTGCGCCTGACGTTGATTTTGTGCATCGGCCTGTTTGCCGCCCTGATGATTGCTGGTGAAGACCGCGGTCAGCTGCGTCCCGGTCTGGCTGACGCGGCGGCCAGAAAGCCGCTCACCGAAGTCGCCACTGCGACCACAGCTGATTCGGTAGCGCCCGCCGTCGTGGAAGAACCGGTGACCCGCGTGGCAGCAGCGCCCGCAGTCGAAGCGACGCCTGCCCCAGTCGTGGCCCGCGCCGAACCCGAGCCCTATGTCGAGCCTGAACGCAAGCTGGTGACCAGGGTCGAAGAGCCTGTCTTCTCACTCGCATCGGTCGGGACCGAGCCGGTTCCGGCCTTGGAACCGCAGCCCGACCTGGCGGATGGCGGCACCGGGACGATCTGGTATGTCGTGGCCAATTCGGTGAACGTCCGCGCCGAACCCTCGACCGAGGCCGAAGTGCTGGGCAAGCTCGGATCGGGCGAAGCGGCACTGCTCGTCCAGGCCGTTGATGACGAATGGGCGCGGATCGTGATCCAGGGCGATGGGGTGGAAGGCTTCGTTGCCTTGCGCTACCTCAGCCCCGAGGCCCCCTGAGGGGCGCAAGCCCCGGGAGCCCCTGATGACCCAACGTTCGATCCTGATCACCGGATGCTCCTCCGGCATCGGCCTTGATGCGGCGCGCACTCTGCACGCCCGCGGATGGCGGGTCTTCGCGACCTGCCGGCAAGAGGCGGACTGCGACAGACTGCGGGCCGAGGGGTTGGAAAGCTTTCGGCTCGACTACGCCGATGAGACCAGTATCGCCGCAGCCGTTGCCGAGGTGAAGACGCGGACCGGCGGCACCCTGGACGCGCTTTTCAACAACGGGGCCTTCGCCTGCCCCGGCGCAGTCGAGGACCTGCCGCGCGGCGCTTTCCGCGAGATCTTCGAGGTCAATCTCTTCGGCTATCACGACCTGACCCGTCAGGTCATACCGCTGATGCGGGCGCAGGGGCATGGGCGGATCGTGAACTGCTCGTCAGTCCTGGGGCTGGTGGGCATGACCTGGCGCGGGGCCTATGTCGCGACCAAATTCGCGATGGAGGGGCTGTCCGACGTTCTTCGGATCGAGATGAAGGGAACCGGGATCGAGGTGATCCTGATCGAGCCCGGGCCGATTGCGACGAAGATCCGCGAAAACGCAGTGCCGCATTTCGAAAAGTGGGTGGACTGGGAAAACTCGGCCCGGCGCGAGCAATATGTCAGCTTGCGCGGGCGGCTCTACGACAAGAAGACCAAGAAGGACACGTTCGAGCTTGGCCCCGAGGCGGTGACGGCGAAGCTGATCCGCGCGATCGAAGACCGCCGTCCGAAACCGCGCTACTATGTGACGACCCCGACCTACCTGATGGGCCTTGCCCGACGGCTGTTGCCGACCCGGGCCCTCGATTGGCTGATTGCCAAAGGCTAAGGGCCCGATTTTTCGTCGAAAAATCGCCAGAAGCTAAAGGCGTGTCGCTTCGGCATGCAGGTGGTCGACAAGGCCTTGCTCCAGCTTCAGCGCCTGCGCCAATGCGGCCAGATAGGCCGTCTCGGTCTCGCTATCCACGTCCACCGCCAGAAGGGAGGCCGCGTAGATCTGTGTCGCCTCCGCCTCGGAGGAGGCCAGCGCCGCGATCCGGGCCACGTCCAGTGGCGCGTCAAGCTCGGCGGTGATCAGCGCCAACGCCTCATCGCCAAGACCGAGGTTGCCCAGTTGCCCGTCGATCCGCGCGCGTTCTTCGGGGGTCACATGGCCATCCGCCTTGGCCGCGGCGATCATCGCCTGCAGCAGATGCGTCGCCAGAGAGTCCGCCGCATCGGCATCGTCGGGCAGGAAGTCGGTCCCGTCCGGTTTCGGCAGGGCCGTGGCCTCGCCCCCGCTGCGCCCGGCCTTCCAGTCCTCATAGGCCTTGTAGGCCAGCCCCCCGATGGCCGCCATGCCGCCGATCTTGAGGCCGGTGCCCAGTACCCGCCGCCCGCCTTGCGTCAAAAGGATGCCCAGAAGCCCCCCCGCGATCGCGCCCTTGCCCAGCGTCGACTGGTTGTTCCAGGTCTCTTTGGCCTTGTCGGTCAGGCCCTTGGCGCCCTGCCCTCCGGTCATCTGGTTCAGGCCGCCCATCAAGTTGTCCAAAAGGGATTTCGCGTTCAGCATAATGGCCTCCACTCGTTGTCCGACGCAGTATGAAAGGCGTTCTGCAACGCCGCAATGACAGGGACCGGCCCCGGCCATCTGCCGCCTATGCCGGGCCCCAACCGCCGCCGCCCGGGGTCCGCATTTCGAACACCGCGCCCTCCGCCAAGTCGCGTTCGTCGTTGCCTTCCAGCCGTTCCACGCGCCCGTCCGGCCAGTGCACAAGGTTCTCGCCCACCGCCCCGGGCTGCCCTCCAGCCGCGCCGAAGGGGGCAACCTTCCGGCTGCTGCATAGGGTCGTCACCGTGACCGGGGCCAGAAAGCGCAATCGGCGCAGCGCCCCGTCCCCGCCGCGCCACGTCCCCGCCCCGCCCGAGCCGTGGCGGATGGAAAACTCCTCCAGCCGCACCGGAAAGCGCTTCTCCAGCACTTCCGGGTCGGTCATCCGCGTGTTGGTCATGTGGCTTTGCACCGCGTCGCAACCTGCGAAGCCCGGCCCGGCCCCGGTGCCGCCCGCGATGGTCTCGTAATTCTGGAACTGGTCATTGCCCCAGATGAAGTTGTTCATCGTGCCTTGCGCCGCTGCGACCACTCCCAAGGCTCCGTAAAGCGCGTTGCAGGCCGATTGGCTGACTTCGGTGTTCCCCGCGATCACCGCCGCAGGCGCGCGCGGGTTCAGAAGCGTCCCCTCCGGCACGATGATCTCCAGCGGTTTCAGGCAGCCTTCGTTCAGGGGGATCGCCTTGCCGACCAGCGTGCGGAAGACATACAGCACCACCGCCCGCGTCACTGCCTGCGGCGCATTGTAGTTGCCGGAATGCTGCGGGCTTGAGCCGGTGAAATCAATTTTCGCCGACCGCGCCGCATGGTCCACCGTGACCTTCACGACGATCTCGGCGCCGATGTCCATCGGATAGCGGAACGCTCCGTCCGACAGGCGGTCGATGACGGCCCGCACGCATTCCTCGGCATTGTCCTGTACATGGCGCATGTAGGCCGCGACCACCTCTGCGCCGTGCCGCGTCACCACCCGCAGCAGCTCGCGCCGCCCGGTCTCGTTCGCCGCGATCTGCGCCTTCAGGTCCGCCATGTTCTGATCGGGCGACCTGCAGGGCCAGCGCCCCGAAGCAAGAAGTTGCCGCGTTGCCGTCTCCTGCAGCTTGCCCGCGACCACCAGCGGGAAGAGGTGGATCACCACGCCCTCTTCCTCGATGGTCGTGCTGTCCGGCGGGGCCGATCCCGGCGTGCGCCCGCCGATGTCGGCATGATGCCCACGCGAGCCAAGCCAGAAGCCGGGCCGGTCGCCAATGAAGACCGGCGTGATCACGGTGACATCCGGCAGATGGGTGCCCCCGTTCCAGGGCGAATTCAGCATCCAGGCATCGCCTTCGCGCGCGGTCTCTCCCACGGCGGCGATCACCGTCTTCACCGCATGGGACATTGACCCCAGATGCACCGGGACATGCGGGGCATTGGCCACAAGATCGCCGGACGCATCGAAGATCGCACAGGAAAAGTCCAGCCTTTCCTTGATGTTGACCGACCAGGCCGTGTTGGCCAGCGTGGCCCCCATCTGATCGGCGACCGACATGAAAAGGTTGTTGAACACCTCCAGCAGCACGGGATCGACCGCCGTTCCTGCAGCCGGAGGGCGTGCCACATCTTGCACCCGGCGCAAGATCAGGTTTGCCTGCGCATCGACCTGCGCCTCCCAGCCCGGCTCGACGACGACAGTCCCCGTCGCCTCGGCGATCACTGCGGGCCCCACGATCCGGGTTGCTGTGCCGCAATCCTCACGCTGGAAAAGCGCCACCTCCTGCCAGTGCCCACCTGCCCAGACCCTCATCTTCCCGGCAGGCATGCCCGCGCCCGCACCCGGGGCCATGTCTGGCAATTCGGCCCCGCCCCCTTCGGCCTCGACCGCAAGCATCTCGAACAGCGACGCCCGTTCCGGCGAGGTGAAGCCGAACCGCGCCTGATGCGCTACGGCGAAGGCTTCGGCCATCGTCGCCGGGTCATCAAACGGCACCGCCAGGGCCTGATGCTGCCCGGCATAGCGCAAATGCGCGGTCTGGGTCACGACGGGTTCCGGGACGCCCTGTTCCTGCAGCGCGCGGACGGCCTCCGCCGCCAATGCCGCGATCCGCTCACCAGCCTCGCTTGCCGCAGAAAGCGGCGCGTCGAACTGGGTTTCCCGCAGGACCCGCAACTGCGCCAACCCCATGCCAAAGGCTGAAAGCACACCGGCCTGCGGATGGATGAAAACCGTTTTCATACCCAACGCATCCGCAACGCCGCAGGCATGTTGCCCCCCCGCGCCGCCAAAGCATTGCAGGGCGTAAGTGGTCACGTCATGCCCGCGCTGGACCGAGATCTTCTTGATCGCGTTGGCCATGTTGTCGATGGCTATGCGCAGGAACCCCTCGGCGATCACTTCGGGCGGATCAAGCCGCCCGGTCACGCCTGACACGTCGACAGCCAAGGCCGCAAACTTGCGCTGCACCACTTCTGCGTCCAGCGGCTGATCCCCGTCCGGGCCGAACACGGCCGGGAAATGTGCGGGCGACAACCGCCCCAGCATGACATTGCAATCGGTGATCGTCAGCGGCCCGCCGCGCCGATAGCTCGCCGGTCCGGGATTGGCGCCTGCGCTTTCCGGGCCGACCTGATAGCGGCCGTCGCGGAACGTGCAGATCGACCCACCGCCTGCCGCAACCGTGTGAATATCCAGCATCGGCGCGCGCATCCGGACGCCCGCCACTTCGGTCTCGAACGATCGTTCATATTGACCGGCGAAGTGGCTGACATCGGTCGAGGTCCCGCCCATGTCAAAGCCGATCAACCGATCGAAGCCCGCCGCTTCGCCGGTTCGGACCATGCCGACGATGCCCCCGGCGGGGCCTGACAGGATTGCATCCTTGCCCTGGAAACGTCCCGCCTCGGTCAGCCCGCCATTGGACTGCATGAACAGGAGCCGCCCCGTCGCACGGCCAAGGTCCAGCGCGCCTTCCACCTGCGCCACATAGCGCCGCAGGATCGGCGACAGATAGGCGTCGACTACAGTCGTGTCACCTCGCGCCACCAGTTTTGCCAGCCGAGAGACTTGATGTGACAGGGAAATCTGCCGGAACCCTGCCTGTCGCGCCAGATCTCCGACCACGGCTTCATGCCCGGGGTTCACGTGGCCATGGATCAGCGCCACTGCGACTGCATCGATCCCCGCCGCACGGGCGCGCCTCAGCGCCGCCACGACTGCCGCTGTGTCCAGCGGACTGACTTCAGCACCTTCGGCGTCAAGCCTGCCGGGGATTTCGAACACCTGTTCGTAAAGAAGATCCGACCGCCGGATGTTCAGATCGAACAGCAATGGTCGCGCCTGTGTGCCAATCCGCAACAGATCGCCAAACCCCTCGGTGATCAGAAGCGCAACCCGCTCACCCTTCCGTTCCAGGAGGGCATTGGTCGCAACCGTCGTCCCCATCTTGACGGCCTGGATCGCGCCGTCCGGGATCGGCTCGCCAGCCGTCAGCCCCAGACAATCCCGGATCCCCTGCACCGCCGCATCCGGATAGCGCTCGGGGTTTTCGGACAAAAGCTTCACCGTCACCAGCTGCCCATCCGGAGCACGCCCGACCACATCGGTGAAGGTGCCCCCCCGGTCGATCCAGAATTCCCAAGCCATTCGGCACCTCCATCCGCAATTGGTGGCTTGCCGCGTCTCCAGATGCAACACTTGACCGACGCTGATTGCCGGGCTTTCCTGTCGCCATGCCGCTGCACTTCACCCCCGCCGAATACGCCGCCCGCCAGGCCAAGGCCCGCGCTGCCCTGCAAGCCCAGGGCCTGGACTCAATCCTGATGTTCGCGCCGGAAAGCCACTTCTGGATTTCCGGTTACGACACCTTCGGCTTTGCCATGTTCCAATGCATGGTCCTGACGTCTCGCGGAGATCTCCACCTTCTGACCCGCACGCCAGATCTGAGGCAGGCGCAGTTCACCTCGACCCTCGCCACCGAGGAAATCCACATCTGGCAGGACATCGAGGGTGCCAACCCGGCCCGTGACCTTGCCAACCTCCTGCAAGACCTCGGCGTCACGGGCCCCATCGGCTACGAATCCGATACCGTCGGCCTGACCGACCGCACCGGCCGCGCCTTGCATCAGGCGATCCCCGGCCTGATCGACGCTTCGGACCTGATCCGGGCCCTGCGCCGCGTTAAATCCCCGGCCGAGATCGAGATGCACCGCCGCGCCGCCGCCCTGTCCGACGACGCGCTGGATCAGGCCATCGCGCTGGCGAAACCCGGCGCCTATGAAGGCGACATCCTTGCCGCCATGCAGGGCGCCGTCTTCAAGGGCGGCGGGGATTATGCGGGCAACGAGTTCATCCTTGGCTCCGGCCCCGGCGCGCTCCTCTGCCGTTATTACTCCGGCCGCCGCCATCTGTCCGCCACCGACCAGCTTACGCTGGAGTGGTCAGGCGCCTATGCCCGCTACCACGCCGCCATGATGCGCACTTTGCTGGTCGGCAAGGCGTCCGACCACCACCGCCGGATGCACGATGCCGCCGTCGAGGCGCTGGAGGCCTGCGAAGCGGCAATCCGCCCCGGCGCGCCGATGGGCGACGTCTACGCCGCCCACGCCCGGGTCTTCGACGCCCGCGGCCTCTCGCACGCCCGCCTGCGCGCCTGCGGCTACGCCATGGGAGCCGTCTACAACCCGATCTGGGTCGACTTCCCGATGTTCTACGAGGGCAACCCCCTGATCATGCAGGAAGGCCAGGTCTTCTTCCTGCACATGATCCTGATGGACAGCGAGGCGGGTGAGGCGATGACCCTCGGCCACTCCGTTCTGGTCAAGGCGAACGGTATCGAACGGCTGTCCCGCCACAGCCTCGACCTGATCGTGAACGCCTGAGCTAGCCCAGCAATCCCCGCCGCGCGAGATTCTCCATCAGGGCCCGGGTCCCGAAGGTCCACGGCGCCACCTCGTCACAGGGCCGCACCGTGTTCACCAGCCGCCCGAGCGGGGCCGAGGCGATCGTCACCCGGTCGCCCCAGTGGTGGGTAAACCCCTGCCCCGGCGCATCGCGGTCCTTGGTCGGTGCGAACATCGTGCCCAGGAACAGCACGAACCCATCGGGATACTGGTGGTTCGCGTTCAGCGTCTGCGCCACGATGCTGGCCGGCGGGCGCGAGATCTGGCCCATGTCGGAGTGAGCCGACAGAAGGAACCCGTCCGCCCCCGTGATCTCCAGGCCCACATGCAGCGCCTCGACCGTCGCCAGCGTGAAGCGGTCGTCGAAAAGCCGGATGAACGGCCCGATGGCGGCCGAGGCGTTGTTGTCCTTGGCCTTGCCCAACAGCAGCGCCGACCGCCCCTCGACATCGCGCAGGTTCACGTCATTGCCCAAGGTCGCCCCGCAGATGCGCCCGCGCGAGTTCACCGCGAGCACGATCTCCGGCTCCGGGTTGTTCCAGGCCGAGGCGCGATGCACCCCGATCTCGGCCCCGCAGCCCACGGCAGCCATCGGCGGCGCTTTGGTGAAGACTTCGGCATCCGGCCCAATGCCGACCTCCAGATACTGCGACCACATGCCCGCCGCCTGCAGCTTTTCCTTCACTGCCGCTGCGGTCTCGGACCCCGGGCGCACCCCGCGCAGACTGCCGCCCAGGATACCCGCAAGCTCGCCCCGGATCGCTTCGGCCCGGGCCGGATCGCCCTTGGCGCGCTCCTCGATCACCCGTTCGATCATCGACCCAGCAAAGGTCACCCC
>JBKDYO010000109.1:0-3727 GCA_046305855.1 Paracoccaceae bacterium
CGGCTCCGTCGAATGGGCGATCAACTGGACCCCTGCGCAGGACGGCTACCTCCACTCCTACTGCAACACCGTCCCCACGCCGGAAGGCGGCACGCATGAGGCCGGGTTCTGGGCCGCCATCCTGAAAGGCATCCGCGCCTACGGGGAACGCGTCAAGAACCGCAAGGCCGAGCAGATCACCCGCGACGACCTTCTGACCGGCGGCTGCGCGCTTCTGTCGATTTTCATCCGCGAGCCGCAGTTCGTCGGCCAGACCAAGGACCGGCTCTCCACCGAGGAAGCCGCCAAATGGGTCGAAAACGCCGTCCGCGACCATTTCGACACCTGGCTTGCCGCCGACCCGCGCAGCGCAGGCGCGATCCTCGACTTCCTCGTCCTCCGCGCCGAGGAACGCCTGCGTCGGCGTGAGGAAAAGGAAACCCAGCGCAAGACCGCGACCAAGAAGCTGCGCCTGCCCGGCAAGCTCACCGACTGCTCCTCCAAGACCCGCGACAACACCGAGCTTTTCATCGTCGAAGGCGACTCCGCCGGCGGCTCCGCCAAAGGCGCCCGCAGCCGCGAGACGCAGGCCCTCCTCCCCCTCAAGGGCAAGATCCTGAACGTCCTCGGCGCGGCCTCTGCCAAGCTGAACGAGAACGCCGAAATCCGCGACCTCTGTGAGGCGCTTGGCACCGGCATGGGCACCCGCTTCAAGCTGGACGACCTGCGCTATGAAAAGATCATCATCATGACCGATGCCGACGTCGACGGCGCGCATATCGCGAGCCTCTTGATGACCTTCTTCTTCACCCAGATGCGCCCCCTGATCGACAAGGGCCACCTCTACCTCGCCTGCCCGCCCCTCTACCGCCTGACCCAAGGCGCGCGCCGGATGTACGTCGCCGACGACGCCGAGAAAGAGCTTTGGCTTGCCAAGGGCCTTGGCGGTAAAGGCAAGATCGACGTCCAGCGCTTCAAGGGCCTTGGAGAGATGGACGCCAAGGACCTGAAAGACACCACGATGAACCCCGCCACCCGCAAGCTGATCCGGGTGTCGATTGATGAGGACGAACCGGGGGATACGTCGGATTTGGTGGAGCGCCTGATGGGCAAGAAGCCGGAATTGCGGTTCCAGTATATCCAGGAGAACGCTCGGTTTGTGGAGGAGTTGGATGTGTGAGGGGCGGGCCTAATGGATCAACGCCAGATCATCAATGAAATCTATACTCAATGCAGAATAAATGATGTTGTCGGCGCAATCCAAGGCGCAGTGAGATTGGCCCGCCTTCAAGGTGATGCAAGGAATCTCTCGTACTTCCTACTAGAACTCGGCCTTGCGTCAGGTGATGCATTAAGTAGTTTCGCAAACACGTTTCCGCAATTTTCCGAGAAAGAGAGACAAGACACATTCTCAATCTCCGTAGAACGATACATGAAAGTTCATGAAGTCTCGGACTATCATCGGAAAATCATGGGAAATGGAAGCGGAGTTAGAGTTTTCAGTACAGGAGCCAGCACAATAGATTCTGATCTTGCTTCTGCACGTGCGCTTGCAAGCGAAATCAAATTGAAGGAATCAATCTCTGGCCAAATCCGAGCTTCGATCTCGATATGGACACTGAGACAGCAAGCCGAAACAAAAGTGGAGGTCATTTCTCGAATTAGATCATTGATGATGGCGAACTCATTTGACTATGCTTCACACATCGAAAAGACCCTCAGTGTTGCAAAGGCTGCCTCAATCTTCGGCGAGGAGCTTTGGCGAGATCTCTTGGTTTTTGTTCGAAACATCTCAGAGGATGCTGAAAATCAGCTCACGCAAACCTATGAACTGTTTAGCTCACCAAACGCGGAAAAGCGGACGCATGCACTTACTTCTCTGCGCAGGCTTCTAGTGACATTGGCGGATGTACTCTTCCCCGCACAAGATTTTCCTGGACTGGAGCAAGACAAGTACCTCAATCGACTATCCAAATTTGTTGAAGACGCTCTATCGAGTGTTTCGGCGCCAGAAGTTGACAGGCAAGATATAGAGAAGCGGCTACGTCTGTTGAATGACCGTTCAAGTAAGGCAGTACATGCGGAAGTTTCAACTTTCGAAGCTCGACAGTGTTTGCTGTCACTCCAATTATATCTGTCAGGTCTGGAATACATCATCGGGCTTAGAAGGTAGCAGCAAGATGTTTATCACCCCACCCCGTCAGATTTGCCCAAAGCAAATCTGACCGCGCCCGACCCGCCCCCCGGGGGCGGGCGCGATATATCGCTCCCTCCCGGCCCTCGCAAGTTTGCTCGGGCGTTCGACGGGAAAACAGTCCACTGGACTGTTTTCTGATCCGTCTCACCCCCGCGCGCCGGTCGCGGTCAGCTTTGCACCCCGGCGTCGCAGCGTAGGGTGCGCTACAGCGCACCATGTAGGTCGGGGCGTGCCCCGACTCCCCCCGGCCCTCGCAAGCGTGCTCGGGCGTTCGCGGCTGAAAACAGTCCACTGGACTGTTTTCGCGGGCCATGAGGCCCGCCGCCGCTCACCCTTGCATTCCCTCCCCCGGGTAGCCACCTTTCCCCTACAGGCTCCGTCCCCGCGCAAGCGGTGCGCCCCTGATGCCGCGCGCTGACGCCCGTCAGCCTCTGGCGGCAGCCTCCTCCGGGCAGACAAGGAACCTCCAGATGTCCAAGGACAGAAGCAAAGGCAACAAAGAGGCCAAGAAGCCCAAGAAGGAAGCCCCCAAGGTGCTGGCCACCGCGAACTCGGGGCTGAACAAGGACGGCATGGTCATCGCGGGCAAGAAGGTCAAATAGCCCGCGCGGACGGTGCGAATAGCCCGCGCGGACGGTGCGAAGTAGGTCGGGCTTCAGACCGACTCCGTCCGCCCAACCGCAAACCTTACCACCCGGTTAACGCCCACGACCAACCCCTTGCCTCCAAAGGACAATCCCGGATTGTCCACCGTGGACACTTGCCGCATCCGACCCCCGCCCCATATCCCAAATGATGCGGAAGCTGATCGCCCTCCTCCTCCTCACGACCCCCCTCCAGGCCCAGGAGGTGGACCTCGAACTCGTCCTCCTCGCCGACGCCTCCGGGTCGATCACGCAAGCCGAGATCGACTTCCAGCGGGAAAGCACCGCCACCGCGATCACCGACCCCGCCGTGCTGGAGGCGATCCGGAACACCCTCACCGGCTCCATTGCCGTCACCTACGTGGAATGGGCCGCCAACCAGGCCACCGTCGTCGACTGGACCGTGATCGACAGCCCCGAGACCGCCGAGGCCTTCGCCGCCGCCCTCCTCGGCCCGCCCCGCCTCGCCACCGGACGGAACGCCATCGGCAACGCCCTCCTCGAAGGCCGCCGCCTGATCGAGACGAACGAGATCCAGTCCCTGCGGCAGGTCATCGACTTCTCCGGCGACAGCGCCGGCAACTTCTCCGGCGTCAGCATCGAGGAGGCCCGGGACGAGGTCGTGGCCGCAGGCATCGTGATCAACGGCCTCCCCATCCTCGACGGCGGCCCGGACGACCCCCTCCTCCAGGAATACGAGGCCCGCATCATCGGCGGCCCCGGCGCCTTCGCCATCCCCGCCCTCGGCCGCGAGGAGTTCGTCACCGCCCTCCGCCGCAAGCTGATCCTGGAGATCGCCGGCACCCCGCTTGGCGCAGCCGACCTGACCGCCGCGCCCTAGCCTTGCCTGCGAAGGCCCGACCCGCTAGGAAACGCGGGCACCCTTTTCAGGCAGGCCAACATGCGT
>JBKDYO010000110.1:0-4149 GCA_046305855.1 Paracoccaceae bacterium
GGTGGTCTTCGGCGGTGAGGGCGGGGCCAGGGTCTCGCAGTGGCAGGCCGAGGTTTCGGACACGGGGTTTGTGATCCCGGCGGGGACGTTGCACGGGCTGTCGGAAGGCGCGGTGCTGGCGGTGATGGGCTCGGCGGCGGCGGCGGATGCGGACGCGCTGGGGTATGTTGAACTAACCTCGGTCGAGACGTTTTCCTCGGTGGCTCAGGCGGTGGAGAGGGACGGGAAGGTCCTGCCAACCGAACTTCCTAAGGGCGTGACGCTGCGCAAGCTCGATGAGGCTCTGGACTTCACGCTGACTGTGGCGCTGCCTGCGGCGGGGACGGCTCCGGCGGATGAATTGCTGGCCGCACTTGTCGCATTGCAGGAAGAAGCGGGGCCTCGGCTGAGTTTCGTCGCGCCAGATCAGGAGGCGGACCTGCGGCTGGCGGTGCTGCCGGACAGCCCGCGGCCCGATGCGATCTGGGTTATGCCCTCGACCGGGCTGGCCGAGGATCTGGGGACGACGCCCTCGGTCACGACCGGCGACAAGGACGGGGCCGAGTTGGCGGCGGTGCTGGCGGATACGCTGGTGACGATGGCGCGGGCGCAGAACCTGATGAAGCTGGCGGGGGCGGTCGGTTCAAGCAATCCAGATGTCGAAGTGGAACTGCTGACCCGGACGCCCGAGGACCGGACGCTGCGGCCCCTGCCCTTCACGCCAGTCCCGACACTGCTGCCGGATGACGAGGTGCATGTGCTGGCGAGGAACAACGGCGAGGGGCCGGTGGACGTCAATGTGCTTTACATCGGCGCGGATTGGTCGATCAGCCATTGGTTTTCGGGCCGGTTGCAGCCGGGGGACGAGTTGAAGAAGGGGCTGTTCAAGATCAGCGCCGATGTGCTGGGACAGGAACGGATGCTGGTAATTGTCACGCCCGCCAAGCCGCAAAGCCCGGTGGAAGACTTGAGTTACCTGGCGCAGGACGAGCTGAACACGACGCGGGCGGTGGGAGGCACGGCCTTCGGCGACGCGCTGGCCGAGGCCGGGTTCGGCGAGACGACGCGGGGGGCGATAGCGCTGACCGATGACGGGGAAGAGGCAGAGCCGGGGCCCGCCATCCTGCAACTTGAGCTGCGGACGAAGGCGGCGGAATGATATCGCCAAGTCACTGATTTCACGTCATTGCTGCGCAGCATTTGTGCAGCAACCGCTGCGTCTTTCTGCGCAGCAATTCAGCGGCGATCGGCGGCCCAGAGGGCGGCGGCTCCGATCAGGGATGCGGCGACGCCAAGCAGCGCGACAGTGCCGTAGCCTGCCAGACTGGTGCCAAGCGCGAAGCAGGTGGCGGCGATGACGTCCCCCGCCAGCCGCTGCACGGCCATGAGCGAGGCCCCTGCCCCGGGTCGACCGGCGAGCAGGTCCTGCAGATAGGCGATGGGGACAGTGAGGGTCACGGCGCCCCCAATCGCGGCGGGGATCACCAGAAGCCAGACGAACGAGGAGCCGGCAAGGACCGGCAGCAGGGCGACGTGGATGCCATAGAGCGCCGCGCCGACGAAGATCAGGCGCGTGCGGGGGATGCCTCGGGTGAGGTTGGGCAGGAGCAGCATGAAGGGCACCTCCAGCCCGGCGACGAGGCCGACATAAAGCGCCACATCGGCGGTGCCGCGTGCGACCTCAGGCGTCATGACAAGCGAGATGATCGCCATGTAGACGGTTGAGGCGCCGGTCACTGCCCCCAGGGCCACGACACGGGCAGCGATGGGAAGGCGGCCCATCTCGGCCAAGGCGGCGCGGAAGGACAGGCCGGAGGGCTGGTCCTCCCAAGGTGTGCTGCCGTCAGCGGGCCAGAGGCGGAGAACGGCGGCAAGCATCGCGGCCGAGAGGAGCAGGGCGACCGGGAAGATCAGCGTCACCGTGGCTCCGGCGGCGAAGGCCAGCGACCAGAGCGGCAGGACCACGATGAAGGGTGCGGCGAAGAGGGCGCGGATCACGGCCATGATCCCGTCGCGCTGGTCAGGCGGATAGCGGGTGGCGGCGAGGCGGGCGAGCGCGAAGACCTGGCCGAAGGTGATGCTGCTGATGGGGATCAGGAAGGCGGTCGCAAAGGCGAAAACGATGGGACCGGGGGTTATCGTCATCAGGAAGGTGCCAAGGATCAGCGACAGGACGGCCAGAAGCGTCACCTTTCGCCGGTTCGCCGTCTGGTCGGCGCGGATGCCGCCGATGACCGAGGCAGAGACCGAGACCAGCGAGGAGAGCGCGAGTAGGATTGCATAGCCGCGGTCGCCGAAGCCGAAGCTGTTCACGGCGAGGGTCGAGAAGTAGGGGCCGAATGAACAGACCACTGCGCCCTGCAGAGCCATGACCAAGCCAGCGGCGCGGAGCGCCGGGTCGGTCAGGCAAAGGCGGATGGCGGACATGGCCGCATGGCTATCCCTTGGGGCCGGGGGCCGCAAGGTCAGCCGGGGATCACCTTGCCCGGGTTCATGAGGTTCTGCGGATCAAGCGCCTGCTTGAGGGCGCGCATCACGTCCAGCGCCACCTGGTCCTTGCGGCGCGACATGGAGGGAAGCTTGGACAGCCCGACGCCATGTTCTGCCGAGAAACTGCCGCCGAGGTCGGCGACGACGTCCTCGATGGCCTCCATCACCTTGTCCTTCAAAGCCTTGTCGTCCCGGGTCGGATAGGCGGTGAAGTGCAGGTTGCCGTCGCCGAGATGGGCCACGGTGATCGTGCGGGCCCCGGGGTCGAGAGCTTCGAGGCGGTGGATGGCGGTGGTGAGGAACGTATCGACCTTGTCGAGGGGAAGACAGACGTCGGTGTCGACCTCGGGGTGAAGGCCCACGCCGATCTCGGCGGCAGCTTCGCGGCGGGCCCACATCGCGCGGCGCTGCTGTTCGCTGCGGGCAAGCACGGCGTCGGTGATGAGGCCTGCGTCCATCATCTCGGCCAGGATGGATTCCAGGGTGGCGACAAGGGGGATTTCGCCATTGGCGTCTGGTGCGGCCTCGGTCGGAACGGTGGTCGCGGCCTCGATCAGGATGGTGACTTCGGGGATGTGGTCGAAGGGCAGACCGAGGTCGGGGCGGGCGACCTTCAGGCGTTCGGAATAGGTTCGGGGCATGAATTCGAAGGCCTCGACCCGGCCGCCGGTGGCCTCTTGCACGCGGTTGAGGAGAGTTAGCGCGTCGGGGAGCGAGCGGGCCGCAAGGGTGGCCGTCGCATAGGCCTTTGGCGTCGGCACCAGCTTCATCACGGCGGCGGTGATTATGCCCAACGTCCCTTCGGCTCCGATGAAAAGATTTTTCAGATCATAGCCGGAGTTGTCCTTGTGAAGCTCCGACATCAGGTTCAGGACGCGGCCATCCGCCAGCACCACCTCCAGCCCCAGACATAGGCCGCGCGTCGAGCCGTAGCGCAGGACGTTGGACCCCCCGGCGTTGGTGGACAGGACACCACCCAGCATGGCCGAGCCGCGGGCGCCGAACCACAGCGGGAAATAGAGATCCTGCGCCTCGGCGGCATCGTGCAGGCGGGTCAGGATGACGCCAGCCTCGGCAATGACAAGTCTGGCGTCGCGCTTCACCTCGCGGATGCGGTTTATCCGTTCCAGAGTGAGCAGCAACCCGCCCTTGGTCATGGTCCCGCCGACAAGGCCGGTGTTGCCAGAAACGGGGACAACGGGGACGCCATGCTGCGCAGCAATCCGGACGCACGCGGCAACTTCGGCGGTCGATCCCGGGCGGACGACTGCAACGGGAGAGCCTTCGTAGCGACCCATCCAGTCGCGGGAATAGCGGGACATGTCCTGTCCAGTCAGGACATTCACGGCCCCAACCGCGGCGGCAAGGTCCTTGGTCAGCATTTCAGCCCTGCGGATAGGCGATCACGGAGAGGTAGCGCGCGGGGAGCTTGACCAGCGTTTCCGGCCCATGCGGAGAATCGGCGTCGAAGAACAGGCTATCGCCGGGCTTCAGCGGATAGACCGTGTCGCCGTGGCGGTAGTCGACCTCGCCCTCCAGCATGTAGAGGAGTTCAAGCCCCTCGTGCTGGAAGGCTGGGAAGGTGTCGGATTCGGTGGTCAGCGTGATGATGTAGGGTTCAACCACGACGCCGGAGTTGTTCGAGCCGATATGGCCGAGGAGATTGTACTGGTGCCCGGC
>JBKDYO010000111.1:0-28463 GCA_046305855.1 Paracoccaceae bacterium
GGACTGAGCAATTGGCGAGGGTGTCGGGGTTGCGCAGATTTCGCGCTCCACTGAAGGGCAACGTTTTCCGTTGCGAGGTGTCCACTCGGTCCCGGACGTAAACGTCAGCTTTCACGCCCGGCGTATCTTATGTATGACATAATTTTCATTATGCGACATAAGTAGTGGAAGGTTGCAAAGTAGAAATGTCACCCTGCTGGGCGCTGGTCCTCAACCCTCGGGAAACAGGATCGCCTCGACGTCCATCGCCCCGTTTAGAACGTGAAGGATGGTGATGCAGTCTGCGCTGACGCGGTAGAAGATCAGGTAGCGACCGTGGACACGGCGACGGATGCCATGATGCTCATAGCGCGGCACCATCGGCCAGGCTGCCGGCATCTCCGCGATATCGAGGCAGCGCTCGTAGAGTTCGCGCACGAAACTCAAGGCGCGCACCGGATTGTCGCGGGCGATGTAGTCGGCAATCGCTTCCAGATCGGCCTCTGCCGCGCTGGTGATGTCGACTTTCATTCCGTTGCGCGACCCATGTCCTGGTACTTTGCTTCGAGCCGCGAAACCACATCGGACATGGGTTTGATTCGTCCCTTCTCGGCGTCATCCAGGCCGTGTGCCAAGGCCAGGTCGAGCACTGAGAGCCGTGCCTCACGTTCCTGGATCAGGCGGATGCCTTCCCTGAGCACTTCGCTTTTCGAATTATAGCGGCCAGTCTCTACGAGCTTCGCGACGAAACTTTCGAGTTGTGGTCCTAGGTCAGCGCTGATCATGAGGCCTCCTATCTATACCAAGCAAGTTAAGCCGCTTGATAACAGTTATCAAGACTTCTGCGCTGTCCGTCCGGCTCCCGAAGCGCGGCTGACCGGGCTTCGTCGCGGATAGCTAGTCATGCGGTTGCCCTCCCGTTTCGCTTCTGGTCCAGTCTGGCGGCACGCAGTTGATCTGAGGCGGCACCAAGATGAAGACCCAACATGGCGATCTCGACCGATGGCCGGACCCGGCAAGTTCGAACGCTCGCCGGAGCGTCTTCGCGCAGGACCTTGTCGTCGAAGGCGATGCCTCCTCCAGTGGACCGATCGAGGTCCAAGGAAGCGTCGTTGGCTCATTGCGGGCGCCGGAGATCACCGTGGCTGGTTCAGGTCGTGTTGAAGGTTCCGTCGTCGCCCACGACCTCGTCGTGCTTGGGGCGGTTTCCGGCAGGGTCTCAGCGCGAAACGTTCAGCTCGCGCCGAGTGCGGTTGTGCAGGCCGACGTCATGCATGAGCGCATCGCCATCGAGGCCGGTGCCGAGGTGGAGGGCAGGCTTCAGCGTAAGGCATGACAGATCTCACACCGCAAGGTTTGGCGGCAGCATTTGGCCAGCAGGCAGATAGCCACGCCGCATCTTCTGTCGAAGGGTTTGAGATGCTGCCCTCTCCGCTTCTTCCACGGTGGCGCAAGTCTCGAGTCTTGTCCGTCCGTGCGTTCCGATCCGGCCCCAGGTCCGCAAGACGGAGACGTCTCCGAACAGCGTAGCCGCAACATCGATGCAGTAGAACCGCGCCATGTTGGCCTCCGGGTCGATGCGGTGCAGATGTAACAGAGCCATGGCGGTCCTCCCCCCGCAGAGACTCCGCCTTGCCGCTCTCCAAGTCCAATTGCATTTCTGAATCGATCCGGGCGCTCCGATTCAGAAGGCTGATGGATTATGGCGACGGATCGACCGGTGCTTCCTCGACAACCTCGACCCAGAGAACGCCACGCAGGCTCTCTTCCGGGACTAGCCACACGGTCCTGAAACGACCGCTCGCGGTGCGGTGCCGCTCCGCAACAAGCTCCCGGTTCCCGCGGTCGATCCGCCACAGGCGGCGATCAATTGTCGGTTTTTTGGACTTGGGTCTAACGACGTCTTCCATTCCGGCCTCCGATCGTTCGCAAGCGCTTTGCTGACATGGACAGTAGCCGCTTCAGAACATATCTACCGACATCAGAAGTGGTGCTTTGCTGTCGCCACGCGAACCACGAAAGGCTTTCCTGTCGATGCATGTCCTGTCCCCCGTTCTGGCTGTTTCCGCGTTTGCGGCGATGTCTGTTCCCGTCCACGCGCTTGACGCCTGGACGGTTGGTGTCGAGCGTGGCCTGCCGACCTACGCGCTCACCAGCGAGGCGGGAGAAGTGCGACTTGTCTGCGATCCGGATCGAGTCTTCGGGCCGGCGCCCAACGGTGCGCTCGTGGTCCGCTTCGATAAAGACGCCGCACCGGACATGGTCGTCGTTCTCGCAAAGTCGGGCGAACAGGCACGCCTGCCTGTCAACAACGGCATCGCTGCAAAGGCATCGGTTGACGCAGCGGACTGGTCGAAGATGGTTGCGACCTTCCGCGCTGGCGGTGAATTCGCCCTGGTCACGAGTGCTGACAGCCTGACCTTCGAGACAGCGCCGCTGCCCGATCTCGCCTGCGAGTGATCGCAGGCAGTTCATCGATTTCTGTTGCATGGGTGAGGTCTATCTGACGTGTCGCGCCTCGATGATCTGCGACGCGATCGCGGCGAGGAAGGCACCAACGATCGTCGCCCGGGGCTCGATCAGCCAAGGGTCATCAAGTGCCGCATGCATAGCCCGGATAGCTGAACTTTGGGCGTAGACGGTCATCGGTTCGCCGACCGCCATGTCCGTTGCTGCCATTGCGAAGATGCGCCTCGCCTCATCTGCATGCGGCATGATCTCCTCTTCGGCCAAGAGCCGCCGCAATTCCGCGCGGGCTTCCTTGGCAAAGGCGCGTAGCATGTAGGCCGAGGTCACCTCGCCCGCACCCGGGATCTGCTCCAGACCCCTCTCGGTCGCCAGCGGAAGCCGAAAGAGGACCACCAGCTTCTGCTTCCGGGGCTTTGCCAGCCCACTTGCAGCACACTCGGGCGGCGACGCAAGGGAAAGCGGCTGATCCCTCTCCCCTTCCCTCTTCCCGGCAAACTTCGGTTCGGCCAAGAGTTCCGTCGGCAAGTCAGAGAGTTGGCCCCCGACGCTTTCCGCTGACGGTCCCGCTTCCGGCGCGCGTCGTTCGGCAAGAATGCGCGACTGAACTTCGCGCGACGACCGCAGCCGTGCCGCCGAGTTTTGCAGGCCCGGCTCTTCCGCCGCCGGAGAAGGCGCGACACGTGCGGGAAGGCGGAAGCGGCTCATGCAGGTATCACCTCATCGATCCCAGTCAGGACGAGTTCCGCGACTTCCAACTGGCGCGTGATGGCGTCCGCCACCAGCCGCCCGCCGGGGGCCTCGGCGTTGGCACGGGCTGCCGGTCCGAGGGGACCGTGGTAGCCCAGTTGTTCGAGGATCCTCGAATGCGGAACGATCACGTCGAGATGGTCGAGACGCAAGATTTCCTGCAGGACGTCCTGATCACGCTTCGGCAGTTGTGCCATTCCCCCTTCCCGGGTCGCGGCATCAATGATCTTCGGCCCGGCATCCATGACCAGAACCCGGACCGCCGGGAACCGTTCGCCTTCTGCAATCGAGGCGCGGAGGTCGTCCATCCAGAGGACGGCGCGATGGGTCATTTCCCATTCGGCATAGACGGGGCGGGCTGGGATCAGCACCAGATCGGAGATCAGGCAGAAGTCCTCGGTGTCGGTATGGGTGCCGGGGCGTGTGTCGATCACGACGAGATCGACGCCCTGCGCTTCCTCGGCCTCGAGGAGCGACAGAAGCCCTTCCACACTCTCGGGTGGTGAGAGGATCGCGAGGCTCTCCGGCCACTCGGGCTTCTGCGCACTTTCCCAGGCAGCCAGTTCGAAACTGTCACGCCAGCGGCCGAGTTGGGCATTCACGTCGCCGTCGATCAGGGTGACGCGGCGCCCGAGGTTCAGTGCTGCAGATGCGAGAAGCATGGCGGTCGTGGTCTTGCCCGAGCCGCCCTTGGTCTGCACGATGGTAATGACTTGCATGAAATGACGCCTCCACAAACGGTACTCATTACCCTTGGCACCGACGCCCGGCGCTCTTTCATGACGCAGCGGAAGACGATGCACCGAAAGCAAGCCAGGACCAAGCGAAGCCATTGTTAAGGCGTCACTAATCCGACCTGCGTCCGGTGCGCCGTTTAGGCATATGGTTGCAGGAACGTCAAATCAGATGTGCTGGAAGTTGTAACACTTCGCCGAAGTCTTCACGTTTCTTAAGGATTTCCGCAGACGTATTGCTGCAGCGCGGCGCCTAAGTTGTCCTGAGGGCCGCCCGCAATCGTGGCCGTCTGCCTTCCGGCCCGTATGACGGTTTGCCTGTCTGCATGCCTGTATAGGTGACAGGCCGCAAACCTGCATTGGAACCTGGCCGCATGGCTGGTCCGAAGGCAGGGCGACAGCAGGCCTCCGTCAGGGGACGATCCCGAACTTGACCCGCCAACCGGCTGCATAACGGACAATCTGCCTGCCTGCCTGTCCGCCTGCTTGCCAGTTCGCCCGGTGATGGATTGAAGCTGCGCCGATCCAGCCTCTGGCTCCGTGTCCAAAGCCATCCATGGTCCGCCATGGGCTGGCATTGAAGCATCCGGAGACCCATTCCCCGGGCCCTCTTCCCTTCCCGGGCATCCCTTCCTTCAAAATGTCGTGCCCGTCCCAGAAGTCCCTCGTGGAGGGACCTGATACTTTTGGAAAACCCAGGCTTTCAAGGCGCTCGACCACTTTGGTCTCGCTTCAAATGGAGGCCTAGCGGCCGGGGCGCAGGGATGCAGTCGGCGGGCCAGCCGCCGAACCCTGACGCCATATTGAGTCCTCACCGGCTGTCCGGTTTCCGCACGCGGGCTCCTCTTCGGAGGAGCGGAAACCGGCCGGTGAGGACGGTTGGCAGGAACGGTGGCGTGTGGTACATGATGCGCTATGACTGCAAAACACATGCAATGATGCAATGCCCCGCTCACGCCTGACCTCTACTGAGACTGCAGCCATCACGGCGCGGCTCCTCGCTGGCGAGAGCGTCGCGGCCGTGGCGAGGTCGATGGGCCGTTCCCGCCAGGCGCTGTCACGGATCAAGGGCAGCCTTGACCGGAAGGAGGTGCGGCGGCTTTCGGTGAAGCTGAACATCCGCATCACGGAAGACGAGCATGCAGCCTTTCAGGCGGTTGCCGTGGCAAGCGGTCTGACGGTTTCCGAGGCAGTCAGGCATCTGGTCAGACAGGCAAGCGATCGTCTGGCCATCCAGGCAAACGAGCTTGATGCCATCGCTGCAGCCAGGCGGGAGCTGTCGGCCGTCGGTAACAACCTCAACCAGATCGCCCGTCTGGGAGCGGTTGGCCGTCTGACCTGGAACGCCCGCGATGCCGCTCTGGTGCGCAAAGTCGGAGCGCGGGTCGATGACCTTGTTGAAGAGGTTGTCCACTTGCTCTCGGCCCTGAGGGCCAAACAGGGACTTGGTGATCAAGCCGCTTCCTTCGTTCTTGTCACTGAAGCTTCTGCCGAGGCATCGAAATGACCCGGTCGCCTTCTGTTGAAGATCTGGTTCTCGGTCGTGTCCTTGATGATCGGCGCCGTGGGCGCGTCGGCGGCGACGGCACCTCGTCCCGACTCGGCACGCGAAAGGAACGTCAGACCCGGGCGCTTCTGCGAAACGCGGGAGGGCCACGCGGCTGGCAGTCGGTTGTCAAACGTATCGCCGGCGGCAGTGCCCGAACGCCGCAGGAACTGAAGCGCCTTCTCGACTATGTGGCCCGGGAAGAGGGGGTGCAGAGCACCTGGTGCAATCTGGCGGGCTACGAGCGGGACTTCGATCCTGTCCGAACGGAGCGAACGGCTGACATCTGGTCTTCGACTTGGACAGGCGCGCCGCGCCGGGGACATGCCGATCACATCGTGTTGAGCTTCCCGCGGGGGGTGGACGCCGAGCGCGCCGAGGTCATCGCCCGGGAATGGGGGCAGGCCGTGTTCGGGTCCGGCGATTACGGGGATGTCTGGCGCTATGTCGCGGCCCTGCACAAGGACACCGACCATCTGCATGCGCATTTCGTGGTCGACAAGCATGGCATCGAGGAAGGTCGGTTCCTCTCGATCTGCCGTCATGCCGCGCTGAACTTCGATGTGATGCGCGAGCTTCACTCCGAGATCAGCCAGTCGCACGGGCTGAACATCCTCGCTTCCTCGCGCCTCTCCCGCGGTATCATCGAAAACCCGCCGCGCCAGTCCGAGCTGCGTGCAGCGCGAGCGGGCGGGAAGTCCACACCCCCTGCCCCACCGCCCCTGTCCGACGGCGAGCGCAGCCGGCGGCTTGCCGCGCTGCAGGGCTTTGCCAACGAGTACGAGACCTTGGGCGACCTCGCCAGTCTTGCCGCCGAAACCGGCACCGAGGCGAGCGCCTCTTCCTACCTTTCCCGGCTGGCCCAGGCGCTTGGCGCGTCTGCCGCCGCACTTAGACAAGGAGTTCCCCTGATGCCCGATCCCTCGCTTCATACCGAAGGCGACCCCGCCGCGCGGATTGAGGCTGCGCGCAGCGAGATGATCGCTTCGGCCACCGAGGCCTGGGAGGCGATCCGGGCTATGGAACCCTCAGCCGAGCGAGTTGACCTTGAACGCAGCTTCGCAGAACAGGCGCGCGCGTCGCTGAAACTCGCGCCTGACAGCATCCTCCTGGCAGAGCACGCTCAGGTTGCCGATCGGAATACCGATCCCTACCACAACCTGACCCTCGCCTCACTGGCGCGGCTCGAGCAAGGCCAGACTGAGGGCGTTTCCCTCGACGAAGGTCTGCGCGCGACCCTCGCCCATGTTCGGGACGAGATTGGCGAACGACTGACTGCTCTGTTTTCGATCCGGGAAGATGAGCTTCGCATAGCAGGCACATCCGTCGAGGAAATGGTCGCCCGCTTCAGTTTGGCCGAGCGCAGTGAGGGCCAGCGGGCGAGCTGGATTGCTGAGCAGCCGAACACGATGCAAAAGGTGTTCTGGATGGAAACGGAGCGCGCGCTCGGCCACGAGGTTCGGGCAGAAGTCGCGGCTTTCAACCTTGCGCCGGAGTTGACCGAGGCCATCGCGCGCGACCAGCTGCTGAGCGCCGATCGTCATATGAAGCTTTCCGAGGTTCCCGCACTGGAAGCCATAATCGACCGCCTGCACGACACCTTGAAGCCCGAGGATCTCGACCGCGTCCGGTCCGGCGATCTGGCACCGTTGGGCGAGCAAGTCCGAGATCCGGCCCTCAGGGCGGCCGTCGCGCAAGAATTGAAGAATGAGGGGGACCTTGGCGCGTCGAGCGAGGTCGGACCCTGGGCCGACCTGGCACGGGCACAGCATCGCGCCGCCGAACTGGGGCAGCGCGACCGCGCGGTCGAACGCGACACCGGCCACGAACTCTGAGGAAAGATCCATGCTTTCGAACCTTGACACCGCCTGGCGGTATCCGCTGGCGCTGCTCCTTGGCCTGCTGACCGGCCTCTACATCGGCGGCATGCTGGCGACGGTCTATGTAATCACCGCCTTCCGGGAGAGCCTCGATACGCTTAGTCCTTTGGGCCCCTGGTTCCTTCGCTACGACTGGGCCGATCTCGGCGCCCGGCCTTCGGTCCTCCACGGCGCAGTGATCATCACTGGCGCCGTGACCGTTGCGCTGACACTTGTCGGTCTTGCCGGGGTTCATCGCGGCCGCTTAAACCAATATGACGATGCGCATTTCCAGTCCCGTAGGGAGTTGAAGCGCAACCGCATGGTCGGAACCCTCGATCAAAACGGTTTCATCTTTGGCAAGCTCGGCCTCCCGAAATCCGACGCGCCTTTCGTGATGGCGCCGCCCGACCGCTTCCCCCATGCGATGATGATCGCGCCGACAGGCCGAGGAAAAGGCGTTGGCTTCGTCATCCCGAATCTCCTCCACTTCTCGGGCTCGGCGATCATCCTCGACGTGAAGGGCGAGAATTTCGCCAAGACCTCCATCCATCGCAAGCATGGGCTTAAGAACGGTATCTGGTACTTCTCGCCCTACGATGAAGATCGGGGCTCACACCGTTTCAACCCGCTTGCCCGGATCGCCGCCCTGTCCTCTGCCGAGCGTCAGTATACTGCGCTGAACTCGATGGCCGATCTCTTCCTCATCCCGGAAGGCGAAAGCGCGCAGAGCTTCTTCAATGCCGGCAAGCGGCTGTTCATCGCCTCCTGCCTTTATGCAATCGAGCAGCGTAGACCGACCCTTGGCTTCGCTGGCGAGATCATGGCTGGGAGTGGCGACAAGAAGAAGAGCTACACCGCCATTGCCGAGACCACGAACATCCCGATCGTCTCCCGCACCTTCCTCGAAATGGCCGACGTCCCGGAAAAAACCCTCGGTGCCTATGTGTCCGTCATCCAGGGATCCGGTCTCGAGCTTTGGAACGACCCTGCTGTTGACCGGGTGACCTCTGCTAGTGACTTCGACTTCTCGACCTTCCGCCGCGAGCCCCAAAGCCTCTATATCGTCGTTCAGCCCGAGCACCTGAAAACCCTGGCCCCTCTCGTCCGCCTTCTCTTCGCGGATGCCATCGCTTCCTTGCAACGCCGGGAGCCTGGACCAGACGAACCCCATGCCGTCATGTTTCTGATGGACGAGTTTGACCAGCTCGGCCGTCAGCCCCTTGTCCTCTCTTCCATCAAGACCATTCGCAGCTTCGGCGGCAGGTTCTTCATCATCTCCCAGACCATTCCAGGCCTCGACGACATTTACGGTGAAACCGGGCGGCGCTCATTGCAGGGTGGTGCAGGGGTTCAGATCTACATGACGCCGCAGGATGACTGCACCGCCGAGGTGCTGTCGAATGCGTTGGGGCGCTCCACTATCACCGCAGTGACCGAGAGCCAATCGCGGGTTCGGGCGCTGGAAGACAGCGCGAATGTCAGCAGGCGGTCGGAGGAGCGGCCTTTGATTTCGGCGAACGAGGTGCTGAGGTTTCCGCTGAGCGAGGTGCTGGTGCTGCCCGAGGGGCAGTATCCGATCCGCGCGTGGCACATCCGGTACTACGAGGATCGGCACTTTGGGCCGATTGATAGGGCACGGCAGGGGAAGGCATTGCCGACCACACGGGGAAGCGGGGCGGATGGCAGTCAAGGTGCTGTCGGGAAGCTGTCAGGGTTGACTGCATCCACTGGACCTGCGGGCACCGAGGTCTTAGGAGAAGCGGCACGGGTGTTTCAGGAAATTGCGGAGAGCGCTAAGCGCACGCGCAAAGTGCCGGCTCGGGTCTAACCGCTGATTGGTCTCTAAACCTCACCTCATGCTCCTACTGGCAAATTTCGGCCCAAAGCCGACGTTCGGCCTCACGCCTGAACGATGTCGTGGAGACCTCGGGGCCGCAGGTCCCGACTGGTCTCCGGACGGGGTATAGGCAGGTCCGTCATGAGAAGGCATCGGACTTGACCGCCGTGTCAAGCGCCGCTCCGAAGAGCCTTCAATCGTGCGAAACTTCCCATGGCGCCACCCAGTCTCCCTTCACGCGCAGGTCGATGCCTGCGTCTTCTTCGATCAGCTTGCAGACGGTCATCTCGCCCGCATCCATCCCGTAGCGGTCACCTGCTTCGCGGAAACGGGCGTGTGTGGCGTCTGTGAGTTCGGAGCGGACGCCGGTGTCGTCCATCAGTTCCTTGATCAGCGAAAGGTCTTTGAGGCAGAGCTTGATCGGGAAAGACGGATCGTAGTGCCCCGCAAAGATCGACGGCACGTCATGCGACAGGACGAAACTGTCTGCCGCGCCGCCCTTCATCACGTCCCACCAGACAGCCGGATCGATGCCTGCGACCTTGGCGCAGACCATCGCCTCGCCGATGGCGGCGGCGTGGACCTTCCAGAGCTGGTTGTTGACCAGCTTCGCCACGTATCCGTTGCCATATTGGCCTACCTTGCGCAGTTCACCCATCGCTTCGATCACTGGGCGAACCGCTTCGATATCGGCATCGGCCCCGCCCACAAACATCGGCATGTCACCGCGGATCGCCGCATCGACAGAGCCTGTCACCGGCGCATCGACTGGGCGGCCTCCTTTTGCCACGAAGTCCTTCACCAGTTCCCGCATGAACTTCGGCGACGACGTCGTCATGTCGATCCAGATCTTTCCCGCGCAGTCACCATGGATCAACCCGTTCGGCCCCTTCAGCACGGCTTCACATTGCGGGGGGCCGAAGACCATCGAAATCACGCAATCCACCTGGTCGATGACAGCCTTCGGGCTGTCGGCCCAGATTGCCCCCATTGAAAGGTGATCTGCCGCGGCCTCTGGGCGGAGGTCATGGACCACCGTCTGAAATCCCGAGCGAAGGATGTTCTTGGCAGCGTTTCCACCCATGGTGCCAAGACCGATAAAACCGACTCTCATGATGCTTCTCCCGTTTTTCCACGGAATAGTCCCATGGCCCGGCATCGGCAAAACAAAATTTACTTCTGAATAGAATCGGGTTATCCAATACCATGCACGACATTGACACCAAGCTTTTGCGCGCTTTCCTGACCGTCGCGGCGGAACGCAGCTTCTCCCGCGCCGCGGGGCGCCTCGGCTGTTCGCAGGCGACAATGTCGCAGCGTATTCTGCAGCTGGAATCGCTGCTGGGCGTGGCACTCTTCCGCCGCGATTATCATGACGTCACGCTGACCCCAGCCGGTCAGGATCTGCGGGCAGAGGCTCAGTTTGTCGTCGATGCCCATGACGGCCTCATTGCCCGGGTAAAACGGGGGCGGATCGCAGGCAGCGTCCGGCTTGGAATAGCAGAAGACTACGTGCTGCCGATGCTGCCGCAGCTTTGGCGCGCGCTGCGGCAACGCCTTCCAGGTGTGGAGATTTCAGTGCTGACCGGTCTCAGCCGCGACCTGTGTCGGCAGGTAGATGCGCGCTCGCTCGACATGGCGGTCGTCACTCTGCCCGAGATCTTGCCGAAGGCGAAGGTTCTGACCAAGCCGCCTCTGCTCTGGGTCGCAGCGCCCGTCTTCGAGATGCCGGAGGACGGTGTCTTGCCGCTGGCCCTGTTCCCCGAGGGCTGTGCCTTCCGCGCCTCCGCCTTGCCGCGATTGACGCAGCCGCATCGCCTGGCACTGGTGAGTGCGTCGGGTCAGGTCATCCACGCGGCCGTTGTCGCTGGATTGGCTGTCACTGTCATGGCTGCTGGCACCGTCCCGCAGGACCTTGCCCCGTTGACCGGCCTGCCGGACCTACCACTGACATGCATCCAGGTCATGACGCGGAGGCAGGGCCTCTCGCCCGCCGCCGAGGCGGTGCAGGAGCTGGTCGAAGGGCTGTGGTAGGGTCGAAGGCTCCTTCAAGCGCATTTGCTGAGAGTCAGACCTAAAGAGGACGATCGATAATGACGACGGCAGTTTCTTGGCTGGCGAGAAGCTGAAGGGCTGCTTCCCGCCCTTCGCGACCCTCACAGGCACACTATCTCCGCCACCCCTCGGCGCCCGCTCTGCCGCGAGAGCTGCACCACCAAGTCCACGCTCCCCTCGCAGTAGTGCTTCACTTCCTCGAACCCCATACCCAGCCCAGCGGCCATGACCATGATCGCCAACCGGTCGATGGCTTTTCGCGCGGTGTCAGCATGAATGGTCGTGAACGATCCTCCGTGCCCGGTGTTGATCGCTTCGAGGAAAGTCCGACTCTCCTCACCCCGCAACTCCCCAAGGATGATCCGATCCGGTCGCATCCGAAGGGAGGCTTCCAGCAGTCGCGCCGGGGTACGTTCGCCTTGGGCACTGCGATCAGCCTTAAGCGATACTGCGTTCTCCTGACGGGGGAACAGCTCATAGGCATCCTCGATGGTCAGAATCCGCTCGCCCGGCTCCACCATCGACAAGAGCGACCGTGCAAATGTCGTCTTGCCGGTCGAGGTGCCGCCAGAAATCAGGATGTTCATGCGCTCGTCGACGCATAGTCGCATCGCCTCAATGACCTGCCCGGCCTCAGCCAGCTTCATCGCCTCCCCTGCCCTTTCCCTGCGCTTGGCGTCCAGATCGACGAGACCGCGATGCAAGAGTCGCGGTTCGATCAGCTGATCGGCGGAAACCTTGAATGGCCGGAACGTGATAGCCATCCCGCCTTCCACGATGGGCGGCGCCACAACTTGCGCCCGGATCGCCATATCGCCCCAGGCGATCTTTCCCGAAACGGTCGGCTTCTTGTCGGAGAACTGCACACCAACGGCAGAAGCTATTGCCTGCCCAAGGTTGTTAGACAGGACCCGATCGATGGACAGATGCGCGACCCGCTCCATGTGCGTCGCGCCCTTCCGCTCGATCCAGACCTTTCCGTCGGGGTTGATTGCCACCTCTACCAGATCGTCTCGCATAAACAGGGGTGCAATCGGTGTCAGGTAGGTGCCGAGGAAACTCGGTCGATCATCCATCACCAGATTTCCAGATCGCGGTCGACCATGACCGTGATCGCGACACCAGGGGCGACCGTGATGATCGGCGGCAGGCTCGTGTACGCCTCGACCGCTGAGCCCATTGCCGCACTCAGGTCCTCGCCCATGCTCTCGGCCGTGTCGGAACTGATCTCGTCAGTGTATTTCGCGGCGGCGATGGCGGGGGCGGCACCGAGAAGCGAAATGAGGGCCGCCGACCCGAACCGCGCACCGAACCGGGTGTCGACCTTGCCGGTGATGCCGGAGCGCCCTTGGGCATCTCCGCCGAATGCCTCCATCTGCACGGACTGCCCATCTGGGGTGACGAGCCGGGTCCACGCGACAAGGATGCGGCCCTGACCGATGGCCACTTCCGAGGAATAATCACCGAAGAGGCGCGAGCCGGCGGGAATCAGGATCCGGGCCTGATCGAAGGACCAAACCGGTCGGGTCACGATCGCTGTAATCTGACCGGGCAAGCTCGAGTCGACCGCGTTCTCCAGGGTTGCCTCGATCATCGTGCCCTGCAGGACGGTGTTCGACGGATTGGCGATGACCTGGCTCACCTCGGTGGCAGTGGCTTCCCGCCCCGACTGCACGAAATCCCGGCCCGTCGTATCTCGGCCCTCGGCAGGGGCCTCGGCCATCCCCATCCCAGCATTTCCTGTTTCACCCTTCTGACCATCGTCGAAGACGACCGAAGGCGAGGCCACGCGGGCCGCAAGCTGCGCCTCTCGCTCGGCACGTTTGGCGGCCAATTCGGCCTCGCGCGCAGCATCCGTCGCTGCCGTGGTGTCGGCGCCTGCTTTCAGGACGGCGATCTCCTGATCGAACTGTCGCCGCATGTCCTCCATGAGAGCGAGGTTCTGCGACTGTGCTTCTTCCAGCGCGAGCGCCAGTTCCTTGGCTGTCTGGTCCTTCTCGGCAACGGCCCTGTCGGCCAGATTCCCCAACTCGCGCTGCAGCCGTTCGACCTCGGACTGGAGTGTGGCGTTTCGTGCTTCGAGGTCTTCCCGCTGAGAGGCCAGTTCCCCTTCTATGTCGGAGAACCCATCCCCGTCCGGCTTCGCTTCCGGTCCGGGCTCGATGGCCCCAAATGCTGAACCGCCCGCCTGATCCTGGAATTCCTCGACGGCTGAGGTTTCCACATCGGGGATGGCGCGGCTGGAGGGCCAGACAGTCCAGAGCGCGGCAAGGCTCGCCCCTGCCAGCAGCGCACCCATGCCAAGCTTTTGCTGGCGGGTCATCTTCGGCTTGGGCCGATCAACCTTGTAGTCCGATTCAGCGCCCTTCTGCGGATCGGTCATCTCCGGATCAGCCATGTCAGAACTCCCATCCCTGAAGCTTGGCGAGCAACGCCGGGTCGGTGGTCACGCCGCCGTCCACCCGCTCGATGCATAGAACTTGCGTGCCGATCCGGATCGAGTAGGCGGAGCGCAGCCCTGAGACGCGGACGATGCTGCCCCGCGTGCCGGAGTTCAGCGTGATCTCGCGACCCGTCGCATCGACGCCGAAGATCGAAGGCCGCAGACTTGGCGCGAAGGCGAAGTAGGTCGCTTGCCCATCGTTCCAGATGTGGACGGGTTTCAGGGTCTCGTCGCCCGACCAGGCGTAACCGATGTCCCGCGAACCTGCGGCCACGGTACTGCGCGGCGTCCGGCCCGTGCCGGTCTCGGGATAGCGCAGGACCAGACGATACGTCGGGTTACGAGACCTGCCCTCGCTGATCGACAGCGAGATCGTGCGCCGCCCGGTGTAGATCGTCATGTTGGTCTCGGCCCCGGGGATCAGGGGTTTCACGGAGACCGTGGTCCGGTTTGAGAGCACTTCGACCTCAAAGGCCTCGCTGTCGCCGAGAAGGACGGAGTCGATCCGTTCGCCAGCGCCGAGTTCGATGGCGGTGTTCACACGAAGATGCGTGTCGAGCCGGATGACGTCGACAGGGTTGTAGAGGACAGATCGGACACGTGCGTCGGCGCCCATCGACGCCGGGGCGACTTCGGCAGCGGTAACATTCGCGACGACGAGGGCGCAGGCAAAGGCAAGTCCCGGGAGGAGGAGGGAACGGGTCATGGATTGGACTCCAGGGTTTCGGCGTCGACGCGGTAGGCCGAGACAGTGAAGCCGAGCGGGTTTTCCCAGACATGTGCGAGGGACCGCTCAGTCTTGGGCTCGAAGGCGAACTCGACCGTCGCGACGAAGGGCTGGGTCACCGAATCCTGCTTCGTCTTGCGCAGGGTTTTCAGGAAACGGATCTGGGCGACGTTCGGCGAAAGGAACGTGATCCGGCGCACGGTCACCGAGACTTCCGCGCCGGGGCCGTAGACATCGGGTGGATAGGCAGTGTTGCTGCCGCCCTTCGACCAGAGAAGTCGCAGGCTTTCCTCAGCACCGCCTGTTGACCGGCGCTGGACGCTTTCAAGCCGGGCCTGGATGCCAGGAAGGAAGTAGCCTTCGCGGTCTGCGACATAGGCCACGAGAAGGCTTTGTTTCAGCGCTTCCTGATCCTCGATCCCGGTCGGGGCGACCTGGAGGATGTTTTCGGCATCGCCGGTCTGCCGGTCGACGAGGACGGTGAAGACCTGGGTTTCACGCAAGGGCAGGACCAGGACCAGTGCGGTCGCATGGATCAAGCTCAGCCCGCCTGCGGCGCTTGCAACGATCCACGCACGCCGGGCTGAGAGGCGGGGCTCCAAAACGAGATCGACATCAAATCCATGCGCCTCCATAGGCGGTCCTCCACTTCTCGAATTCTGGGCCATCAGTTTTTGTCCGGGGTCCGGGTGGCGAGCCGCATTGCGGTCTGGACGGCGGACCGCCCGATCTGTCCGGCGGTATTGCCATTGAGACGCGCATCCGAGGGACGGCGACCACCGGCATCCAATCCGGCGGCTCCCCGGCCCGCGCCGATCCCCGACGCGATGCCGGTGCGTCCATAACCCTTGACACTGTCGGCGGTGCGGAAGGTCGAGGCAGCGACACTGCCGAGACTGGTCGCGGTCGACGCGAGGGACTGCGCGATCGTCGGCACCATAGCCATGAGACCGGTGCCGAGCATCATGACGACCACGAAGCTCAGGACATCGCCGATGGTTTCGACCGAGGCCAGCGAGGCAGGTGTCAGGTCACGGGCGATTGCGATTGTGAAGGCCGCCATGCCTGAGGTCAGCATCGGATAGAAGGCAAAGCCGAGGGCGAGGTTCACCCAGCGGTCAAAAAGCGTGGCGGTGACCTTGAAGAGCGTGCAGGCAATCGCGATCGGCGCGAAGATCACGAGGACGCCAATCATGATCTTCGCGGCCGAGATCACGATGATTGACACCGTCGCCATGAGGGCTGCAACAAGAAACATCAGGAGGCCCGCTAGGGCACCGGTGATGTAGCTGCCATTCTGGCTGATCGCCTGCCCGACATCGAGCGCCTGCAGGTAGAGCGAGTCGAGCCCCTCATAGAGATTGCCCGATCCACCGCCGAAGGCCTCGAGGACGACGGCCCCTATCTCGCTCGGGGCATTGGTCAGGACGCTATAGACCGAATTGAAATTGGTCCAGGATGACAGGAATGCCGAAGCCACTGCGATCCGAACCATCAGGCCGAGCCCATTGCGCAGGGTCATTGGCACGGCTTGTGCCATCAGGTTGATCCCGACCAGGGCCACCACCAGAACCGAGCCTACCCGGAAGACCGGTACGATCTCTGCGGCCACGGCGTCGAATGCTTTGGCGCCAACTGCGGTTGCGGCTGCATCGACCTGGGTCAGGATGTCGGCGATGATGGCCATGGATCACATGGACCGGCAGACGGTCTCGAGGTCGCGATAGCGCGCCTCGATCTCGCGTTGATGCTGGGTGAGGTAGGCCTCGATCACTCCCCGATCATCATTGACGAGGTCGGAAGCCGACTTGCCCAAGACCTCAGACGTGAACCTGTCGAAGCTGAACTCTTCGAAGAGGCAACCGCATTTTCCCTCTTCCAAGGCCTTCGTCTTCGCCGCAGTGATATAGGCCTGCCGCGCGGCACCCTTGAAGCGCCAGTCTGTGATCCCCCCCGGCAGGTCGATCACCTCGTTGCAGGTTCCCGTGGTCACTCCGGCAAAGATCCCGGTTCCGCGCCCCTGCATTTCGGTCAGGAGATCCAGCGCGGCCTCCGCATCCTGCGCCATCACCGCTTCTCGGGTTCTTTCGGCTAGCTGGACGTCGCTGAAAGAGGCGAGGTCCTCAGCTGCGGCGAAGTTGGCAATGCAGACGAGCGAAACAAGTGCTGCGACCTGATGAAACACCCGCCGCATCATTCTGCCCCCGAATAGTCGAAGAAGCTCTTTTCCTTGGCTTGTTCCGCCGCCCAGTTCACGCCAGTCTGGCCAGCCGCGAGGCCGGCGGCGGCATTCAACCGCCACATCTGGCCGAGCATGTAGTTGGTCTCGGCGGCCATTCGGGTGTTGAGATCGATGCTTTCCTTGAGCGTGTCCTGGTTCGCAATCTCCTCGACGAGCCCATCGATCCGGGCGAGACTTTGGGCGGCTTCCTCATAGGAGAGCTGCGCCACGCCCATGGCCGTGGCACTCGTGGCAGCAGTCGTCGCGATGAGCTTGTCCTGCGGATTGGCGGAAGATGACAACCCAGCAAGAGTTTCCGAGGTCAGGCCGGCCCCTTCCAGCGTGTCGCGCATGTACTCGGCGGCCATCTTGTCACCCATGGTCACATCGCCATCGAGAAGGCTGTCCAGAAGCCCGTCGAAATCCCCGATGGTCAGGGCATCCTGGAAGCCGGAGAGATCGGTGATCTTGGCCGCCCGCGAGCGCAGGTCTTCCGCCGAATTGTAGAGGCTCGCGATCTCGTTCAGGCCCGAGATCGACCCGAGGATGCCTTCGAGGTTGGTCAGTTGCTCGAGACCGGTCTCGACCTGCTTCTTCAACTCTTCGATCTGCGCAATCTGGTTTTCGGCATCGCGGAGTGCCGCCTGTAGCTGCTCGATGTTCTTGGCGAGGTTGGTGCCGTCGATGACGGGCACGCCCTGCGCCAGAACTGGCGCTGCCAAAAGCGTTGCGCAGACGGTGAGCGCGAGACGCGCCCTTGTTTGAAGGACGGCAGATCTCACGGAGTGTACTCCCAGAAGGTGGTGTATTGCAGGGATTGCGCGGCATCCGAGAGCCCGCGGGCCGCCTCGACCTTGACGGCACCGGCGCGCAGCCGAAGCGTCAGGGCCATGAGGCGCGCGCGCTCGGCGAGCATATAGGTGTTCTGGTCGACCGCCTCTTTCGGGGTCTGGGGTTTGGCCGCCTCAATGAACCCCTTGATCCGGGCCATGGCCGCCTCGATCTGTCCCGACTGCTGGCTGGAATAACCAATGAAGGCCGAGGACATGTTGCCCCATTCGGCACTGGCGCCTTCGACGCCCGCGAGGGTGCCTGTCACGTCCGCGCCGGTGATGACCGAGAGGTAGGCGTCGTAGTAGCCCGAGATCCGGCGGACGTAGTTCTGGGTTTCCTCGAAAGGTGGGATGCCGCCGTATTTCTGGACGTTGCCAGGCCCGGCGTTATAGGCCGCGAGCGCGAAGTCGATCCGGCCGAAGCTGTTCAATTGGGTCGCGAGATAGCGTGCGCCACCATCGAGGTTCTGCAGTGGGTCGGTTGGATCTACGCCGAGATCGGCGGCGGTGCCGGGCATCAATTGGCAAAAGCCCATGGCCCCGACGGGGCTGATCGCCGCGTTGGAAAAACCACTTTCCTGCTTGACCAGCGACTGGAAGAGAATGCGCCACGTCGTCGGCGTGAGCCCGACCCTCACGACACCGGGATGCGTCTCATACCGCGCCGCCGTGGCAATGATCATCGCCTCGACCGTCTCGCCTTCACCGAAGAGCCGCTGGCTTTCCAGGCTCGTCTCCTCAAGGGGATAGACCTCATCTGCAGGTGGAAAAGCTCCCGTTCCCATCTCGAAGTCGCTGAGGTCGGTCACGCCGGTGGTATCCGCGAGGAAACGCTCATAGGCCGCCAGTTGCTCGTCTTCGATTTCGCTGAGTTCTGTGCGGGTGGAAAGTTTCTCCCCCTGCTTCACGGCGTCCTCAGCCTGTTCGACGAGACGCGAGATGAAGTTCGACAGTCGCGAGCCGTCGATGATCGGCACGCCCTGGGCCAGGAGGCCCATAGGCACCGCCGTGCCGACGAGAAGCCCGAGAAAGAGGGGTGCGCGACGCATTCTATAGCTCAGTTTGCGCAAGGCGCGTCGGGGGCGTTCATCGTCGAGACGACGACAGTCGCGCCGTCACTTTGCTCGCGCTCCGCGAAATACTTGCCCTCGGCACGGAACTGGCCGTGGCAGGGCGAGACGGCCCCCGTCTCGACGCCAGCGCAGGCGGAGAGGAGGGTGATCCCGAGAAGGGATAGAGAGATCAGCCGGTTGCGTCGGGTCACGTCATGTCCTTCCAGAAGTCGGGGGTATCGCGCCAGCCATAGGGGGCGCGGTCTTCGCCGGATCGGCCACCGCCGAGAACGGCGAGCGCGGGACCGAGCGTCGCGAGATCCATGTTCACGAAGACCGAGTCCCCTGCCGAGCGCAGGAGGGCGAGGCGCAGGCCACCCGTCGGCGTACAAAGGAACTCGGCCTCCTTCTCGTTCAGCCGCAGGATCCGGTAATCCTCGGGGTTGGCGCGCGGGTTCGGGTAGAGGAGCTGGGTCACCACGCTTTCCGCGATGATCTGACCGACCTTGACCCGTGTCAGATGGGTCGGCGTCTGGGTCAGCATCATCACCACTGCGTTCTTCTTCCGCATGGTGACCAGCCAGTCGTGCAGGCGCTTCTCGAAGATGGGATCGTCGAGCATCTTCCAAGCCTCATCGATGACGATGAGGGTCGGACGACGATCCTCGATCACCCGTTCAATGCGGCGGAAGAGATAGGCCAAAAGCGCCGAGCGCTCGGTTCCAAGATCAAGGATCTCCGACATGTCGATGCCGACCACATCTTCGGAAAGGCTGATCTGGGACGTGGCCCCAGGCCCAAAGAGCCAGCCATGCCGACCCCCATGCCCCCATTCGCGGACCCGGCCGACAAGGTCACCCTCGTCGTCGGTTGAGGCGACGAGGGTGGCCAAGCCATCGAAGGTCCGAAGCCGCGGGTCAGCCGAAGCGATCTGACGCACGGCGGCGTTGAGGCTGACGGTTTGGGCGGTCTCGAAGGCCCGCGCCCCTGCAAGGATGTCACCGAGCCAGTCGGTGAGCCAGGCCGCCCCGCGCTCGTCGACCTCGGTCTGGAACGGGTTAAGGCCGGTCGCCTCCCCAATCCGGATCGCGGAATAGCTGCCACCCAGAGCGCGCACGGCCATCTCGAGGCCCCGGTCCTTGTCGATGACGAGGATGCGGGCATGCACCCGCCGCGCCTGCGCCATGAGGAACGCCGTGCCGAGAGTCTTGCCCGATCCGGTGCGGCCCAGAACCAGCGTGTGTCCGGCGCTCGGTTCGGCACCCCGCTCGCCCTTGTCGTGGAAATTGAACCGATAGAGGCTCGCGGTCACTGTCGGCAGCGCCGTGATCGTCTCGCCCCACGGGGATTGTACCTTCGGGCGACCTTCCGTCACCCGATGTAACGCTGCGAGGTGGGCGAAGTTCTGCGCCGACAGAAGTGCAGTCCGCGGGCGATAGGCCCAGTTGCCGGGGGCTTGGGCAAACCAGGCTGCGCGGGCGGCGAAGCTCTCGCGCACCAGGGTCGCCCCGCAATCTTGCCCGGCGCGCCAGACCTCGGATGCCGCTTCCTCCAGCTGTTCCGGGGACTCAGCCGTGACCATGACTGTCAGATGATGCTTGCCAAACACCTGTCGGCCCGAGGCGACATTGTCCGCTGCCTCGTACAGTTCCTGACGCAGGGTTTCGGCGGCATCCTCGGAGGCACGCATCTGGCGCGCAGTGCGCTTGATGCGCTCTTCGATTTCGTTGTTGCGGGCGGGCGTGAAGCTGTTCGTGATGACGATATCGTAAGGCAGTTCCAGCGCGTCGAGCATCCGCGCCCAGGTGCGGGCGGGGTAGGATTTCACGCCGAAAATCGTCCCGAAGCACGTCCCTGCGCCGGTTTCGATTTCCACCCGCTTGCCGGAAAAGGTCATCTGCGATGACGCGACTGTTTCACTGAGAAACTGGCCAGGCATCGGCAGGACCTTGGCCATCGGTTGCCCGAGAAGGACGCCCAGGAGACCGAGCCATTCTCCAGATGAGATGCTCAGCCGCCGGAAGCCCAGACCCTGGCAAGCCCCGGCCAGAAGGCCCATCGCTTCATTCAGCCGCTCGATCCGCTGACCAAGATCACCTGTGAAGGCTGCCTTGAAGATAGCACCGATCAGCGGGGCGCGTTTCAGCGCGGTGGGGCGCAGAATGAGCGAGACCATCAGCACCCGACGCTTCAAAGTGCGGGCGCGAAGATGTCCCTGCCAGCGGGCATCGAGCATGGCAGCGAACGCTTCCCCGGTGCCCTCACCATCGAAGGGCTTCAGCTGGGGTGCGTCCGGCAGGGTCAGCTTCGCGACATGAAACCCGAATCCTTCGCCCAGCTGGCCGATCAGCCGCGCAAGCGAAGTGGTCGCGAGCGAGAGGTCCCCCTCTTCCGTCGTAAAACTGTCCTGCCCCTCGACCAAAGCAGAGGCGATCAGATCACCCTGCCGGGTCAGGATCAGGTTGTCCGCAGGTGCGGAGAGCCACGGCAAGTGATGGGCAAGGGTCTCGGCTGCGAGATCCTCGGGCCGCAAGACAGATCGAAGGGCCGGGGTGGCCGGGAAGAGGGATTTGAGGTCAGCTGACATGGCGATCTCCGCCATAGGCCGACTTGCCGCGCGTACGCGGTGTACGGGAAAAGACCACCGCGACCGTCTCGAAGAGGTTCGGGTTGCGGTCCGCCACGAACCACAGGACTGGATACCCGACGACGCCGATCAGTAGAAACCGCCAGTCGTTCGCGCCCACGAAGGGGATGACCGAGCCCAGCATCAGGCTCACGAAGTAACCGATGGGCAGGCCGAATATCTTCGGCGGCCGAGTAAGGCCGAGAAACAGGGGCGCGTCATGCATGCGAAAGGGTCCGGATTAGGCCGCAGGGCAAAGGGGTAAGCCGCACCCCCTGCCCTGCTGGCATCAGCCTCAGGGGGCTGCGAAGCCGTCGATGATCGTCGCGGCCGAGAAGACCAGGACCACACCGAAGAAGATGGCGAGGAACAGGGGCCAGTTCAGGCGGCCGGTGAACATCATGTAGCCCGCGGCCACTACGGCGAGGATCGCGATAAGGCGACCGATCGGGCCAGTCAGCCCGTCAACGATGACCTGCAGCATGTTCTCGAGGGGGTCGAGGTTCTGCGCGAGCGCGGGTTCAGCGAGGATCGTCGCGAAAGGCAGTGCCAGCAAAAGGGTGTGCAAAGCCAGGCGCGGAAAACGCGCGCCGAAAAGGGTCCTGAACATGTGAGGGAGTTACTCCAGTGAGAGGGTTGCGTTGGTCAGCCGGAGCACTTTGGCCACATGGCCTTCAGTCTCGGCATAAGGGGGGATGCCGCCATAGTCGCGGACCGCTTCGGGTCCGGCGTTGTAGGCGGCCAGAGCAAGATCGGCGGCGCCGAAGTCTTCAAGCTGGGCGAGAAGATAGCGGGCCGAGCCGTGCAGGTTGTCTTCCGGATCATGGGGATCGACGCCGAGGAGATCGGCGGTTCCCGGCATCAGCTGCCCAAGCCCGATAGCTCCGACCGATGAGCGCGCATCCGGATTGAAAGCGGACTCTACGGCGATGTTAGCGCGGAAGAGCGCAAGCCATTCCGTCCCGGAAAGTCCCGCCGCTTTCAGCGCAGGATGGCGGAGGTAGTCGTCGCCTACGTCAAGAACGAGATTCTCGATCTCGGCCGTGCCACGCGGACCCCTGCCCTTCTGGGTCGTGCCGTAGGATGCGAGAACAACGAGACCTTCGTCTTCAGCTTCGGCCCCGGCTTCATCTGCGAACGCGTCGTCGTTCGGAACGCCGCGTTTGGGCAGTTCTTTCCCGAAATCGAGGACGCTGGCCCGAACCCTCAGGTCCTCTGCCCCTGCCCCAAGATCGATCACCTCGGCGAAAGCTCCTTGTGCGGCGATGAGCCAAAGCGCCAGCCCGCCACATAGGGTCAGATCAGGGAATAGGCTCCACCGCTGCGTCATGAGTCCAGGTCGCCTTCTCGCCCTTCTTCAAAGGAACGGGGACCGTGGTCAGACCCAGCTCGACCGCGAAAGAGATGAGACCGGTGACGGTCTTGAACTCCCGGGGGTCGAGCCCGCGTGAGATCACCAGAAGGGCTGTCTGGTCGCCCAAGCGCAACTGGATGCGCCAGGTACCTTGCCAGACATTGAGAACCTTCTTTGCGTCCTCGACACAGAGGGCTTCGACGATGCCGCCTTCGGTCAGGGCCTCCTTAAGTCCGGCCTGCAAGATCACCGGGGTCAAGTTCCTCATGGGTTGGCACCTTCCGAAAGCAACACGCTTACGGCAGAACATAGTGCATGTTGCGCTGATGAGAAACATGTCGTCGCACAACATGGCGCTCACCTAGCGGTAGAATCCTGTTGCGTCAATAGCGGTGTTTTGCAATTCATGCACATGTTTTGAAACTCTCGGATCGTGCATGCCCCTTCTCGTCTCCAAACGCGCCTGCCTCGTCGTCGCGACCCTGATCGCGATAGCTGTCTCCAGAGTTGCGCGGGCAGCGACAGCACTGGACTGCCTGCCGCCGGTCCCTCCAGAACCGGTGACCGATGCCGCCACGCGTGCCGAGTATCGCACGGAGATCGGCCAGGAGTTCACAGTCTACTTCGATGAGGCGCAGGCCTATCTGCGCTGTCTCGATTCCGCGCGAGCCCAAGTGTCCGAAGAGATCAACCGCGCGATCCGAGACTACCAAGCGCTTGGCCAAGACCCGGACGGTTGATCGCGCCAGATCAGGTCCTCCCGCCCATCCCCTCCCGGCATCTTCGCAAGGAAACTCTCATGAAAAGTCTACGAGCTGCGGCCGCCCTAGCAGCGACCGCCGTATCCCTTTCTCTTGCGGCCCCGGCAAAAGCCTACCCTGTGGATTGCGCGATCCTTCTCTGCCTCGCAGGCGGCTGGCCAGCCTCGGCCGAATGCGCCCATGCCCGTGCCGTGTTCATCGCGCGGATCACGCCCTGGCCCGTCGAGCCGCCGCTGCAGATCTGGAACTGCCCGATGCGAGCAGCTCTAGATAGTGAAAAGGCGCCAATAGAGCGGCTGTTCGAGATCGCGCTGCGACAGGAGGATACCCCTCAGCCCAAGTCATCGGTCCATAGCCCCTTCGAGCTTTACCTGGCTCAGGACCAAGCAGACGTCGACATTTCTGATCCGGCGTATGATTTCGTGCGCTCGATCCACGTGTACCAAATCGAATACCGGCGGCACCGCAACAGGGACGGTGATTGCAACACGTGGTCGACGATCCGAGAAGGTACCTATGGCGCACAGGGTAGCTTCGCCTGGGCGCGGTCAACACCGGCTCGGGTTCCGTCCGCGTCGGCGTTCCGACCGGGGACAAGCTGTTCCGACTACTGGTACCGCGGGGTCTTCGTCGACTGGACCGACTACGAGGGCACCTACGGTTTCGAGGAGGTGCGCTACTGATGCCCTGACCTGAAAACCCTTCAGGAAGAACCAGCCCTCAGAAACAGAAACGACGCCAGACCATACTCAAACGACGCCAGACCATACTCACGACGCCTCTCTGACTTCCTAATGGAAGTGGGAATCAAGCGCGAGCTTTGGGTCCGTTCAACCTGCAAATGCCTTTGCCGAAACGAGATCTTTCACGCCTCAAGGTCTGGTGTCGCCCAAAAGCGGAACGACACAGTATGGAACTCACGACCGGCGCCATTTTGCGTCGCATCAGCGAGATGCCGCTCCACGGCGGCCCACAAGCTCGCGACTATCATCATCGATGGGATCGCCTGGAAGGAAGGTTACAATGGGCTCGATCGCGGGACTGCCCATTCACGCTGGCACACCTTGCAGAGAAGATGGGGGTGTCGCGGCAGCATCTGACAGCACTCCTGTTGGAGTTGGCGGCGTCGCGTCTGGCTCTTGTCAGGTGGAAGCCCAACGGCAAGTTCGCGCCTTGGCTCTTCCAGTTTGGTGGACACGACAATGATGATGCTCAGCCAGATGGCTCAGCAGCGCTCAGCCCCGCCTGGTGCTCCTACAGGACGCCGATGATCTGCTCTTCTGTGAACCTGCTGCGCTTCATGTCCGTCTCCTTCGCTGGAGAACAGACTAACCTCGTAGTGCGGACGTTTCTGGGGAGCAAGTCCTCTGGTCCGCTGGCGACCTGTCAGAGATATGCTCCACCGGGCGAAAGGGGCGAGAATTCAATTGACCGGGATGTGTGCCTCTGCTTCTATCGTCAAGCCGTTTCGCGCCTAGAAAACATGCCGTTAGTTCCCATTTTTCGCTTTGCACTTGCAGGTGCCGTCGTCGTTGGTCTGAGCTTCGGTTCGGGTACCAATGTATCTGCAGATACTGTTGATAGAGCCGGTCAAGAGGGCCGGTTGTACGAAACCGGTATCGAAATGATTTCGGCACCGAAGACCCTTATCAGGGGACTGCACCGGATGTTCGTCGGTCGTTCGGTTGGTCGCGGACTCTACTTCGGTCAGTCGGTCTATTCTTCAACGATTGGCGATGCGGGAGGCGCGTTCTTCTGGGGCTTCGAGCTGGTCAAACTCATCTCACTGCATGGCCGGTTGACATTGGCAGCCTCGGCTTCCGTCGGCGGCGGTGGCGGTGCGGCACAGGTTGTTGGCGACGGGTTGTTCAAGCGTGTCGGCGTGAGTCTGGGCTACCAGCTGACAGATCGGCTTGGGTTTGGCGTCGGGGCGTCCTACATTGATGTTTCCGGAGCCAGGATCAATGGCCCAGCCTTTGGGGTGAATTTATCCTATCGCTTGGGTGGGGCTGAAGGGGCCGAAGGCGGGGGGCTTAAACTGCGCTCGGTGGCACTGGGCGGGTCGGCGATGTTCTTGTCAGGGCGCACGCGCTCGGGAGGCGACCAACCCAATGTCGGGCTGCTCGGAGCCGAGGCGATCTTCCATCTTGGGCGCAACCGCGAATTGCTAATCACTGCCGATGGCGGAGCCAAAGGGGCCGAAGGGTACATGGAGATCATGGGTGGCCTTCGCAAGCGGGTCTCCCTCGGTCATTTGTCGGGCTTCGGTCATGTAAACGTCGGTTTTGGCGGCGGCGGCGATGTCGACACTGGCGGCGGACTGCTTGTGGGCTTTGGTGGCGGTCTGGCCTGGCAAATCACCGAAGACGCCGATCTTGAATTTGGCCTGACCGGGCTGATAGCTCCGGACGGGGACATGTCCGGGGCATCGGCCGCGCTGCGTCTGGTGCGGGTCTTTGGCCGCAAGGCCGGAGACCTCGAGGCCTGGCCGCAGAATTGGGTGATCTCGTTGGGGCTGTCAGCGCAGATGCCGAGTGCCGGCTTTTACAAGCCCGGCATGCTCGGCAACGGCACAGTCATCATGCAGGAAAGCAGCCTTGATATGATGCTAGGCAAGCATTTCTACTTGACCGGCAACGCGCAGACCTCGATGGACGGTGGTGTTGCGGGCTATGCCATCGGGCTGGTGGGCCTTGGCTGGACGCACCAGATCGCGCCGCGCTGGGATATCTCCTTCGAAGGCCATGTTGGCGCGGCGGGAGGCGGGGGCGTCAATACCGAGGGTGGCCTGATCGCCGGCCCCAGGGCCGAGTTTGACTTTGCGCTGAATGACAGTGTGAAGCTTTCTCTGGGCATAGGACAATTGCGGACCCTGAAAGGTGGCGGTATGGCACCAGTGGTGGTTCAACTCGGACTGAAGCTGCCCTTCTCGACGCATTGAAGCCGCTCAAATCCTTACGTCGCGGGCTTGGAGAGCGGCTCATCAAAGCAAGAGCAGTAAGTTCCCAGGTACTTGATCCCGCGGTTTGATGGCGCGATCCTTTCGAAGGAACGGAAGGAAGCATTATGGGGTCTGTTGCCGGACAGTGTTAGATCCTACGCTAAGCTGCGGAACCCTCGATGCGTCTTAGAACGGCGTAGTAAGCTTAGGTCAAGGCGCGCTTGTATATGTCGAGCGGTTTTTGAAGTTGCACCTGGTAGATGTTGCAAATCGGAATACTGATGCCAGAGTCTGATACGGATTCCGCGAAGGCAGGCGCGCTCGGGGTTTGGTCTGGAGCGCAGGTGGGCAGTTGTGCTGTCGCTCGTCTTTTTGCGCGGCAGCTGTGTGGTCGCATGCTTGGTGGTCCTACGACAACATCTCAGCGAATGTGTTTTCAATGCCTTGCTTTGTGCTGCCGTAGGCCTCCAAACAAAGGTGCTGGTTGAGCGGAAAGCTCGCCGGGGAAAGTGGCTTTCCCCCTGAAGAGTGGCTCTCTGAGGTATGGCTTTCGAGCCATTTGGAGGATGCAGGTATGCCCCAGAAGAAGCACAAGCCGGAGGAGATCGTCGCCAAGCTCCGGCAGGTCGACGTGTTGGTGTCGCAAGGCCAATCAGTGGCCGAAGCCGTGCGCTCGATCAGCGTGACGCAGTTCTCCCATTATCGGTGGCGCAAGGAGTTCGGCGGCTTGAAGTCCGACCAGGTAAAGCGGTTGAAGGAGCTGGAGAAGGAGAATGAGCGGCTTCGGAAGGCGGTGTCGGATCTCACGCTGGAGAAGCTGATCCTGGCTGAGGCTGCCCTGGGAAACTTCTGAGCCCCGCCCGCCGCCGTGCTTGCGTCGAGCATGTCAGGCAAACGTTCGAAATTTCGGAACGGTTGGCCTGTCGTGTTCTCGGGCAGCATCGCTCGACCCAGAGGAAGGTGCCTCAGGGGCGCGCCGACGAAGACGCCCTGACGGCGGACATCATCGCGCTCGCCTCTGAATACGGGCGCTACGGATACCGCCGGATCACGGCCCTGCTGCGTGAAGCCGGTTGGGCGGTGAACGTGAAGCGGGTCGAGCGGATCTGGCGGCGGGAGGGGCTGAAGGTCCCACAGACGCAACCGAAGAAGGGCCGGCTCTGGCTGAACGATGGGTCGTGCATCCGTCTGCGGCCAGAACGTCCTGCGGCCAGAACGTCCGAACCATGTCTGGTCCTATGACTTCGTCAAAGCCCGAACCCACGATGCAAGGAAGTTCCGCATGCTCAACCTGATCGACGAGTTCAGCCGGGAGTGCCTGGCAATCCGGATTGACCGGAGGCTGCGATCAACGGACGTGATCGACGTCCTGTCCGATATGTTCATCCTGCGTGGTGTTCCCGATCACATCCGGTCCGACAACGGCCCGGAGTTCATCGCCAGAGCGGTGCGGGACTGGATCGCCGCCGTCGGCGCAAAGACCGCCTATATCGAGCCGGGGTCACCCTGGGAGAAGGAGAACGGATACTGCGAGAGCTTCAACTCCAAGCTCCGCGACGAGTTGCTCGACGGCGAAATCTTCTACAGCCTAGCCGAGGCCAAGACCGTCATCGAGAGCTGGCGCCGCCATTACAACACCAAGCGCCCGCACTCATCACTGGGGTATCGCCCGCCAGCTCCCGAGCTCATCCAGTGGCCGGCTTCGCCACCCGGACCCGCTTCGCCGGCCAACCAAACCGTAGCGCCAAGACCCGTAATGCACTAAGACTGAACCCGGACCACTCGATCGGGGCTGGCCAGCGGAATAAAGACGTATCTCTGTTGGCCATGGCCGCTTGCACGAGGCGGACCTGAGCCTTGGTCAGTGCGAACTTCCGCCCGCCTTTTCGACCGCGCGCCCGGGCGGCTGCGAGACCTTCCGTGGTGCGTTCCCGGATTAGGTCGCGCTCGAGCTCCGCCAGGGTCGCGAAGATGCCGAAGATCATGCGCCCTGCCGATGTCGTGGTGTCGATTTCTGCACCTTGACCGCTCAGCACACGCAGGCCGATGCCTTGATCCGACAGGTCAGGCACGGTGTTGACCCGGTGGGTTAGCGTGCGCCCGAGCCTGTCCAGCTTCCAGACCACGAGAACATCCGTATGCGGCGTCTCTGCCCCATTGATTTTGCGCATGTTCTATCTCGGCTGCGGCCTTCAGAATGAGGGTTGAAGCTGCAGGAGGGCGCGCATGCCGGATGGTGGAGACGGATTTGTAGGTCATTGTGAGGTGGTGGAGCC
>JBKDYO010000112.1:0-4059 GCA_046305855.1 Paracoccaceae bacterium
GCAAGGTCGGTTGGCGCGCCACCGGACAGGGCTTGCAGAAGCAGCGCGCAATCCTCGACCGAATGGGCCAGCGGGCCGATGGTGTCAAACCGCTCGCACAGGGGCACCGCGCCGTCCATCGGCAGGCTGCCGACGCTGGTCTTGAGGCCCACAAGATCATTCCAGGCCGCCGGAACGCGGACCGAACCACCGGTGTCCGACCCGATCGCCGCAGGGGCAAGACCGAAGGCCACCGAGGCGGCGGCACCTGAAGAGGACCCGCCCGGCACGGCGCGGTCGTCGTTCAGATTCGGCGGTGTGGCAGTAATTGGGTTCAGCCCAAGGCCCGAAAACGCCAGTTCCGACATATGCGTCTTGCCCAGACACACGAGGCCTTGCAGCGTCGCCGTCTCCAGCACGGCTGCATCACGGTCCGGGGTGCGCCCCTTCAACAGGGCCGACCCTGCTTCGGTTGCCACGCCCGCCGTGTCGAAGAGATCCTTCCAGCTGATCGGCACCCCGTCCAGAAGCCCCTTACGCAGGCCCGCCTTGGCGCGGGCAGCGGCGGCCATCGCTTCGCCCCGCGCGCGCGCCGGGGTCGCCCGGGCGTAGATGCGGGGAGCAAGCGGGTGGCTGTCGATCCGCTCGAGGAAAGCCTCGGTCAGTTCGACCGGGTGGATGCGGCCCTCGCCGATTTCGCGGCCAAGGTCGGCTGCGGTCATGTGCGCCCAAGTTCCGGTCATATGTTCCCCCATGTTGCGGCAAGGGTAGCGGCTTGGCGACGCATGGACAATCCGCCCGCGCAGCGTATGTAAGGCGCATGACATGGGACGCCGACATCCTGATCGCGGGCGGAGGGCTGAACGGCCCGGCGCTGGCCTTGGCACTGGCACAGGGCGGGTTCCGGGTGACGGTGGTGGACGCGCGCCCTGCCCCGGCCCGGGCCGAAGTCGGGTTCGACGGGCGGGCCTATGCGCTAGCGATAGCCTCGGTGCGGCTCTTGACGGTGATCGGGGTCTGGCCGCAGGTGGTCAACAAGGCGCAGCCGATGCTGGAGATCAAGGCAAGCGACGGCCGAGCCGGCGAAGGGGCAGCACCGTTCTTCCTGCACTTCGATGCGGCCGAGATCGAGGAAGGCCCCGTCGGGCACATGCTGGAGGACCGGCACCTTTATGCGGCCTTCCTGCAGGCGATGCAGGCCGCGCCGGGGATCACGCTTCTGTCCGGCGAAACCGTTGTCGCGCAAGAGGTCGGGCCGTCGGGAGTGACAGTGACGCTCGCCTCGGGGCGACAGGTGACCGCCGGGCTGCTGGTCGGCTGCGACGGGCGCGGATCGGGCGTTGCCGCACGGGCCGGGATAAGGCGGGTTGGCTGGGGCTATGGCCAGACCGCACTGGTCACCGCGATCCGGCACGAGCAGGACCACAAGGGCATCGCGCACCAGTTCTTCATGCCTTCGGGACCGCTGGCGATCCTGCCGCTGAAAGGTGGTCACCACTCCAGTATCGTGTGGAGCGAGACGGACGAGACCGCCGCCGCGATCCAGGCGCTGCCGGACACCGAGTACCTCGAGGCGCTGCGCCCGCGGTTCGGCGATTTCCTGGGCGAGATTGCCCTGGCCGGTGAGCGGTTCACCTATCCCTTGTCCCTGTCCCTGGCCGAGCGGTTCGTGGCACCCCGCCTCGCGCTTGTCGGGGATGCGGCGCATGGTGTGCACCCGATTGCAGGGCAGGGTCTGAACCTTGGCCTCCGCGATGTGGCCGCCTTGGCCGAGGTGCTGATCCTTGCCCGCCGCCGCGGCGAGGAGCCCGGCAGCCCTGCTGCACTGGACGAGTATCAGCGCTGGCGGCGGTTCGATGCGACAGCGCTGGCCCTTGGGATGGACACGGTCAACCGGGTGTTTTCCAGCGACAATCCGATCCTGCGGCTGGGACGCGACCTTGGCATGGGCGTGGTAAATGCCCTGCCCGGGCTGCGCCGTGGCTTCATGCGACAGGCGGCTGGGCTGACGGGCGAGCTTCCGAAACTGCTGACGGGTCGTCCGGTCTAGTCTCCACCACTGCATTCTCGGCTTCGGCAACACTGGTGTCACCCTTGTCGAGGTCTGGCGGCACGGGCGACCCAACGACCGCCGCTTTGCGCCACTCGCGCTTTTCAAGCAGATGGTACAGCAGCGGGTTCGCCAGAATCGAGATCATTGCCCCTGCCACGATCAGGTCGCGCGCTTCGGGCGGCACAATGGCAAGATGCACACCCATCGTGATCAGGATGAACGAGAACTCGCCGATCTGCGCGATCGAGGCCGCGAGGTTCAGGGCCATGTCCCGGCCGTGCCCCAATGCCCGCACAAGGTGAAAGGCGACCAGTGCCTTTCCGCCAAGAATGATCGCAACGGTCAGAAGGAAGGCCAGCGGTGATGTCAGCAGGATCATCGGGTTGAAGAGCATCCCGACAGAGACGAAGAACAGCACGGCGAACGCATCGCGCAGGGGCAGCGTCTCGCGCATGGCCTGCGACGAGAGCGTCGAGGTCGACATAACCATACCGGCGAAGAAGGCTCCAAGCGCGAAGGAAACACCGAAGAAATGCGTCGCGCCATAGGCCACGCCGAGGGCTATCGCCAAGACGGAAAGGCGGAAGAGCTCGCGCGAATGGGTCATGGCAACGTGATGCAGGATCCAGGGAATGACCCTGGACCCGACAACCAGCATGATCGCGACAAAGCTTGCCGCCTTGGCCAAGGTTACGATGACCGTCGCAGCAATCGGACCGATCCCGACTCTGGCGACCAGTTCCGCCCCCTCTTCGATCGGCTGAGCGACGCCCCCCAGCAGCCCGGCCAAGGGCGGCACCAGAACCAGCGTAATCACCATCACCAGATCCTCGACGACCAGCCAGCCGACAGCAGCTTTGCCACGCTCCGTGGTCACAAGGTCGCGTTCTTGCAGGGCCCGCAGCAGAACGACGGTCGAGGCAACGGAAAGTGAAATGCCAAAGATCAGTGAGCCGCCGAAACTCCACCCGGAAAGCAGGCCAAGCACGGTTCCGGCTGTGGTCGTGACAGTGATCTGACCGAGTGCCCCCGGAACCGCAATGTTGCGGACAGCCATCAGGTCGCGGGGCGAGAAATGCAGACCCACGCCGAACATCAAGAGGATCACCCCGACCTCGGCAAGCTCGGCCGCAATGCCAAGGTCAGCGACAAAACCCGGCGTAAAGGGTCCGATCACCACGCCGGCCATAAGATAGCCTGCGATCAGTGGCAGCTTCAGCCGCTGCGCAACAAGGCCAAAGACAAAGGCCAGGCCGAAACCCGCAACAAGAGTGGCGATCAGGGGCGTTTCGTGGGGCAATGCGCTGTGGGTCCTTTCCGGCGCACTGTCCGGCGGTCCGGGCGTGGCCAAACTGGTTTCGGGAAAATCTGTCAGGAGACAATGGGATAGTAGGCCCTGAGCAGCGGTTTGCAACCAGTCGAGCCTTTGCATTTGGTCACAATTCCGACTTTCGCGGAAACACTTTGTAATGTTACCGCTTGGCGATGCCCGAGCTGATCCCGAACCCCCGCGCCCGCCGTCTTTTCCTGCACCGACACGCCTTGTCCGAGGCCCCGGTGGGCCCTGCCTCGGGGCAATCCTTGCATGACCTGATCGAGCGGATCGGCTTTGTTCAGGTCGACAGCATCAACACCGTCGCCCGGGCGCATGACATGATCCTGTGGTCGCGGCGGCAGTCGTATCGCCCGCCTGCACTCAAGAAGCTTCTCGAACGCGACCGCAGCCTGTGGGAGCACTGGACGCATGACGCCTCGATCCTGCCCACACGGTTGCATGGGGTCTGGCAGCACCGCTTTGCCCGCGATGAACAACGGCTGCATGCGAACTGGAAAAGCTGGTTTCGCGACGGGTACGAGGCGCAGTTTGACAGCATTCTGAACCGGATCGCCAAGGATGGCCCCGTCGGGACAGCGGATGTGGGCGAAGGTGAAGTGCGGGGAAAAGGGGGCTGGTGGGACTGGCACCCGTCAAAGACCGCGCTGGAATGGCTTTGGCGGACCGGGCGGCTGGCGATCACCCGGCGCGA
>JBKDYO010000113.1:0-3685 GCA_046305855.1 Paracoccaceae bacterium
GCCGGATTCCTCCTTGATCCCGGCCGGGGCGCCGCCACGCGGGCGGGCCGAGCTGTCGGTCGGCAGCGGAACTACGGTTGGGGTCGCGGTCGCTGTCGGAAGCGCAACGCCTTGCGCCCGATCAATGGCAGCCGCTGCGGCTGCAGGATCAAAGGCCCCGCCGGGCGGCGGCACCGTGACCGGGGCCCCTGCCGGGGCAGGCGCCGCGCCACGGATGTAACTGTTGTAGTCCTGAAAGCCTACGCCCGCGCCGCTGTCCGGCGTCGTCGGCGTGCAGGCGGCCAGCATCAGCGCAGACAGTACGGCGCCAGCGGCGGTGGTCAAAGTACGGCTCATCAGTGCCTCGAAAGGGTTCTTTTGCGGCCCATTACCACCATTTCTCGGCTTTGGCCACAAAGCCCGCACGGCTTTCCAACACATGTGCGTAATTCAGCAACTGTGCTTCTTCCCACGGCCGCCCGATCAGCTGCAGCCCCAAGGGCAGCCCCTGCCCGTCCAGGCCAACGGGAACCGAGATCCCCGGCAGGCCCGCAAGGTTCACCGTCACGGTGAAAACGTCGTTCAGATACATCTTCACCGGGTCCGCATCCGCCATCTCGCCCAGACCAAAGGCCGCCGACGGCGTGGCCGGAGTCAGGATCGCATCGACGCCTTCGGCAAACACCGTCTCGAAGTCGCGCTTGATCAGCGCCCGCACCTTCCGCGCGCGATTGTAGTAGGCGTCGTAGAACCCCGCCGACAGCACATAGGTCCCGACCATGATCCGCCGCTGCACCTCGGACCCAAAGCCCTCGGCCCGGGTCTTCTCATACATCTCGGTGATGCCATCCCCCTGCGCCAGCTTTGCCCGGTGCCCATAGCGCACCCCGTCATAGCGGGCGAGGTTCGACGACGCCTCGGCAGGCGCAATCACGTAGTAGGCCGGCAGCGCGTACTTGGTATGCGGCAGAGAAATGTCGCGGACCTCGGCCCCGGCGTCCTTCAGCATCGCAATGCCGTTCTGCCACAGCGCCTCGATCTCTTCCGGCATCCCGTCCATGCGGTATTCCTTCGGAATACCGATGACCTTGCCCCGGATATCCCCGGTCAGCGCCGCCTCGAAATCCGGCACCGAAATGTCGGCACTGGTCGAATCCTTCGGGTCATGCCCGCACATCGCCTGCAACATGATCGCCGCGTCGCGCACCGACTTCGTCATCGGCCCCGCCTGATCCAGCGAGGACGCAAACGCCACGACCCCCCACCGAGACACCCGCCCATAGGTCGGCTTGATCCCCACGATCCCGGTGAAAGCCGCAGGCTGCCGGATCGACCCGCCGGTATCCGTCCCCGTCGCCGCCAGACACAGGTCCGCGGCGACCGCACTGGCCGAGCCGCCAGAAGACCCGCCCGGCGTCAGCTGCACGTTCGACCCCTTGCGCCGCCACGGGCTGACCGCATTGCCATAGGCCGAGGTCTCGTTCGACGATCCCATCGCGAACTCGTCCATGTTCAGCTTGCCCAGCATGACCGCGCCCGCGTCGAACAGCTTCGACGTGACGGTGGATTCATACTCCGGCTTGAAGCCCTTCAGGATGTTCGAAGCAGCCTGCGACGGCACCCCCTTGGTGCAGAACAAATCCTTGATCCCCAAGGGAATCCCGCACATCGCCGGGGCATCACCCGCAGCAATCCGCGCATCCGCCGCCCGCGCCTGCTCCAAAGCAATCTCGGGCGTCTTGTGCACGAAGGCGTTCAGATCATCGCCCGCGTCGATCGCCGTCAGGCAGGACATGGTCAGATCGACCGCCGAAATCTCGCCCTTCCGCAGCGCATCCCGTGCGGCGGCAATGGTCCACGTATTCGCGCTCATTCCACCACCTTCGGCACCGCAAAGAACCCTTCGCGCGCGTCGGGCGCGTTCTTCAGAACCTGGGCCTGGATGTTGCCATCGGTTATCTCGTCGCGGCGCCGCTTCAGCCGCATCGGCGTGACCGAGGTCATTGGCTCCACGCCAGTCACGTCGACTTCGTTCAGCTCTTCCATGAAGCCAAGGATGCCGGACAGCTGCCCCGCCAGCTTCGGCAGATCGGCTTCCTCGACCCGGATCCGGGCCAGCTTTGCCACCTTGCGGGCGGTGTCGATGTCAATGGCCATGGGGCTCTCCATTGGATTTCGCCCCGTTTAGCGGCCCCCGCCCCGCCCCGCAAGCACAAGGCGGAATGCCGCCCATGGGCGCAGCCGTGATTGTCATGGTTACAACCTGTCCCGAAGCTGCACGCCGCGTTCAAGACAGAAGGAGACACCCATGCAGATCACCTGGTTCGGACATTCCGGCTTTCGCATCCAGATCGAAGAGGCGGTGCTTCTGGTCGATCCCTGGCTGACCGGCAACCCGATGTTCCCAGCGGGGCAGGAAGATGCGGCGACCAAGGGTGCCACCCATATTCTTCTGACCCACGCCCACGGCGACCATGCCTCGGACGCCGCGCGGTTGGCGAAAGAGCTAGGGATCAAGGTTCACTGCATCCATGAGTTGTCCGAGTGGATGAACGCAAACGACCTTTGCGAAACCGTAGGCTTCGGCAAGGGCGGGACGCTGCTGCTGGGCGGGGCGAAGGTGACGATGGTCAACGCCGTCCATTCCTCCAGCATCGACTTCGGGGCAAAGGGACTGCTGCCCGCAGGCGACGCCGCCGGCTTCATGATCGCGGGCGAGGGTCACACGATCTACCTGACCGGCGATACCGACATCATGGCCGACATGGCCTGGATGGCCGAGTTTCATCAGCCCGACATCGGAATCCTCGCCTGCGGCGGGCACTATACGATGGACATGGAGCGCGCCGCCTGGGCCGCCCGCAAGTGGTTCAACTTCCGCTGGGTGATCCCCTGCCACTACCGGACCTTCGGGCTGCTGGCCCAGGATGCAAGCGTCCTGAAGGCTGGCCTTCCCCCAGGCATCGAAGTGATCGAGCCCGAGGTTCTGGAAGCAATCCGGATCTGATGGCGGCCTGGCTTACTTGTAGCCGTACATCCACCCGTCGCCATCGGCCTCAAGGATCTCGGGGTCGATCAACGGGTGGTTCTGGATGTCGATCCCCGGCAGGGCCGGAATACGGATCCGGTGCAGGGACTGACCGGGGCCACAGGGCGCAAGTCCACGCAGGGCGTTTGCCTTATCACGGTCGATGAACTCGGCCACCACGCAATAGCGGATACCCTCGCCGCTGTGATAGTCGCCCCGGTGCGGGATGTTGGTATCGAAAACCAGACAATCGCCCGGCTGGTAGGCCACGCGCACAGCGCCCTCCCGCGCATCTGTCTTCGGCTTGAACAGGAACCGCGAGATCTCGTCGCCCATCCGGATTTCGTACAGGTGCGGACGTTCGGTCGGGACCACCACTGTGCCAGACGGGCTGCCCTCGGTGTCGAAGACCATGAAGACCTTGACCCGATACCCCACGTTGTCGTCGTGCCAGCCCTCGGCCGTGGCGTTCAACCCGTCCATCACGGACTTCACGTAAAGATCGTCCAGCCGCACGCGCGGACCCAGATAGTCCGTCATCGCGCTGTGCAGCGTCTTCGAGGTCAGGATCGCCTCCCACAGGAAGGCGGGCAGGTCCCAGTTGAAATAGATGCGCTTGGCTTCGTCCGGGCGAACCCGCAGCTCCGAAGCGATCATCCGCGCGTTCAGCCCGGGGGT
>JBKDYO010000114.1:0-11292 GCA_046305855.1 Paracoccaceae bacterium
GTTACGGTCGTGGACACCGTCGGCGCGGGGGATACGTTCAACGCGGGCGTGCTGGCGGCCCTGCATCAAGCCGGGGCCTTGACCAAGTCGGCGCTTGCCAACCTGTCCGATGCGACCCTGACCGCCGCGCTCTCCCTCGGCACCCGCGCCGCAGCGGTGACTGTCGCCCGCGCCGGGGCCAACCCGCCCTGGGCACACGAGCTGTGAGGGCGGTTCTTCAACGCGTCACCGAGGCCCGGGTTCATGTCGATGGCGATCTCATTGGCGAAACTGGAAAAGGCTTCCTGATCTTCGTCTGCGCGATGGGAGGCGACAGCGACGCGCAGGCCGAAAAACTGGCCGCAAAGGTCGCCAAGCTGCGGGTCTTCAAGGATGACCAGGGCAAGATGAACCTGTCGATCCGCGACATCGGCGGCACTGCGCTGGTGGTCAGCCAGTTCACCCTGGCCGCCGACCTGCGCGGCAACCGACCGGGATTTTCCAGCGCAGCGCCCCCCTCGGAAGGTGAGCGGCTCTATCTCCGCTTCGCCCGTGCGCTTGAAGCGGAAGGCGTTCCGGTCGCCACCGGGCAGTTCGGCGCCGACATGGCTGTGAGCCTCGTGAACGACGGGCCGGTGACCATCTGGATGGACACCGACCAGCTTTGACCTAGTTGAACGGATTTCCCGGCGTCTGCTTGGTGATGACGTCACTGCAATCGACCAGCGCGCCGATCGAGGCACTGGATCCGGACAGCGAATAGTTCTGCACGTCCGACCCGTCGTCCGCGCGCAGGTACAGCCGGTTGCCGCGCGCCACTTCGCCGATGAAGTTGCCGCCGGCATCGCTGTCCGGCAGGTAGAACAGCACGGAGTTCTGATACAGCTCGGCCCCGGTCAGGCTCCACGGCGCGCGGCTGTCGATCTGCACGCCGAGGTCGGCAGTCTGGCCTTCGCCGAACTCCCAGGCGGTCGAGTAGAATTGCAGCTGCACCGCCCCATCCGGGAAGGTCCAGATCGAGAAGCTTTCGCCCGGCGCCTTCACTTCGGCGACACAGCCGACCGATCCGTCGTCCCAGCCGACGATCGAGACTTCCCAGTGCTTGTGGGAAAACAGCACTTCCGACTCCTGGGCCGAAGCACCGCCGACTGCCCCGATCGTCACGATGGCTGCAGCCAGCCCCTTGCGAAAATCCATCTTCTCTGTCCCGTGACCGACCCCTTTCCCGCTTTCTCGCGCCAAGGCGCGATTCAGGCAAATGAAAGTTGCAGTCCCTGCACGAACGCGGGCGACCTTGAGGTCAGGCTGCCCATTCCCAAGGGTTCGAGAAGTGGCCCAGAACGCTGGTGACGGCGGCATCTTCGACCGGGCCGGACTTCTGCAACTGTGCGACCAGTCCGCGCTTTTTGTCCTCGATCACTTGGGCCACCCGGACCGACAGGCCGGCTTCGGCCAGGGCAGCGTCGTAGGTCCGGATGATCGCAAGGCGCCGCAGGTCGGGCTTGAAGACCTTGCCGACGGCGGTCTTCGGCAGTTCCGGCAGCACTTCCAGATACTTCGGCACCGCCGCGCGTTCGTGGATGTGCTTGGACGCATAGGCCATCAGGTCATCCACCGTGGCCGACGCCCCCTTGACCAGTTCCACATAGGCGCAGGGAAGTTCCCCGGCATGGGCGTCGGGCTGGCCAATGGCCCCGACAAAGCCCACGGCCTCGTGCCCCATCAGGGCTTCCTCGATGATCGCCGGGTCGATGTTGTGGCCGCCGCGGATGATCAGGTCCTTGGCGCGGCCGGTGATGAACAGGTAACCGTCGGCATCCACCCGCCCCAGGTCGCCAGTGCGCAGGAATTTCCCGTCGGCGAACAGCTCCTTGTTCTTGTCGGCCTCGGTGTAGGTCGACCCCTCATAGACCCCGGGGTTCGAGATGCAGATCTCGCCCACCTCGTCGACCGCGCATTCGCGAAAGCCGATGGCCCCCTGGCTGGTCAGGATGCGGACCTGGCAATAGGGGAACATCAGCCCGACCGAACCGATCTTCTTCACCCCATCCGGTGGGTTGATCGACACCAGGCAGGTCGCCTCGGTCAGCCCGTAGCCCTCGATGATCTCGATGCCGGTTTCCTTCTTGAAGCGGTTGTAAAGCTCGATCGGCAGCGGGGACGAGCCGGAGAAGGCGTTCTTCAGGCTGGAGATGTCGGCGTTGACCGGGCGCTGCATCAGCGCGGCCAGCGCCGTCGGAACGGTGATCATGTAGGTCACCTTGTAGCGTTCGATCAGCTTCCAGAAGTTGTCGAACACACCCTCGCCGCGATAGCCTTGCGGGGTCGGGAAGACCACATGCGCGCCCGAGCCGATCATCGACATCAGGATCGGGTAAACTGCGAAGACGTGGAACAGTGGCAAGGGGCAGATCGCCACGTCGGTAGGCTTGAACAGAAGCCTCGTGCCCAGCCAGCCATTGTAGATCATGCCCGACACCTTGTGCTGGGCGACCTTGGGCATGCCGGTGGTTCCGCCAGTGTGGAAGTAGGCGGCGACCCGGTCGTGATGGCTGTCCTTGAAGGTCAGCTTGTCGGACGGCATCTTCGCAAGTTCGGTCCGGAAGTCCTTGATGTTCGCCGTGTGCTGCGGCGGGTTCTTCGGCCGGATCAAGGGCACGATGATCTTCTTCAGCCCCGAAAGGTAAGGCACAAGGTCTACCTCAAGCACGGTCTTGACGTCGGGCGCGAACTGGATCGCCTCGCTGACCTTCTGCGCCAGATCCGTCTTGGGGAAAGCCTTCAGCGTGACGACGACCTTCGCTTTGGTCTCTCGCAGGATGGCCGAGATTTTCTCGGGCTCAAGAAGCGCGTTGATCGGGTTTACGATCCCGGCAATCGCACCGCCCAACAGAGTTACCGCCGTCTCCATCGCGTTCGGCATGATGTAAGCGACAACGTCCTTTTCGCCCACCCCAAGCGAGCGGAACAGGTTCGCGGCCTGCGTCGCTTGTGCGTGAAGCTCGGACCAGGTCAGGGTGACCTTCTTGGTCTCCGGACCTGACAGCAGCTGATAGCTGATTGCCGGCCGCGCCCCATGATCAGACTTGGCCTTGGACAGGTACTCGTAGATCGACCGGGACAGGCCCCTGTCGGCAAAGGGCATTTCAGCCTCGATCGCGCGCAGGTCCGCGTTGGTAGCGAAAGTCGTCATTGGTTCCTCCCCTGGTCCGTGCCCGCTGTTGTCTCGCGGGCTTTCGCCAAACATGGGCACGCGGGGAGCGTTTGTGAAGCCGGTTTGTCCTGACTTGAGGCCGCGGAACGCTGCGTCAGACGGTTCCGTCGGTGAATTGCAGCCGGGCAAGGCGCGCGTAAAGCCCGTCTTCGGCCACCAGCTGATCATGCGTGCCCTGTGCGACGATCCGGCCCTGGTCGAAGACCACGATCCGATCGGCGCGCTTGACCGTCGCCAGCCGGTGCGCCACGACAAGCGTCGAGCGCCCCTCGGCCAGCTTCTCGACCGCTGCCTGCACCAGTCGCTCGCTTTCGGCATCCAGCGCGCTGGTGGCCTCGTCCAAGAGCAGGATCGGTGCGTCGCGCAGGATCGCCCGGGCAATCGCCACCCGCTGCGTCTGCCCGCCCGACAGCATCACGCCGCGTTCGCCAAGATAGCTGTCATAGCCCTGCGGCAGCGCCGTGAGGAAGTCATGCGCAGCTGCGGCGCGGGCGGCGGCCTCCACTTCGGCGTCGGTCGCATCCAGCCGACCAAAGCGTATATTCTCGCGCGCCGAGGTCGCAAAGATCACCGGGTCCTGCGGCACCAATGCAATGGCCTGCCGGAAATCGGCGCGGCTCATGGCTGACAGGGGCAGTCCGTCCAGCGTGATCTTCCCCGCCTGCGGATCGTAGAACCGCATCAGAAGCTGCAGGATCGTGGTCTTGCCTGCCCCCGACGGTCCCACCAGCGCGACAGTCTCGCCGGGCCTGACATGCAGTGTTACCCCATTCAGCGCCGAGGCTTCGGGCCGCGCGGGATAGCGGAAGGTCACATCCTGAAAAGCGATTTCGCCGCGCACCGGGCGGGGCAGGGCGGTGGGGCGAAGCGGGTCCTGCACCGAGTCTTCGGTCCCCAGAAGTTCCACCAGCCGCTCGGTCGCTCCTGCGGCACGTTGCAATTCACCCCAGATTTCCGACAGGGCCCCGACCGCGCCTGCGACCATCACCGCATAGATCACGAACTGGATCAGCGCGCCGACCGACATCACCTCGGCCCGCACATCCCGCGCGCCGACCCAAAGGACGCCGACGATCCCGGCAAAGGTCAGGAAGATCACGATCACCGTCATCACGGCCCGCGTCTTGATCCGGGTCTTGGCCGACACGAAGCTCTTTTCGGTCACTTCGGCAAACTGGCCGCGCGTCGCGTTTTCATGCGTGAAGGCCTGCACCGTCTGGACCGAGGACAGGGCTTCCGAGGCCGCCCCCGACGAGGCGGCGATCCAGTCCTGGTTCTCGCGCGACAGGGCGCGCAGCTTCCGCCCAAGGACCACGATCGGCACGATGATGGCGGGCACGATCAACAGGACAAGCCCGGTCAACTTGGCCGAGGTCAGGAACAAAAGCACCAGCCCGCCCAGAAGGATCAGCACGTTGCGCAGGGCGACCGACACCGACGATCCGATGACCGACAGGATCAGCGTCGTGTCGGTGGTGATGCGGCTAAGCACCTCACCCGTCAGGATGCGCTCGAAGAAGGCCGGTGACATGCCCAGCACCCGGTCGAACAGCGCCTTGCGGATGTCGGCCACCACACGCTCGCCCAGCCGCGTCACGAAGTAATAGCGCAGCCCGGTGCCAACCGCGAGCAGCGCGGCAATCGCCAGCGCTGCGCCAAAATACTTGTCCAGAAGGGCGGCGTTCGCGCTGTTGAACCCGTCCACCACACGGCGCACTGCCAGGGGCAGCACGAGGCTGACGCCCGCCGTCAGAACCAGCGCCAGCACGGCCAGAAGCCCAAGCCCGCGATAGGGCCAAAGGAACGGGACCAGTCCGCGCAGGGCTCCGACCCGTTTCGACTTCGGCCGATCCTCGACCGTCGAGCTGTCCGACATGCGCCTGCCTCTTCCAGTGTCGGCCAAGGGTGTAGTCCGCCATGGACGGTACCACAAGCGCCCGCACCTGCGCCAAAAGCCCCAGGGGGCCTTTTCCCCGCCCGCGCCGCGTGCCACGGTTGCGGCATGACCCAGATTCTGCGCTTCCCTGCCGAGGACGGTGCGATGCTTGCCTACCGCGACGCGGGGCAGGGCCTGCCATTGCTGTGCCTGCCCGGTCTGACGCGGTCGATGGCGGACTTCGACTACCTCGCCCCACATCTGCCCCCGCTGCGCCTGATCCGGATGGATTACCGCGGCCGGGGGGGCAGCTCCTGGACCGGGGCTACGACCTATACCATTGCGCAAGAGGCGCGGGATGCGCTGGCTCTTCTTGACCACCTTGGGGTCGCGAAGGCCGCAATCCTTGGCACCTCGCGCGGCGGGCTGATCGGGATGGTTCTTGGTGCGACGGCCCGCGACCGGGTGATGGGGCTTTGCCTCAACGATGTCGGGCCCGAGATCAACCGCGACGGCCTTGCCCGGATCTCGGACTATGTCGGGCGCAATCCCGCCGGACGCACACAGGCGGGCTTTGCCGAGCTTTTGTCCCGCAGCCCGGGATTCGCCAACGTGCCGATGTCGCGCTGGCAGGACGAGGCGCGCAGGCTGTCGGTGGAGACGCCCGAGGGGCTGCGCATTCCCTATGACCCCGCGCTGCGCGAGGCCTTTCTCGCCGCCTTCGACGGCCCGCCCGTCGACCTCTGGCCGCTGTTCGACGCGCTGCAAGGCCTGCCCCTTGCCCTGATCCGCGGCGCGAACTCCGACCTTCTCACCGCGGATTGCGCGCAGAAGATGCGCCTGCGCCGTCCCGACATGGATTTCGCCGACGTGCCGGACCGCGCGCACATCCCGTTTCTTGACGAACCCCCGGCGCTGGACCTGATCCGCCGCTTCCTTGCGGACCTCGCATGACCGACATCACCCTGATCGAAGCCGCCGCGCGCCGCCTCGAAGGCCACGTCCGCCAGACGCCCCTTCTGCACGCACCCCTTCTTGATCGCCTCGCGGGACGAAGGGTCTTCGTCAAGGCCGAATGCCTGCAGGTCACGGGCAGCTTCAAGGCGCGCGGCGGCTGGTCCGCCGTCTCGGCTCTGTCATCTGAGGCACGGGCGCGCGGAGTGATCGCCTTCTCCTCGGGCAACCACGCTCAGGGCGTGGCCTATGCAGCAGCAGCCCACGGCGCGCCCTGCGTGATCCTGATGCCCTCTGACGCGCCGCAGGTTAAGATCGCCAACACCCGCGCCTATGGGGCCGAGGTCGTTCTCTATGACCGCGCCACCGAAGACCGCGATGCGATCGGGGCAAGGATCGCGGGCGAAAGGGGCCTCTCCCTGATCAAGCCCTACGACGACCCACAGGTCATCGCCGGTCAGGGCACGGTGGGTCTGGAACTGGCCGAGCAGGCGGCTTTGGCCGGGATCACAGCTGCGCCCGTCTTCGTCTGTTGCGGCGGTGGCGGCCTCTCCTCGGGCATCTCCTTGGCGCTTGCCGCGCGCGCAACTGGCCTGCAGGTCCGCACGGCCGAGCCGGCTGGCTTCGATGACATGGCCCGCTCGCTTGTCTCCGGCCGCCGGGAACGCAACGCCGCCCTCGGCGGCTCGATCTGCGACGCGATCCTGACGCCTTCGCCGGGGGAGCTGACCTTCCCGATCCTTTCCCGTCTTGCTGGCCCACCTGCGGTCATCACCGATGATCAGGCTCTGCAAGCCATGGCGCTGGCCTTCACGCACCTGCGCATCGTGCTGGAACCCGGCGGAGCCGCCGCACTTGCCGCAGCCCTCTTCACCGAAGACCTGCCCGACACCGTCATCGCCGTCGCCACTGGCGGCAATGTCGATCCGGCCACCTTCACCACCGCGCTGGACCGCTTCGCCTGATGCTTGTCTACCTCGATGACCTGCGCCTGAACGCAGAACTCACCGGCCCCGAAAACGCAGCCCCCGTGGTCTTCATTCACGCGCTTGGCACCAATCTCTCGATCTGGGATGCGGTGCTGGCCCGGCTCCCGTCCTTGCGCATCCTGCGCTACGACCAGCGCGGCCATGGGCGTTCCGATGTGCCCCGTCCGCCCTATGCGATGGGCACGCTGGTGCGCGACGCCGAACGGATCATGGACCATTTCAAGATGAAGGACGCTGTCGTCGTCGGCCTCTCGGCGGGCGGCATGGTGGCGCAGGGTCTGGCGGTCAAGCGGCTGGATCTGGTGCGGGGGCTGGTCCTGTCCAACACCGCCCCCCGCATCTCGACGCCCGAGATCTGGGCCGACCGCATCGACCTCGTGCGGCGCGAGGGTCTTGGCGCCCTCGCCGATGGGTCAATGGAACGGATGCTCGGCCGCAACTGGCGGGACAGCCCGGCCATGCCCGCCCTGCGCGCCATGCTTCTGGCCACCGACCCGAACGGCTGGATGGGCGTGGCCAGCGCCGTTGCGGGTACCGACTTCTACACCACCACGGCAACCTTGACCCTGCCGACACTCGCCATCGCCGGGTCGCTGGACGCGGCCACCCCGCCCGACATGGTGCGCGAAATGGCTGACCTGATCCGTGGCAGCCGCTTTCACCTCCTGCGCGCCGCAGGCCACTTGCCGCCCGCCGACCAGCCTCAGGCCTTCGCCGATGCGCTGATATCTTTCCTGATCCAGATCGGTCACGTCTGACAGCCCGCCTTCGTTTGCGTCATCTTTCGTCGCTTTCATGCGGCCAACCGCAGCCCGCCCCGACTAGCTTTCCCTTCGACAAATATCCCACGGGGGTACGGGGGTGTGAAACCCCCGCTCCTCGGCCAGCCAAAGGGGACGGCCATGAAACTCAAGGACCTCGAAATTTTCATCGTCGCGCCCCCCTTCCCCGGCTGGGGCGGGCGCTACTGGATCTTTCCGAAACTGACCACGGACACCGGCATTGTCGGCTATGGCGAATGCTACGCCTCGACGGTCGGACCGAAGGCGATGAAAGCCGTCATCGAGGACGTCTTCGAACGTCACATGGCCGGTGAGAACCCGGAAAACATCGAGCTTATGTTCCGCCGCGCCTACAGCGCCGGTTTCACCCAGCGTCCCGACCCAACAGTGATGGGCGCCTTCTCCGGCCTTGAGATCGCCTGCTGGGACATCCTCGGCAAGGCGCGCAACCGCCCGGTCCACGCCCTTCTGGGCGGCAAGATGAACGAACGGATCCGAAGCTACACCTACCTCTACCCGGAACCCAGCAAGGAATCGGCCGAGTTCTGGGTCGACCCCGACGCTGCCGCCGAAGCGGCCGTCCGCTTCATGAACCTGGGCTTCACGGCGGTCAAATTTGACCCCGCCGGTCCCTACACGATCCGCGGCGGCCACGAACCGGCGATGTCCGACATCACCCGATCTGTCGCCTTCTGCAAGGCGATCCGCGCGGCGGTGGGCGACCGCGTCGACCTCCTTTTCGGCACCCACGGCCAGTTCACCACCCCCGGCGCGATCCGCATGGGCCGCGAACTCGAACCCTACAACCCGCTCTGGTACGAAGAGCCGATCCCGCCCGATAACCTCCTGGAATTCGCCGAGGTCGCGAAGTCGGTCCGCGTCCCCCTCGCCACTGGCGAACGCATGACCACCAAAGCCGAATTCGGCACCCTTCTCCGCGCCGGTGGCGTCAAGATTCTGCAGCCCGCCCTGGGCCGGGTTGGCGGTATCTGGGAGGCGAAGAAGATCGCCGCCATGGCCGAAATCTTTAACGCCGAGATGGCTCCGCACCTTTACGCGGGTCCCGTCGAATGGGCCGCCAACGTCCACTTCGCCGCCTCGATCCCGAACCTTCTGATCGCGGAAACCATCGAAACCGGCGGGGCCTTCCATCAGAAACTTATCAAGAACTCGATCAGGTGGGAGGACGGCTACATCATCCCCCCCGAAGCCCCCGGCCTTGGTATCGATTTCGACGAGGACGTCGCGCGCGCCCATCCCTTCACCGGCACCGGTCTGCACCTGCAGATGCAAGAGGCCCCCTGCGACTATCGCCACGGCAATCGCTTCGAAGGCGGTGCCCCTAGCACCAAGGGCTGAGACCCATCCCGCGGATGCGCCGTCCGAGTGGCTCGATGCCACGAGGACGGCTCCCTGTCTAAAGAAATGGCGGGCCCAGGAGGACTCGAACCCCCAACCTCGGACTTAGAAGGTCCTTGCTCTATCCAGTTGAGCTATGAGCCCGCGCGGGCCTCTTTTGGGCCAAGGCAAAGGATCAGGCAAGCATCTTCGTCATGAAGACCGAGTTCGGGTCGGGCACGTAGCCTTCGAACGGCGGGCAGTCCTCGAAACCTGCCCGCTCGTAAAGCGCGCGCGCGGCGACAAAGGTCGGCTGCACCCCGGTTTCCAGGCTAAGCCGGGCAATCCCGTCCGCCCGCGCCGCAGCGACCAGATGATCCAGCATCGCCTTCGACAACCCGCGTCCGCGCGCCTCGGTCAGGACATGCATCGACTTGATCTCGGCATGGGTCGCATCGATCCGCTTGTAGGCACCCATCGCCAGCGGCACGCCAGCGTCGCGCAGGACAAAGAACCGGATTCCCGGCGCGGCCAGCGCACCCTTGTCCATCATGTGAATCGATTCAGGTGGCGTGTCGGCATGCATGTCCGCCGTGTGCCGTTCGAACAGCAGCGACAGGTCTGCTGTCAGCGGATGCTCTTCGGCAATCGAGACCGCCATCTAGTGCGTCCAGGCGCCCTTGCGGTCGGTCGCAAAATTCTCGCCATAGCCGCGCTGGCGGATCAGCGGTTTGCGGAGCTTTGGCTCGACCACATCGAACTCCAGCCCCTTTTCGGCGGCATAGGCCTCGGCGGCTTCGCGCGAGTCGAACTTCAGGCGCACCTGGCTTTGGGTGTCCGACGACGAGGTCCAGCCCATCAGGGGATCGATCTCCCGCTCCGAAGCCGGGGTGAACTCCAGGACCCATTGGTGGGTCTTGGCGGTTCCGGACTGCATGGCGGTCTTGGCGGGCTGATAGATGCGGGCGCGCATGGGCTGCTCCTCGGTGCTTGCCCGTGTTATTCCGAAGCTTTCGGGAAAGCGCAAGCGCGAGATTGCGAAGAAAGACCTGCCGGCCGGTGTCAGGGAGTGTGGGTGGGGTGGGATCTGACGCCAGCCGGCAGGTTCAGTTGCTGCTTGCCGGGTCAGTGTGCCGGATGGGCCGCGTTAAATCAACCTTAAGTTGCATTTCCGGTCGCAAAAAACGCATCCGGCAGGTTCGGGCGCGTCAGCCAGCGCTCCGTCCCAGCTTGACGATCTGATACCGGTTGTACGTGCGGAACGCTTCGGATGTCCGGCTCGTGCCAGTCAGCCGCTGCATCAGGTTCTCGCGCCGGGTCCGCGACAGGAACAGGCCGATGATCCGCGCCAGCGCCCAATGCGCGCCCGGCCGCTGGCCCCGAATCTCGTCCGAGACCCGCGTGACCCCGTGCCCCAACACGTTGAACAGTCGTTGCTCGAGGTCGATCGACGGTGCGACGGCGTCGGTGATGTCTTCCTCGGCCAGGATCGTGAAGCCCGCCGGGGACAAAGCCTCGCGGAACGCCACAACCCGGTGGCCACCGCCCGGTTGCGGGCCATGCGTGGCCCGGCCACGGTAGGCGTCGGTCCGGAAGCAATCGGCAATCAGCACCTGCCCGCCGGGTGCCAGAAGCCGGGCACACTTGGGCAGGCTTTCGGTCAACGGGATGTACTGGAAGCTTTCCGAGAACAGGCAAAGGTCGAACGGCCCCTGGCCCTGATAGGCTTCGAACGTGCATTCGTGGACCACAGCCCCCTTCGCCGTCTCGCGGCAGCGCGCGGCAAGGAAGGGCGAGGGGACCACGATCTCGACCGAATGGCCCAGCGCCAGCAGCTTTTTCGCCGTCTCGCCTGCGCCGCCGCCGATGTCGAGAATGCGCAGGGGACCCGCCGGGAGATAGCCGAACAGCTTGGCCGTATAGGCATCCTGCGCGGTCCGCAGGTTGCCTGCTGCCACCTCCAGCCCGGTCCAAAGCCCGTAATGCAGGTTCTCGGCCCCGGTCAGCCAGCGGATGAACGCCAGCCCCACATCCAGCCCCACGGCCCGCGTATCGATCTTCTTCGCCATCACTCACCTCTTGGCCCGTTGCCTTAGCCGCTTGGCCCGCATTCGGCAACGGTTTCACCGGTTCGCGCGGATCGCCGCTTGAACCGGAACA
>JBKDYO010000115.1:0-7485 GCA_046305855.1 Paracoccaceae bacterium
ATTGCAAAGATCCAGGCACGCCGCCCAGACTGGAAAGCTGGCTGGCAGCCTGACGGGAAGGTCACGAAATGAGCACGCGTCTCGCCAAGGGCGGCCGGTTGATCAACCGCGCCGCACCAGTCGAATTTTCCTTCAACGGCAAGCGCTTGCGGGGATATGAGGGGGATACCCTTGCTGCCGGGCTTCTGGCCAACGACCAGATGCTTGTCGGCCGCAGTTTCAAGTATCACCGTCCGCGCGGCATCGTCGCTTCGGGTCCCGAAGAGCCGAACGCCCTCGTCAACCTTGGATCGGGCGCGCGGTTGGAGCCGAACCAGCGCACCACCACGACCGAGCTGTTCGACGGGCTGGAAGCGACCAGCCAGAACCACTGGCCCTCGCTGGAGTTCGACGTGGGCGTGGTCAACAACACCGCCGCCCGCTTCCTGCCCGCCGGTTTCTACTACAAGACCTTCATCCACCCGCGCCCCTTCTGGAAGCACGTCTTCGAGCCGATCATCCGTCGCTCGGCGGGGCTTGGAAAGGCACCGACACAAGGCGACGCCGACCGCTATGAACAGGCTTACGCGTTCTGCGACGTGCTGGTCGTGGGCGCGGGCGTCGCGGGCCTTCTGGCCGCGAAAGCTGCCGCTGATGCCGGAAGCCGCGTGATCCTGTTGGAACAGACTCCCACACTTGGCGGTCGCGCACTGGTGGACGAGACCGAAATTCAGGGCCAGCCGGTCGACACTTGGCTCTCTGCCATCGAAGCCGACCTCGCTGCCCGCGACAACGTCACCATCCGCACCCGCACTTGCGGCTTCGGCGTCTATGACCACGGCTATGTGCTGGCGGACGAACGTGTCGCCGACCACACCCCCGGCGACGGGCGGCCCAAGCACCGCCTTTGGCGTATCCGGGCGGCCAAGATCGTCACCGCGACCGGCGCGATCGAGCGGCCGCTCAGCTTTGCCGGGAACGACATTCCGGGTGTCATGCTGGCCGGGGCCGTCCGCGACTATGTCGTGAATTATGCCGTCTCGCCCGGGGACCGCACCGTTGTCGTCACCAACAACGATTCTGCCTACCAGACTGCACTGGCGCTGAAGGCCGCGGGCCTTGATGTCCCCGTGATCCTCGACGCCCGCGACGAGGCGACTGGCGCGCTGCCCGAGGCGGCCCGTGCCGCCGGCATCCGTGTCCTGACCGGCAAAGCCATTGCCAAGGTGAAAGGCGGCAAGCGCGTCACTGGTGTCGCCATTTGCGCCCAGGCGGGCGAGGGGGCGGTGCAGGAAGAGATTGCCTGCGAGGCCGTCGCCATGTCCGGCGGCTGGTCGCCCGTCGTCCACCTGTGGAGCCATTGCGGCGGCAAGCTGACCTGGGACGAGGGGATCTCGGCCTTCGTCCCCGACCCCTCGCGTCCGCCGCTGAACCACGACGGGTCGGCGATGGTCCAGGTCGTCGGCAGCGCAGCCGGGCTTCTCGATCTTCCGGCGATTCTCGCGGCCTCCGTCTCCACGAAAGGGAAGACGGAAGGAAGACGCGTGGAAGACGGAAGGAAGACCGTTAGCACATCGGTAACGATTCCCCCCGTCTGGGTCATGCCACAGGGCGCGCCGATCACTTTGCGCAACAAGATGTGGTTGGATTACCAGAACGACGTGAAGGTCTCGGACGTCCAGCTTGCGGCGCGCGAAGGTTACCAGTCGGTCGAACACACCAAGCGCTACACCACGCTTGGCATGGCCACCGATCAGGGAAAGCTCAGCAACATCAACGGACTCGCCGTGCTGGCTGACGCCTTGGGTCAAGAGATCCCGCAGGTCGGCACCACCACTTTCCGCCCGCCCTACACGCCCGTCACCATCGGCGCGCTGGCAGGCGAATCGCGGGGCGAAATCTTCCAGCCGCTCCGCCGCACGCCGATGCACGAATCGCACGAAAAATCAGGGGCTTACTTCGAACCCGTCGGCCTCTGGCGCCGCCCCTACTGCTTCCCGCGGGCGGGCGAGACGCACGAACAGGCCGTCCACCGCGAGGTGAACAACACCCGGACCAACCTCGGCCTTCTCGACGCCTCGACCCTTGGCAAGATCATCGTCAAGGGCCCCGACGCGGGCCGCTTCCTCGACATGCTCTACACCGGCGTCATGTCCACGCTGCCGATCGGCAAGTGCCGCTACGGTCTGATGTGCAACGAACAGGGGTTCCTGTCGGATGACGGCGTCGTCGCCCGGATCGACGAGGACACCTGGCTTTGCCACACAACATCTGGTGGTGCCGACCGCATCCATGCGTGGATGGAAGACTGGCTGCAGTGCGAATGGTGGGACTGGCAGGTCTACACTGCAAACGTGACCGAACAGTACGCTCAGGTCGCCGTGGTTGGTCCGAACGCGAGGAAACTCCTGCAAGTCCTTGGCGGGATGGACGTTTCCAAGGAAACGTTGCCCTTCATGCAGTGGGCTGATGGTACTTTGGCGGGCTTCCCGGTCCGGGTTTACCGGATCAGCTTCTCCGGTGAGCTGTCCTATGAAATCGCCATCCCCGCCAGCCACGGCGCCGCCTTCTGGTCCGCCTGCGTTGAAGCGGGAAAGGCTTTGGGCGCAATGCCTTACGGGACGGAATGCCTGCACGTGATGCGCGCCGAAAAGGGCTTCATCATGATCGGCGATGAAACCGACGGCACCGTGATCCCGCAGGATCTTGGCCTGGACTGGGCGATTTCCAAGAAGAAAGCCGACTTCCTTGGTAAACGGGGACAGGAACGCGTTTACCTTGCCAACCCCGACCGCTGGAAACTGGTCGGGTTCGACACCCTCGACGGCTCGGTCATCCCGGACGGCGCCTACATCATCGCCGATGGGGTCAATGCCAATGGCCAGCGCAACACCCAAGGTCGCGTGACGTCGACCTACTACTCGCCCACACTTAAGCGTGGCATCGCAATGGGCCTTTTGAAACAAGGGCCTGCGCGGATGGGCGAGGTGGTGGAGTTCAACACCGCCGCTGGCGGCACCGTGAAAGCGCGGGTGCGCGACATGGTCTTCTATGACAAGGACGGAGAGAAGCAGAATGTCTGATCCGGTCTCTGCGCTGAACGGCGCTAGCTATCAGGGCTTCGCAACCGTCCGGGAAGTCGGCCCGCTCGGCATGATAACATTGCGCGCCAAAGGCTTGAAATCGTTGGACAAGGCGATCAAGGCGGTGACTGGCACCAAGGCTCCGGCCCAAAGACGCATCGAGGTTAACGGCGATCGTGCCTGCGGCTGGATGAGCCCCGACGAATACCTGCTGATCGTGCCCTATGCCGAGGTGTCAGCGGCGCTGGCCAAACTGGCCAAGTCCCTGGCAGGAGAGCATCATCTCGCCGTCGACGTCTCCGACGCCCGCGCCGTCTTCCGGATCGAAGGCGACAAGGCTGCGGATGTCCTGCGCAAGCTGTCGCCAGTCGATTTCGACCGGCTAGAACCCGGAGAGCTGCGCCGCAGCCGCGCAGCCCAGGTCGCAGCCGCGATGTGGCAGCAGGATCAAAGGTTTACCCTGGTCTGCTTCCGCTCGGTCGCGACCTATGTCATGGGGCTGCTGACCCATTCTGCGCAAGCTGGCAGCGAAATCTGAGCACAACGGTCCCGGACCGACGCAACCGGATCGGGACGGACGCGTTTTAAACCCGCAAGGACACCGGGCAAAGCATCCGCTTGCCCTTGACCTTGGTAGCCGATGCCCCCTTATTCGTGGCAAGCCGCAAACCCAACAGGAGAACCGCCATGGCCTTCACCCTGCCCGATCTTCCCTATGCCCACGACGCCCTTGCCGGGCTTGGCATGTCGAAAGAGACGCTGGAATACCACCACGACCTGCACCACAAGGCCTATGTCGACAACGGCAACAAGCTGATCGCCGGGACCGAGTGGGAATCGAAGTCGCTCGAGGACATCGTCCGCGGCACCTACCAGACCGGCGCGGTGGCCCAGAACGGCATCTTCAACAACGCCTCCCAGCACTGGAACCACAACATGTTCTGGACCTGGATGGCTCCGGGTGAAGGCAAGAAGATGCCTGGGGCCCTGGAAAAGGCGCTGACCGACAGCTTTGGTTCGGTCCAGAAATTCAAGGACGATTTTGCCGCCGCCGGTGCTGGCCAGTTCGGCTCGGGCTGGGCTTGGCTGGTCAAGGACAAGGACGGCAGCCTCAAGGTCACCAAGACCGAGAATGGCGTGAACCCGCTTTGCTTCGGTCAGACCGCGCTTCTGGGCTGCGACGTGTGGGAGCACAGCTATTACATCGACTTCCGCAACAAGCGCCCGGCTTACCTGACCAACTTCCTGGAAAAGCTGGCAAATTGGGAAGCCGTGGCCGCCGCACTCTGACGCTTTCGACGCTGTGAACCGGGCCCGCAGAGCGATCTGCGGGCCCGTTCTCGTCCTACCCGAAGGCTTCGGCCAGTGCGATTTCCAGCGCAGGTACATCCGGCACCGCCCGGAAATGCCGCTTCAGCCCGGCATCCGCAAACCCTTCACCGATCACATGGTCCAGAAGCTGCAGAAGGGGCTGCCAGTAGCCGTCCACATCCAGAAGCAGGATCGGCTTGCCGTGCAGCCCGATCTGCGCCCAGGTCAGGACCTCGAAGAATTCGTCCAGGGACCCCGCACCGCCCGGCAGCACCACCACGGCGTCCGAGTTCATGAACATCACCTTCTTGCGCTCATGCATGTCCTCGGTCACCACCAGCCGCGTCTTGTCGCGTCCGGTGCGTTCCCGCCCCAGAAGATGTGTCGGGATCACGCCCAGCGTCGCAGCCCCGGCAGAGGTTGCAGCCTCGGCCACCGCACCCATCAGCCCGACATCCCCCGCGCCATAGACCAGCCGCCAGCCGCGACGTGCCAGCATCTCGCCAGTTTGCCGGGCGGCACTGCCATGGGCAGGGTTATGGCCAGCGCGAGAGCCACAAAAGACGCAGACGGAATGCAGGGACATGGGTCAGCCGGAAAAAAGGTTGCTTTGCCCTCTCATATAGCGATTCCTGAGCACAAGAAACGCAAAGCGGCGAAAGAGCGTCGGGGGGTTACGGGGATGTCGGCATTCGGGGCCTTGGACCGGGGAACACGGGTTGCCATCCTGCTTTTGGGCGGGACGGCTGTAGTCGGGATTGGCTACCTTGCCTGGCAAGCGACACGACCTGTGCCAGCTGTCGAAGCCTCCGCCGATCCCGCCCCCAAAGTGGAAGTGGCCGCGACCCCGGAACCCGCACCTGCCGCCGACCCGGCTCCTGCTGCCGAAACCGCCGCCGCCTCACCCGAGCCTGCCGCTGAAGCTCCCGCTGATCCGGTCGCCGAGTCCGCGCCCGCCCTGCCGGTGATCGACACCTGGCGCGTGGCGGCGGATGGCGAAGCGGTCGTCTCGGGCAGCGCCGCGCCCGGTGCGACTGTCGAGGTCGTGGTCGATGACGTGGCCGTCGCAAGCGGTGCGGCGACCGCCTCGGGCGAATTCGCAATCCTGTTCACGCTGGCGCCGAACCCGAAGCCAAGCCTGATGTGGCTGTCGATGACGCCATCAGATGGTCCGGCGGTCGCATCAGAAGAGATGGTCGCACTGGGCCCGATCGAGGGCCCGAAACTCGCCGAAGCCGCAACCGCCGCCCCGGCCGAGGAGGACGTCGCCATTGCCGAGGAACCTGCCGCGCCCTCCGCTCTCCTTCTGTCCGACGAGGGCGCGGTCGTGCTGCAGGACCCGGCAGTGCCAGCGGCCAGCGCCGGGCCGACGGCTTCGGTGATGATCGACACGCTATCCTATTCGCCGGACGGTGAAGTGCAGGTTGGCGGGCGCGGGGCAGGGGGCGCGGCCTTGCGGCTGTACCTCGACAATGCCGAGAAGGCGACCTTGCAGATACCTGCCAACGGGCTTTGGCGGGCGACGCTGCCTGACACGGCGCCGGGGATCTACACCCTGCGCGTCGATCAGCTGGATGCAGACGGAAAGGTGACTTCGCGATTCGAGACACCGTTCAAGCGCGAAACGCTTGAGGCGCTGGCGGCTGTGGCCGAGGCCGAGGCCGACGCCCCCGAACCCGCCACGCAAGAGGTGGCCGCAGCGACCGAAGCTCCGGCCCAGCCCCCGGTGGTGGAACCCGCCGCTGCTGCCGCCCCTGAAAGCGATACCGCCGCGCACGCCGCACCTGCTGAATCGGAAACCGCCGCCGCCGCCACAGCGTCGCCCGAAGCCCCCGCAGTGGCCCAGGCCGATCCTGCCGCACCAGCCCCGGAAACCCCGGTCCCGGTGTCCGTGACAGTCCAACCCGGCTTTACCCTTTGGGGCATCGCGCAGGAACGCTACGGCGACGGTGTGATGTATGTGCAGGTGTTTGAGGCCAACCGCGACAAGATCAAGGATCCGAACCTGATCTATCCCGGTCAGGTGTTCTCGGTCCCCGCAACCTCACCCTGAGCAGGCGCGCGGCGGTGCGAGCAGGCCGCAAGCACCTCTGGGTGGTCGCGGCAGCAATCGTTCAGCACGAAAGAGATCGTCGACCCGATCCCGTGCGTGTCGATGCTGTAGAACACATTCCGCGCCACCTTGCGTGACCGCAGCAGGCCCGCCTGCTCCAGCGCCGACAGGTGGAACGACAGGCGCGGAGCGGCGATGCCCAGTGTCTCGGCAATCTGACCGGCGGACATGCCTGCATCGCCCTGCGGGGTCAGCAGACGGATCAGCTCCAGCCGGGTTTCATGGGCCAGGGCCGACAGGGCGGCGAGGGCTTTACTTCGGTCCATCGTTCAACTATTCAAGAAGCGTTGAATTGACATTACCCCAAACACGACCGCCGCGCAACGCGTTTGGCGGGCCAGGAAATCCGATGCGCCGCACCACCTCGACTGCCACCTCTGCCGACAAGGGCACTGCCCGCGCCCCCGCCTTGACCACCCTGCGCCGCGTCGCCCCCTATCTTTGGCCCGAAGGGCAGGGTTGGGTAAAACGTCGGGTCATCCTTGCGCTGTTGTTTCTGCTGGCGGCCAAGCTCGTCTCGGTCACGACCCCCTATGTCTACAAGCTTGCCGTGGATCGTCTGGGCGGCGTCGCCCCTGATGCCGGGATGATCCTGGGCCTTGGTGCCGTGGGCCTTGTCGTCGCCTATGGCCTTGCGCGGCTTGGCGCTGTCGTCTTTGGCGAATTGCGCGACGCCGTCTTCGTCCGCGTCGGCCAGCGCGCGATCCGGCGGCTTGCCATCGAGACCTTCACCCACATCCACCAGCTTTCGCTGCGCTACCACATCACCCGCAAGACCGGGGGCCTGTCGCGCATCATCGAACGCGGGGTGAAGGGCGTCGATTTCCTGCTGCGCTTCATGCTCTTTTCCATCGGGCCGCTGATCCTGGAACTCACGATGGTCGCGGGCATCTTTGCCTGGGTCTTCGGCTGGGAATATGCCGCGGTCGTCATCGTCACCATCACGCTTTACGTCCTCTTCACCTTCAAGGTGACCGAGTGGCGCGTGAAACTGCGGCG
>JBKDYO010000116.1:0-11635 GCA_046305855.1 Paracoccaceae bacterium
GCGATCCTGTTTGCGGCTTTCGACGCGTTGCAGATCCGGCTGCAGCAGACGGAGCTGGGTGCGGTGCTGCCCTACCAGCTGTTCCTCGCCCTGCCCTTCATCCTGTCGATCCTGGCGCTGATCCTGATGTCGCGCCGGGCCGAGGTGCCCGCGGCGCTGATGGTGCCCTACAACAAGGGGGAACGCTGAATGTTCGATCTTCTGGTCAAGGGCGGCACTCTGCCCGACGGGACTGTGGCCGATATCGGGATCACCGGCGACCGGATAGCAGCGGTGGGCAGGCTGGAAGCGGCGGCCGCGAAGGTGATCGACGCGACCGGCGATCTGGTCTCGCCCCCCTTCGTCGATCCGCATTTCCACATGGACGCGACTCTGTCCTACGGCCTGCCTCGGGTGAATGCCTCGGGCACGCTGTTGGAGGGGATCGCGCTGTGGGGGGAGTTGCGCGAGATCGCGACGGTCGAGGATATGGTCGACCGGGCGGTCCGCTATTGCGACTGGGCGGTCAGCATGGGCCTGCTGGCGATCCGCACCCATGTCGACACCACGCCCGACCACCTGCGCGGGGTCGAGGCGATGCTGGAGGTCAGGCGCCGGGTTGCCCCCTACCTTGACCTGCAGCTGGTGGCCTTTCCGCAGGACGGCCTCTACCGGACGAAGACCGGGCGCCAGAACGTGCTGCGGGCGCTGGACATGGGCGTGGACGTCGTCGGTGGCATCCCGCATTTCGAACGCACTATGGAGGAAGGCGCAGAGTCAATGCGCGACCTTGGCCGCATTGCGGCAGAGCGCGGGTTGATGTGGGACGTCCATTGCGACGAGACGGACGACCCGATGTCCCGCCATGTCGAGACGATGGCGCGCGAGGTGACGCGGCATGGGTTGGGGGGCCGGGCGGCGGGCAGCCACCTCACGTCGATGCATTCGATGGACAACTACTATGTGTCCAAGCTTTTGCCGCTGATCGCGGAATCGGGCATGACCGCGATCCCGAACCCGCTGATCAACATCACCCTGCAGGGCCGCCACGACACCTATCCCAAGCGGCGCGGCCTGACGCGGGTGAAAGAGATGCAGGCCCTGGGCATCACGGTCGGCTGGGGGCAGGATTGCGTGCTGGACCCGTGGTACTCGCTGGGCACCGCTGACATGCTGGACGTTGCCTTCATGGGCCTGCATGTCGCGCAGATGACCCATCCGGCGGAAATGGCGCGTTGCTTCACCATGGTGACCGAAACCAACGCACGGATCATGGGGCTGGATTACGGGCTGCGCCCCGGCTGCGTGGCAAGCCTTGTCGTGCTGGACGCGGGCAGCCCGACCGAAGCCCTGCGGCTGCGGCCCGACCGGTTGGCGGTGGTGGCGAAGGGGCGCGTGGTGGCCGAGCGGCAGCGCAATGACGCCCGTCTGACATTGCCGGGGCGGCCCGCAACCGTGCGGCGCCGACACGGCTGACGATCGGACCCGTCGGGAGCGGGTCACAACCGTGAATTGTGCCACGATTCATTCCTGCTGCGAAACAGCCAGACGAATTCCGGACCGCCAGAATTCCTTGCAAACGGGCTTCCCGTCAGGGTTGAGCATTGCCATCCTTCAAATCTCCTCTTGATCGCCCCATTTTCGCCCTCATCCACAACCATCACGAATAGAGTGAATTGGTGCGTTTAGGTGGACGATTGTCCCGGCGCTGGAGTCTGTGTTGCAAGCGGCATGCCTGCGATCGGACGAAAACGCCGGATAGTTTTGCTAGGTTGCAAGAAGGGTGAACAATATGGCGCAGCAAAAGGCGGTAGAACCCGCAGTCGATGAGGTTGATGACCTGATCGACGAATTGCAGCCGGGCGCGAAGTTGCTCAAGGGCCAGTATACGATCTCCCGCTATATCAACAGCGGCGGCTTCGGCATCACCTATCTTGCCAAGGACAGCCTGGACCGCGACGTCGTCATCAAGGAATGCTTCCCCTCGTCAGTCTGCCGCCGGTCGAAAGTCATGGTGGCGGCCCGGTCGCGTGCGCATACGGCGGAACTGCGGTCGGTCATCCAGCTTTTCGTGCGCGAAGCACGCAGCCTGGCCAAGATCGTGCATCCGAACATCGTGGCCGTCCACAATGTGTTCGAGGACAATGGCACCGCCTACATGGCGCTGGACTTTATCGACGGGCTTGACCTGCAGCAGATCATCGACGGCGAGGGAAAGCGTCCGGCGCCGGAACAGATCGTGGAAATCACCAGCAAGCTGATCAAGGCAGTCGGCTTCATCCACGATCACGACATGCTGCACCGGGACATCTCGCCCGACAACGTGCTGATCGCTAAGACAGGTGAACCGATCCTGATCGACTTTGGCGCAGCCCGCGAGGAGGCCAGCCAGACCAACCGCGCCATGTCGGCGCTGCGGGTGGTGAAGGACGGCTACTCGCCACAGGAATTCTACATCGCCGGGTCCGAACAAGGGCCATGGAGCGACCTCTACGCGCTTGGCGCGACGCTGTATCACCTGATCTCGGACGAGGCTCCGGTCAACGGGCAAGCGCGACTTGGCGCCTTGGCAGAAGACCGGCCCGACCCCTATGTGCCGCTCACCGGGCGGTTCGCGGGCTATCCGAAAGGATTCCTTGAAGCCATCGACAAGGCGATGAGCACCCTGCCGAGACAGCGGCTGCAAACGGCCAAAGAATGGCTGGCCATGTATGAAGGCAATGGTCCCGCAGACGTGGCGCTGGCCGGGCCGATCCCGGGCACCGATGATGCGGTGCTACGGGTGCTTAGTGATTTCCAGCGCGAGGAAGCCCAGATCGAGGCGACTGCCGTGACCGGGCCCGCCCCGGTTGCCAGGTCTGCGTCGCGGCCAGCGTCCAATGCCACCGCGGCGCGCGGCAAGGGGCCGACGCAGCTTCTGGCTGGTGTGGCAGTTGCGCTGGCCGTCGTTGCGGGCGGCTACATGATGCTGGGCACGCCCCAAGGCACCAAGGATGCGGTCCCCGGGGACAGCGCTGCTGCCAACGCGGCAGCTTCGGTTCCGTCTGTTGATACCGCCCCTGCAACCACGACGAAGCCGGAGCCAGCGACCGAAACCGCCAGTGCAAGTGATACCACTTCTGCTGCGGCACCTGCCGCGACCGAAGCGGCACCTGTGGTGGCCGAACCTGAACCGGCCGCAGAAACCGCAACTGTCGAGCCGACCCCTGCCCCGGCCACCGAACCCGAAGTCGCCGCAGACACCGCAGCACCGGTGGAAAGCGAACCGGCCACCGAGCCCGTCGCAGTTACCGCAGCCGAACCTGCCGCCGAAACCACCGCCGAAGCCCCGGTCGAACCGGCTGCTGCGCCGCTGGTGGCCCCGGCGGGCACCCCGGCTGCAAATCAAGTGGGATTTGCCGCCTGGGATGCCGAGCTGCCCTTCTCGGCAGATGACCGGATCGTCGGCGGCAAGCAGACGGCCATCGTCCTGCGCGTGTCGCCAGACGCGGACCGCGCAGAAGTCGGGGACTGGTTGCAGCCGGGCCTGCTGATCAATTCGGTCAACGGCACGCCGACGCCGACATCCAGCGCCCTGACAGCGGCGATCCTGAACGCAATGCAGGTCGATCCCGACGGCAAGGCCCGCGTCGTCGTCGAATACGTCGGTTCCGATCTTCGACCGAAAACCGATCTCCTGACCATTGGCGCAGTGCGGCTTGTCAGCCTGGCAAACGGAGTTTCGACCCGGACTTCGGTTGTCGATGGCGTCTGGACCAGCACGGTGACGGGTGTCGTCAAGCCCGAGATCACCACGTTGCGGCAAGGCGACATCCTGTTCCGCGACAAGACCACCGGAATTCCACTGGATGGTCCTGACGCGCTTGAGACCATCCTGCGTGACCTGGTCGCAGCCGGGGCGACGCAGACGGAATTCTCGGTCATCCGCGACAACAAGGTCAGCGCGGCCACGATGCAGCTCGCGATTGACGGAGGTCAGTAAGCATGGGGCTGTCCACTGATCCACAGGCCTTTGTTCCCGTCGCGGGCAAGACTGACCTGCGGGCAGCAGTGACCGAGGCCCGGACCACCAGCATCCGGCCCCTTCAGTTGGACCCCCTGATCGCGGCGCTGGGGAAGGCTTCGGAGCGGTCGGCGAAATGGCCGCTCCGCGACACAGACTCCGGCTCGTCGCGCTAGGGGCCGGATCACATGACACGCATTGAACATCAGGGTCGCCGGGACCCGGCCTTGCACAACGGCACGGGCCTCAAGTCCCACGGTCGACCGGACACAGGAGCTTTGACCATGACACTCGCACGGACCTTGCTATGCGGCAGCACCGCGCTTCTTCTGTCCAGCGCTGCCGTAGAGGCGCAAGAGGCCTGTTCGACCTACAAGGTCACTGTCGGCGACAACCTGCGCTTCATCGCACGCGCGGCCTATGGCGACGCCGATATGTACCGGGTGATCTATGACGCAAACGTCGATGTCATCGGCGCGAAGGCCGACCTGATCGAAGTCGGCACTACTTTGTCCATCCCCTGCGACCCGAAAACCGTCGCTGCAACCGCCACGGAAACCGCGCCTGCGCAGGAAGTCGTGACACCAGTTGCGGCAACGCCAGAGACCGCAGCGGTCGCGCCTGAGGTCACGCCCGCAGTGCCCGCGCAAAAGCCGATCGCCATCGTGACGGGCAACGGCTATGCGCCCTTTGCCGACGAAACCCTTCCCGGCGGCGGCATGATGACCCAGCTTGTCGAGATGGCGGTCTTCCGGGCCGACCCGGGCATTGCCTACAACCTCAGCTTCATCAGCGACTGGCAGGCGCATATCGACGCGCTGCTGCCGTCCGGCGCCTATGACCTCAGCTTTCCCTGGGTGCGCCCGGATTGCGAAGGCACGGACATGCTGTCACCCGGCGACCAGTCGCGTTGCAACGACTTTGTCTTCTCGGGGCCGTTCTACGAGATCGTCGATGGCTTCTTTGCCCTGCGCGACAGCGGCCTGCTGTCGGTTACCAGCTACGCGGGCTTTGAAGGCAAGCGGATCTGCCGCCCCGAGGGCTATACGACCGGGGTGCTTGACGCCGCTGGGCTGACCGTACCGACGATCACGCTGGTCCGGGGCAGCGATGCCAAGGACTGCTTCCGGGCGCTCGCGGCAGGCGAGGTCGACCTTGTGTCGGTTGATGCCGAAGCCGGAGATTCGATGCTGGCGAATCTGGACCTGATCTCGACCGTCGGACAGAACCCGCATCTGTCGACCATTCTCAGCCTGCATGTCATCGCCCACAAGTCCAACGCACGCGCCGTCGCGATGCTGGGTGAATTGGACAAGGGCGTGGTCGAAATGTACGAAACCGGCGAATGGTACGAGATCGTGTCCTCGGCCCTTACCGCGCAGCGTCAGCGGCAATAGCGGCGAGTGGCAGGATGAACACGCCTTCTCCCCAGGATCACGCTGCGCCGTCCGGCCCGGTATTGATCACTCAATCGCCTTATTCACGCCATTTATGCAACTATATGGTGAAACATCAGCAGCATTGTTTCTGTAGCGCAAGTTATCAGCACCCCCACGGTCCGAAGAAGGAAACCCGCCGAATGAGAACCGCCTCGCAACTTTATCGGTTGCCCTTCCTTGCGGCTGCGATGATCTCGCTCCCCATCATCGCCTCTGCTCAGGAAGCCTGCACCACCTATTCCGTCAAGGACGGTGACACCCTGGGCTCGATCGCCCAGGCGGCCTATGGCACTTTCGATTACCAGAACATCTTCAACGCCAACCGCGACGCGCTGGCAGCGAACCCGAACAGCCTACCGGCCGGCCTCCAGCTGGTCCTGCCCTGCGAAGACGGACGCCTTGCCCCCGATCAGGAACCGGGCGCGATCATCGAGGCAGAAACCGAAAAGCAAGAGACAACGGCGAAGAAGTCGAACGTCTACGAGCCGCCGCTGAAATTCGTGACCTCGAACAACTGGGCCCCCTTCACCGACGAGACGCTGACGGGCGGCGGAATCTTCGTGCGCATGGCGGCAACCGCGATGCAGCGCGGCGGCAACAGCCGCGGCTACGAAGTGTCCTATGTCGACGACTGGATGTCGCACATCGACGTTCTCCTGCCCTCGGGCGCGTTCGACATCTCGATCGCCTGGGAAGCGCCGGACTGCTCGAAGCTGGACATGCTGGGCGAATTCTCGGCCCGGATGTGCACCGAGTTCGACTTCTCCTTGCCGATCTATGAAACCGCCTACAGCTTCAACACGCTGGCCGACAGCAAATACGCCGGCGCGCGGGCCTTTTCGGACTACGCCGGGGCCAAGCTCTGCCGTCCCGAGGCCTGGCCGATGGGCGACCTTGAAGTGCAGGGCCTTGCCCCGCCGGTGATCGAGATCGTTCAGCCGAAGAACCCGATCGACTGCGCCGAACTGCTGCTGAAGGGCGAAGTCGACATCTACTCGATCGAAGCCGAGACCTCGACCTCGAACTTCACCGAACTGGGCGGGACCGACAAAGTCGTCGTCAACCCGGCGCTGACCACCTTCATCACCTACCACTTCCTGACCTCGAAGAGCAATCCGCGCGGTCGGGTCTACATCGCCATGCTGAACCGCGGCATCACCGAAATGCGCGAGTCGGGCGAGTGGTATGACATCGTGGCCACCGGTCTGGCCGAGTTCAACAAGATGACCCAATAGTCCTGCCGATCTGCAGGATTGCCAAGGCCCCGGTCCACGCGACCGGGGCCTTTTTCATTTGCGCGCCCACCTGCGCGACCCCGGTAGACAGACCGGGGACTAATCGCTTGGAACATTTGTTCTGTGTGCTATGCTGGCCCGACCACCAGCCGAGAGCCATCCATGCCGAAGGAAGACGCCGCGATTCTCTTGCGTGATGCGCCGCAGACCATCGACGCATTCCGCGACCGGCTTCTGGGTCTGAGTGGCCAGTTGCCCCGGCGCCTGCAGCAATGCGCCGACCACATCGCCCGGCACATGGACCAGATCGCCCTGTCCACCGTCGCCCAGGTGGCCCAGGGCGCAGGTGTGCCTCCCTCGGCGATGATGCGGTTCTGTCAGATCATGGGATTCTCCGGCTATGCCGAGATGCAGCGGCTGTTCCGCGAGGCGCTGTCCCGCGCCACGCCGGACTATGCGACGCGGCTTGCGAACCTGAAGGCAGGCGGGGCGGGTCAACCCTCGACCCTCGTCGCCGAGTTTGTCGAAGCCGGGCGGCAGTCGATGGAGGCGCTTGCGCGGGACCTTAATGAAATTGCTTTGAATCAAGCGGTTACGACGCTTTCGCAGGCCAAGATCATCCATCTGGCCGGGTTCCGGCGGTCGTTTCCGGTGGCAAGCTACCTTGCTTACGTCTTCGACAAGCTGGGCATCCCCGCGATCCTGCATGACGGGGTGGCGGGCCTTGCCCATCGGACAAGCCTGCGGCCCGGGGATGCGCTTCTGGCGATCACCTTTTCGCCCTACTCGGACGAAACCCTGACCCTTGCCACCCATGCCCGGGACCAGGGTCTGCCGGTGATCATCCTGACCGACCCGCCCGCCAACCAGCTGACCGGGTTTGCCGACACCATCCTGACTGTCACCGAAATCGACTTCGGCGCCTTCCGATCCCTGTCGGCCGCCATCGCCCTGGCCCTGGCTCTGGCAGTGGCGGTGGCCACCCGACGCGAAACTTAGCTCTTTCCCGACTCGTCGCTTTAGAATAAACGTTCCATCGCAGGGGGCGACTCGGCCCCGGTAGGAGCTGCCCGCATGTCCCCGACCAAAACCCTCGACGTGATCACCATCGGCCGTTCGTCGGTCGACCTTTACGGCGCGCAGGTCGGTGGGCGGCTCGAAGACATGGGGTCGTTCCAAAAGTACATTGGCGGCTCGCCCACCAACATGGCCGCCGGGACCGCGCGGCTGGGGCTGAAGTCGGCGCTGATCACCCGGGTCGGCAACGAACATATGGGGCGCTTCATCCGCGAGGAGCTTGCGAAAGAGGGCGTCGACGTGAGGGGCGTGAAGACCGACCCGGAGCGTCTGACCGCGCTCGTGCTTCTCGGCATCCGCGACGACAAGCAGTTCCCGCTGATCTTCTACCGGGAAAACTGCGCCGACATGGCGCTGTGCGAGGATGACATCGACGAGGGCTTCATCGCCGAAGCCCGCTCGGTCGTCGCCACCGGCACGCACCTCTCCCACCCCCGGACCGAGGCCGCCGTCGTCAAGGCGCTGCGCTTTGCCCGCAAGCATGGGTTGCAGACGGCGCTCGACATCGACTACCGCCCGAACCTCTGGGGGCTGGCAGGGCATGGTGACGGGGAAAGCCGCTTCATCGAAAGCGCCAATGTCACCGCCAAGCTGCAATCGACGCTGCACTTCTTTGACCTGATCGTCGGGACAGAGGAAGAGTTCCATATCGCCGGCGGCACCACCGACACCATCGCTGCCCTGCGCGCTGTGCGGGCCGTATCGAAGGCCACTCTCGTCTGCAAGCGCGGGCCCATGGGTGCGGTCGCCTTTACTGGTGCGATCCCGGACTCGCTGGACGAAGGCGAAAGCGGCCCCGGCTTCCCGATCGAGGTCTTCAACGTCCTTGGCGCGGGCGACGGGTTCATGTCGGGCCTGTTGAAGGGCTGGCTTGACGGTGAACCCTGGCCCACCGCACTCAAATACGCCAACGCCTGCGGCGCCTTCGCGGTCAGCCGCCACGGCTGCACCCCGGCCTATCCGTCCTGGGAGGAGCTGAAGTTCTTCCTGAATCGCGGGGTCGTTGAAAAGGCGCTGCGCAAGGATGCAGCACTGGAGCAGGTGCATTGGGCGACCAACCGGCACAAGGACTGGTCGGTGATGCGCGTCTTCGCCTTCGACCACCGGATGCAGCTGGAGCAGATGGAGGGCGCAACGCCCGCCAAGATCGGCGCGTTCAAGGAGCTGTGCCTGACGGCGGCCCTGAAGGTCGCCAACGGCCAGCCCGGCTATGGCGTCCTGTGTGACAACCGCCTAGGGCGGGATGCGCTGTTCCAGGCAGCGGGCACCGGGCTTTGGATCGGCCGCCCGGTCGAATGGCCGGGCTCCCGCCCCCTGACACTGGAACCGGAACTGGGGCCCGACTTCGGCGGCCTGCAAGAATGGCCGCTGGAGCACGTCGTAAAGGTGCTCTGCTTCTACCACCCCGACGACGATGCCGCGACCAAGGCCGCGCAGGAAGACACCGTCCGCCGCCTGTTCCACGCCTGCCGCCGCAACCGGCTGGAGATGCTGCTGGAGATCATCCCGTCCAAGGTCGGCCCCGTCACCGAGGACACCTCCGCCCAGGTGATCCAGCGCTTCTACGACCTTGGCGTCTATCCCGACTGGTGGAAGCTGGAGCCTTTTGCGACCGCGAAAGCCTGGGACAACGCTTGCGCCGCCATCACGAAGAACGACCCGCACACGCGGGGCGTCGTGGTGCTGGGCCTTGATGCAAAGGAAGACGACCTTGCGGCCTCGCTGGCCCTTGCAGCCAAGCAGCCCTTGGTGAAAGGCTTCGCCATTGGCCGCACGATCTTTGGCGATGCCGCACGGGCCTGGTTCAAGGGCCAGATGACCGACACTGATGCCGTTGCCCAGATGTCAGACCGTTTTGCGCGCCTGTCCCGCACATGGGACGCCGCGCGCCAGGGAGGAAAGAAATGACCACGATCCGCTTGACTGCTGCCCAGGCGCTGGTGCGCTGGCTGTCCCTGCAACAGGCCGAGGACGGCAGCCGCTTTATCGAAGGCGTCTGGGCGATCTTCGGCCATGGCAACGTTGCCGGTCTGGGTGAGGCGCTGCACGCCCACCGCGATGTGCTGCCGACCTGGCGGGGCCACAACGAGCAGACCATGGCGCATACCGCGATCGCCTATGCCAAGGCGATGAAGCGCCGGAAGGCGATGGCGGTGACCACCTCCATCGGGCCGGGGGCGACGAACCTGGTGACGGCGGCCGCGCTGGCGCATGTGAACCGGATTCCGGTCCTCATGATCCCAGGCGATGTCTTCGCCAGCCGTGCGCCGGACCCGGTCCTGCAGCAAGTCGAGGATTTCGGAGACGGCATCGTCTCGGCCAACGACTGCTTCCGCCCGGTGGTCCGCTACTTCGACCGGATCAGCCGCCCTGAGCATATCCTGACGGCTCTGCCCCGCGCGCTTCAGGTGATGACCGACCCGGCCACCTGCGGCCCGGTCTGCCTTGCCTTCTGCCAGGACACGCAAGCGGAAGCCTATGATTACCCGGTGGAATTCTTCACCCCCAAGGTCTGGCATATCCGCCGGCCCGAACCCGACCAGCGCGAGCTGGAGGCTGCCGTCGCGGCCTTGCGCGCCGCGAAGGCACCGCTGATCGTCGCGGGGGGCGGTGTGATCTACTCGGGTGCCGAGGACACGCTGCGGTCTTTTGCCAAGACCCACAACATTCCCTTCGTCGAAACTCAGGCCGGCAAGGGGGCTGCGGGCTGGGAAGACCCGCTGAACTTCGGCACGCCGGGCGTCACCGGATCGGACTGCGGCAACAAGCTGGCCGCCGAGGCCGATGTGATCCTTGCGGTCGGCACGCGGCTGCAGGACTTTACCACTGGCAGCTGGTCGATCTTCAAGCGACCGGGCCGCAAGATCATTTCGGTCAACGTGCAGCCCTATGACTCTGCCAAGCGCGGGGCGCAGCCGCTGGTGGCTGATGCCAAGGTCGCGCTGGAACGCCTGTCCGCGGCGCTTGGCAAACACCGCTTTGCCGACCCAGACTTCGCTGCGCGTGACGCCTGGTTCAAGACCACCGACGCGCTGTTTGCAGCGCCGAACGGGAACCAGCTGCCCTCGGACGCGCAGGTTGTCGGCGCGGTCAACCGCAGCGCCACGCCGAAGACCCTGGTGATGGGCGCGGCCGGGTCGATGCCGGGCGTGCTCCATGTCCTTTGGCGCGGGTCCGAGGGTGGCTACCATATGGAGTACGGCTTCTCCTGCATGGGATACGAGATCGCGGGTGCCTTGGGCATCAAGATGGCCCAGCCGGACCGCGACGTGATCTGCATGGTGGGCGACGGGTCCTACATGATGGCCAACAGCGAACTGGCGACCGCCGTGATGATGGGCGTGCCCTTCACCGTGGTCCTGACCGACAACCGAGGCTTTGGCTGCATCAACCGCTTGCAGGCCCATACCGGGGGTGCTGCGTTCAACAACCTGCTGGATGACAGCTATCACGTGAACGCCAGCCACATCGACTTTGTCGCCCATGCCGGGTCGATGGGGGCCAATGTGGTCAAGGCGGAAGGGATCGCCGGGCTCGAGGCTGCGTTGCAAACCTCCAAGGCCGCCAGCGTTCCAACCGTGATCGTGATCGACAGCGACCCGGGTCCGGGAACCGGCGCGGGCGGGTCCTGGTGGGAGGTCGGCGTTCCCGAAGTCTCTACCCGCAAGGAAGTGAACGCGGCCCGCAAAGAATTCGAAGCGGGCGCCAAGGCCCAATGGCTTGTGAACTGAGGACAGACTGATGAGCGTGAAGATCGGGATCTCTCCCATCTCGTGGCAGAACGACGACCTGCCGGACCTGACGGCCGCCTACACGATGGAGCAGGCCCTGAGCGAAGCGCGCGAGATCGGCTATACCGGCGTCGAACGCGGGCGCCGGATGCCCTCGGACACTGAAGGCCT